>JALHRH010000203.1 GCA_022841565.1 Mycobacterium sp. | reverse complement strand
CTGGGCAGACCAGCAGAACAGTCATACCCCAGCCCACTTAATCAAGATCAAACAATCAACAGATCACGCCACACGGTCCATCGGTGGTTTGAGGCTTAGTCATCGAATCGCGACGTTACGCCAAGGATGCACCCAGGGAGTGTAGGCGACTCCAGGCACACTGTTGACGGACCCGCGCGCACCCCTCACCATTTGGCGTATGACCGCGGTCAGCGGACGTAACTCCGGATGGCGGGCACCAAAATGTTCAAGTTTGGTTCTACGGCGAGCACTGACCGAATCTCCACCGACTATGTGGCCGGCCTCCGCGATGGACGCACCCTCAGTTACGCGCAGTACGGGGATGCCGAGGGTTTTCCGATCGTCAACGCGCACGGCGGTCTGGCCTGCCGCTTGGACGTGCAGGCTGCCGCATCGGTGGCGCAACAGTGCGGTGTCCGGCTGATCTCGCCGGACCGCCCCGGCGTCGGACGTTCCGATCCGCAGCCCGACCGCACCGTGTTGGACTGGGCCCGCGATGTCGGTGAGCTGATGGACTGTCTGTCGATACCGCGGTTTGCGGTGATGGGGTGGTCACTCGGCGGGCAGTACGCCGCGGCTGTGGGTTTCGCCTTACCGATGCGGGTGACACGGGTCGCCGTCATCGCCGGCGCGCTACCGGTCACCGAACCGGGGGTTTTCGACCGCTTGCCGCCCATCGACCGGTTCGGCGTGGGGCTGTCGTGCCGCGCACCGTGGATGGCGCGCCAGTGCTTCCGTGCGGCGGGATTGGCCGCCCGGTGGGCGCCGCAGTTGTACGGCTGGTTGGCCGCGTGCGAACTGGGCGCAGCCGACGCCGCGGTGTTGCGGGCCGAAGGTTTCCGGGTGTTCGCGCGCATGTCTCGCGAAGCGCTGCGGCAGCCACAAGGTGTCGTCGAGGAGTACCGCGCAATGACCCGGCCCTGGGGCTTTGCGCCCGAGGAACTGCGGGTGCCGGTGGACGTCTGGGCGGGATCTGAGGACCGGTTGCTGGATCCGGGCTGGCCAGCGCAACTCGCCGCACGAATTCCAGCGGCCACGTTGCACGTCAGGGCCGGCGGGCACTTTCTGGCCCACCTCTACTACCGCGACATCTTCGACCGCCTGCGGCAGTGAGGTCACGTCGGCAGTTGTAGGGTTGCTCAGCTATGGCCACCCCCAGCCCGGACGGCACACCGGCGGTACCGAACCAGTCGCCCACCCGCGGCGTAGTCCTGGGCAACATCGGGCCCAATTGGTTCGCCTCGGTGATGGGGACCGGGATCGTCGCCATCGCCGGTGCGACCCTGCCCGTACATGTGCCCGGGCTGCGGGGGTTCGCCTGCGGTGTCTGGGTGCTCGCCGCCGTCGTGTTGGTGGTGCTGATCGTGTTGGTCGGTGGCCACTGGCTGCGCAACCCGACGGTGGCGCGCACCCATGCCCGCAATCCGCAAATGGCCCACTTCTACGGAGCCGCGCCGATGGCGATGATGACCGTCGGCGCCGGTGCGGTGCTGGTGGGTGGCGACCTGATCGGTCCGCGCACCGCCGTGGACCTGGACTGGGTGCTGTGGACGGCGGGCACGGTCGGCGGGTTGTTCACCGCGGTAAGCATCCCGTTCCTGATGTTCACCCAACTGCGCGTCGAACCCGACGCCGCGTTCGGTGGATGGCTGATGCCGGTGGTACCGCCGATGGTCTCGGCCGCGACGGGCGCGCTGCTACTGCCGCACATGCCACCGGGCACTGGCCGCGAGACCATGCTGTACGGCTGTTACGCGATGTTCGGCCTTTCCCTGATCGCATCGTTGAACATCATCGCGATGATCTGGAGCCGGCTGGCGTTGTACGGCACCTCGGGCTCGGCGCGGGTGCCGACGCTGTGGATCGTGCTCGGTCCGCTCGGTCAATCGATTACCGCCGCCGGGCTTCTCGCGTCAGCGGCGTCGACCGGTGCGGTTGATCCCCAGCTCGCCGCGGCGATGAACGATTTCGCGATCATCTTTGGGGTGCCGGTGTGGGGTTTTGCGGTGCTGTGGATCGCGCTGGCCGCCTCGCTCACGGCGCGTACGCTGCGGCACGGTATGCCGTTCGCGCTGACGTGGTGGAGCCTGACGTTTCCGGTGGGCACCTTCGTCACCGGCACGTCCCAGCTGGCCGCGCACACCCACCTTCCGGCGTTCAAGGTCGCAGCCGCCGTCGCCTATCTCGGCCTGTTGCTGACCTGGATCCTGGTCACCGTCCGAACCGCGCGCGGCAGCCTGCGTGGCGACCTGCTCACCCTTCCGCCGAGCTCGGACCCGGTCAAAGCCCGCAAGGACAGATCTGATCACGCCACTCGGCGGCCCGCAACGTAAGTGTCGGCAATCGACGTCTCGCGGATGCCCATGAGCAGCCCGAACAGCGTCTGGTCGCGTGCCATCGCGGGATCCTCCGAACGCACGCCGTAGCTCAACGAAGCTTCCAGCGCCGGGGTGCGCCGGGGGTCGACGACGACGAAGTCGGCCTCTTTTCCGACGTCGAAGTTCCCGAACCGGTTCTCCATGTCGAGGGCGCGCGCGCCGCCCAGGGTGCCGAGGAACAGCATTTCCGCCGGATGCATCGAGACACCGTCATCATCCGGTTCGGAGATGTGCACCTTAAACGCGGCCCCGATCACCTGGGGGATCAGCCACTCGTCGCCGCCACCGTAATCCGTTCCGGCCGCGATGTTCACCCCCGATGCCACGGTCCGCAGCCACGGCATCGTGCCTGATCCGAGGAATTGCTGAGAGACCGGGCAGTGCGCGATGGACGTGCCCGTCGCCGCCATCCGCTCCAGTTCGACGTCCTGGCAGTGCACCGCGTGCGCCATGATGCTGCGGCGCCCGAGCAGGCTCGGGCCGCCGACTGTCGATCCGGGCAGGAACTTGCCGTCGTAGGTGTCCAGATAGGAGTCGACCTGATAGGCCTCCTTGGTCTCGTCCACCTCGCCGGTGCCCGGGCGATTGTTCTCGTTGAGGTGGCTGTGGAAGTACACGCCCCGATCGCGCACCGATTCATAGAGATCACCGAGGCTTCTCAGGGTCTGCGGGCTGACCGCGAGTGAGAAGCGCGGAACCACGGCAACGTGCAGGCGCGCGGTCTTTACGTCGCCGGTGTCAGCGGCGTGCCACTTGTCGATCTCTTCGCGGGTCAGCCGGATGGCCTCTTCTTCCGAGGTGATCAACGCCGCGGCCGACGCGGGTCCGCCGGTTTGGATGCCGCGCCCACTGACCACCCGCAGGCCGCGCCGCCTCGTCTCGTCGAACAGCGCGTCCTGCGCGTGCGGAAACGCCGATCCGAACACCATCGCTGCGGTGGTGCCTACCGCGATCCGGCGGTCACAGAACGCTTTCGCCGCCTTCTTCGCGAAATCTGCTGCAGCATAGCGTGATTCGGACGGATAAACGCATTGCGTCAGCCACTCCAGCAGCTGTCCGCCGCCGTGCGCGGCGCCGGCGTAGGTCTGCGGGAAGTGCACATGGGTGTCCACAAAGCCTGGCAGCAGGAACCCGGGGCGGTGGTCGGCCACCGGCGCGGACCGATACTGCGGCGGGATGTCGTCACGTTCGCCACAGAACGCGATGCGACCGTCGGCGCCAATCACCAACGCGCCATCGGGAAGCGACACCAGCGCGGCGTCGGCGTCGGTAATCAGAGGCGTACCGGCGAGATGGAAGATGTGTCCCAGATGTACGGCAGTTGCCACGTGAGCCCCTCCCGCGATGATCCCCAAGAACCGATCATGGCACGTGCGGACGCGCCGCGCTCCCGTTTGGCAGGTGAGCGCGCGCGTTCAATGCGAAGATTGCTGCCCGTGACCGGAAATTGGGGCGCACTGCTTGCCACACTCATTCCGCTGGCTCTGGTGATCGCGGTTTCTCCGTTGACGATCATCCCGGCGGTGCTGGTCTTGCACGCGCCGCGGCCACGGCCGACGAGTTTGGCGTTTCTCGGCGGTTGGATGCTCGGCCTGGCGGCGCTGACAGGCATCTTCGTTGCCGGATCCGGTCTGTTCGCGGGCTTGCACACGGCCCCACCGACGTGGGCCTCCTGGCTGCGCGTGGCACTGGGCTCGGCGCTGATCCTGTTCGGTATCTACCGATGGGTGACGCGGCACGGTCACGCCGAGGCGCCCCGGTGGATGCGGGCGTTTGGCACGATCACCCCGGTGCGCGCAGCCGTCACGGCGCTGGTGTTAACGGTGGTACGGCTCGAGGTGTCGATCCTGTGTCTGGCCGGCGGACTGGCCATCGGCACCAGCGGCCTGGGTGCGGTGGGCAAGTGGGTATTCGCGGCCATTTTCGTCGTCCTGTCCGGGTCGACGGTCGCCATCCCCATCCTCGGCTACGTCAGTGCCGGGGAGCGTCTCGACGAACCGCTGGAGCGGCTCAAGCAATGGATGGAGAAAAACCACGCCGCCATGCTGGCCGCTGTCCTGGTCCTGATCGGCGTGATGGTGCTCTACAACGGGATCAGCGCCCTCACGTGACATTGTTTGGACGCTTACGTCAGACGGTTAACGTCGGCCGGGTCTGGCGACGGCAACCAGGGTGACGCCCAGCCCGATCGCGCCCACAACGATCAGCGGGTGCCACCACTGTGCGCCCAGCCAGTAGGCGTTTGCGCCTACCCAGCCGGGATGCGTGGCAGTGCCGAACAGCCAGCCGCGCACCGCCGGGGTGGCGAGCGAAAGTATGGCTCCGACAAGCGTTATCGACACCAGCGCGGACACGAGCCGACCGGAGTATTGCCACGTCCCGAGCACCACGAGGTAGCCGCCGATGCCGGCCGCGATGAGTCCCAGGGCACCCAACGTGGTCGCCGAACCGATCGCCATCGCCGTGCCGAGCACGAGCATCGCGGCGCCGGTAATCAGGGTCCACTTGGCCACGCCGCGGGTCAGCGACACCGCGCGATATCCGCCGAGCGCCAGCGTCCGCACGGTGGCCAGCGGCGGCTTGAGGACGCTGGGCAGTTGCCGAATCGAGCCGATCGCCCCGGACGCCGTTGCGGCGGTCTTGGATACCGTGTGCGCCATCAGTGCGGAACCCTTGTCGCTGGCAAAGGTCTCCGCCGCCACCGGATCCTCGTTCAGCAACGCGTATTTGGCCGGCCCGGGCTGGGCAGCCAGTACCTTCTTGGCCCAGGTGCGGGATTTGGCCGGACTCCAGTCGGGCTGTTCGCCCGGCTCGGTATCGAGCACCGTGCCGGCCAGTTCGTCCAGTTCCTCGTCGAGGACTCGTTGCTGCCACGTCTGGGCCAACCACATCGATGTCCGGGGCAGGCTCGACGGTACGGCCACGGACCCGTCATCGAGGAAGGCGAGCTCAGCGAGCAGCATGTCCTCGGTCAACCGCTCGTCACCGACCGGATGCAGCCGATAACCAGACCGCGGAAAGTCCGGTGCGCCAAGAGATTTGAGGCGATCAATGAACCATTGTGCGCCGGATCGACTGCCGTCAGGGCGTTGGCCCACAATCCAGCGCACCCGGCGCGGGTCCAGCAGCGCATGGACGAGCCAGCCGGTGCCGTCGAGTCGACCCCACATCCAGTCATTGGCCCGCCAGGACCGCTTGTAGAAGGCGCCGAAATGGTGGAACTGCATGCCGGTGAGTTTTTGCTGCGCGGTCTGCCAGTCCGGTGCGAGCAGGCTGCGCGTGTCGGCGCTCACCTGTATGAGTTCCACGGATTGTTCAATGTCCGCCTCAGCCGGAAGCATTGCCCGCTGCGTCGCGGCCAGGTCGAACAGCTTCGTCGCCACGGCATCCGCGTCATTCGCCGGTCCCAGGTAGGTGAGATAGGTGCGCAACGGCCCGTCGCCGGCGGTTGAATCGTTGTCGGCCAACATATTCAGGGCGTGATAGCTTTCGGCCAGAACCCCGCCGAGCAGGCGCCAGCCTGCAGCCGGCACGGTGGATTGCTGCACATAGTTCGAGGCGATCAGGGCGGCCGCGTTTTTCAGAGATCCCTGCCGCACCGCGGGGTTGGTGCACACCGCGCGCACCAGCGCACCGAGGTCAACCGGCGTTGGCGGCGGGCAGGCCGCATGGATTCCGTTGGTGAGTTCGGCCAGGGCCGCCATGTCGGCGTCGGACTGCGCCAGCTGGTATGCCGCGCGGACGACCGCGAGCGCACAACTCTTGGCCAGGTCGTAGCCGGGCTGGCCGTACCGGGCCAGGTCATTGTTGCCCTGCGGCAACTCCTGACCGGGCGGCAGCGCCCAGCGACTCACGATCGATTCGGTGATCGTGCGCCGGCACACCCGTTCGGAGTCGCCACCGATGGCGAGTTCGGGTTCCCAGTTCGTCGGAATGCTTTCGGCTTCCGCGGTGGGGCGCCCCGAGCTCGACGCCGGCGGCCAGGTACCCAACTGACGCAGCAGCGCATCGGTCAGGGGCAGCGCGTGCCGGGTCGCCTCCCGGGCCGCGTAGTCGGTGAGCAGCGCGGGGGTCAGCAGCCGGGAACCCGGCGGCAGCGTCGCGGCGAGTTCTGCCAGCCGCAGCTTGGTGTCGGTACGCGCTTCCATGCGGTCTTGGTGCGCCCGGATCGCGCGCAGGTCAGCCGCGATGGACTGGGTGGTGATCGCGGCCAGGTCCTTGAGCAGTCCGTCGACCAGTCCCAACGGTTGGTCGATGTCGTCAGGAACGGTTTCGGACACCAGATCGGGTGCCGGCCCGCTGGAGGGCACGACGAATAGCAGTACCCGCCGCACCGGACGTCGGGCGGGGCGATCGAAGATGCGCTTGAGCAGCACATCAAGCGGACGGTTGTCGAGCAGGCCTCCGTCAGCAGCCCAGTGTGGGCGGGTGATGTTGGTGAACGGCGCCATCGCTGGTCGCGCGGGCACCTTGCCCTTGGCGGGCGTGCTGCGGGTATAGGGCAGGAAGGACGGTTCGAACGCGACGGGGAACGACGCCGAGCTGCGGGCAGCCAGCGCCAGGGCCGAAACCGCGCCGCCCGTTTCGAGTTCGGTCTCGGTGAAGGTGAACAGGCCGCGACGGTCGACGTCCTGGATGAGGGTGCCGAACGAGTCGGTGAACCGGCTGGTTTCGCCGGCCAGCAGCGTGGTCGTGATGTAAAGGGTTGTGGACGGGGTACGTGCGCCGCCGGGGAACGCGGTCGGCGGAAAGGGGCCCGTCTGCAGCCGGGGGATCTGGGTTGCCAGCGCCGCGAACATCCGTTCGTCGCCGTACAGCAGCGACGGAATGTGTGTGTCGCGAGGGTCGCGCAGCAGGTCGGTCAGGGCGCCGAGGTCGAGCCAGAGGTCACGTAAGCCGCCCAGGTCTGCACCCGTAACCCGGGATGACGCCAGCAGCGCGGCGTTGATGCCGCCCGCGCTCGTCCCGGACAGGATGTCGACGTCGACGATCACGTCGAGCAGATCAATGAGGCCCGCGTACAGCCGCAGTGACCCAGCCGACGCCGTGCTGAGGCTACTGTCGGACGGGAATGGGCCGCCCTCCCGGCGCCACTGCGACGCCTGCGCGAGCAAGTTGATCTCGCGTGCAACTCCGGCCATCCAGATTGACAGACTCACCCCGCCGGTCATGGTGGTGGCCAGTCGCAGTTCCTGCGTCAACTCCGTCACCGGTGACGGTCTGTCGAATGCCATGTGCGCCCCCCTCGATCTACATCGGGAGTTCCCGGCTTAACGTTTCAGTCTGCGCCCTTTAGGGCCGTGCCGAGCTTTGCTATGCCGGCCGTTGCGGTTTCGTGATTAGCTAGGCAATACGGCCGTGCATCCCCGCTGGCTCGGCTTCACATGTTTTTGGCTGGCTATTCCCCGGGATTTTCGCTGAGGGGGACGGAGTGCAAGGTACGACATTCGGCCGCTACCAGTTCATCGAGTTGCTGGGCCGCGGCGGCATGGGTGAGGTGTGGCGCGCCTACGACACCGAGACCCAGCGTGTCGTTGCAGTGAAAGTGCTGCCCGCCAACCTTGCCAACGACCCGACGTTCGAGCAGCGTTTCCGTCGCGAGGCGCTGGCGGCCGCCGGACTCAACGACCCGCACGTGGTGCCGATCCACCATTTCGGCGAAATCGACGGCCGCCTGTATGTCGACATGCGCCTCGTTGTAGGCCGTGACCTGCAGGCCATCATCGCCGACGGCCCCCTCGAACCAGAACGCGCGGTCAACATCATCGAGCAGATCGCGTCGGCGCTGCGCGCCGCCCATCGGATCGGGCTGGTGCACCGCGACGTCAAACCGTCCAACATCCTCATCACCGAAGACGACTTCGCCTATCTGATCGACTTCGGCATCGCCCGGGCGGCGGGGGATTCGCACATGACCGGGACTGGCAACGTCATCGGCACCTGGGCCTACATGGCGCCGGAACGGGTGACTAGCGGCCAAACCGATCCGCGCGGCGACACCTACGCCCTGGGTTGCGTGCTGCACGAATGCCTGACCGGCAGTCAGCCGTTCCCCGGCAACAGCCTCGAACGGCAAATCGGCGGACACCTCAGCTTGCCGCCGCCGCGGCCGTCGACCCTTCGGCGCGGCATACCTGAAGAACTCGACACCGTTATCGCCACCGCGATGGCCAAGAACCCCGATCAGCGCTACTCGACGGTGACCGAGATGGCCGCAGCGGCGCGGGAAGCCGTCACGGGGACCCGGCCGATACCGTTGCGCCGGCCCGAGCCCGTTCAGCAGCGGACTCAGCTGGCGCCCCCGCCCAAGCGGCCGCCACCTGGTTCGCCGCCACCCGCTCCACCGCCGAGGCAGCACCCGCCTCGGCGTGGCGGTCCCGGGTATGTCGACCAGGGAATGCGACGCCCGCCCCCGGACCCGCCGCACCGCCGCCCGGAGCCCAACCCGTACCGCCCGTCCTCGGACCCTCATCCGCACCGGCCGCTCCCGGAACCGAGTTCACAGCGGCCCGCCACTGACCCCACCCAGCGCCGGCCCGCCACCGAAGACCCGACCCAGTTCCGGGTGGCCAGCGAGCCGCATCTGCCGACCGCTCAGCCACCGCCGTCGTCCGCGGCAACCCCGCCCGCCAAACCAAGCAAGAAACGTCGCACCCCGCTGATCCTGGCGGGCGTAGGCGCGTTGCTGGTGGTCACCGCCGTCGTCGTCGGCATCGCGTTGGGGGGCGGCAAGAGCGGCGACAGTCCGACCGCCGAACGCTCGGGAACCGCGGAGCCCTCTGGTGTGCCAGGCAATGGCGTCCCGTTCACCGGCACCTACACGGCCGACTTCGGTCCAAAGCTCTCGCTGGCGGGTGCCGAGGTGCCGAATTCCGAACCGCCGGCTCAGGAAACCTGGGTGCTGCGTTCGGCCTGCACCGGTAGCAACGGCAGCGGATGCGTCGCGACCGCGCAGCGCACCGATGGCCCCTACAACCACATCCCGAAGCTGGTGTTCGACGACATCCGCGGACGTTGGATAGCGGTGGCGCTCGAAGGCGGCAAGTGCAACGACAAGTCGATCGAGAAGTGGAATTACGTCTGGCTGCAACCGCACGCCGACGGCACCATGGTGGGTGAGTGGATCACCGACTCCCTGGACTGCTACAGCAAGCGGTCGGTGACGTTCACCCGGGTCGGCAACGCGAACCTTTCCTACCTGCCCAACCCGGCTGAACAGACCGCCCGCGCGGTATCTCCCGCGGAGGCGCTGCACGGCTTCTACCACTTGGTGACCACCTATACTGGGCCCAATGCGCCGAAGCCGCAGGAAGCCGACTACAACGTGGACACCATCTGCCTGCGCACCGGCGATCGCTGTCTGAGCCGGTTCGTTCGCAACGGCACCAGCGGCACTCAACTGCTGCTGTTCACCAACAACGTGTGGACGCGCGACGACGAGTACGACGCGTCCTGTCCCGCCGGCGGAACGTCCCACGTCAGGATCCAGGGCACCTTCCCCCTTCCGGAGCCACCGCAGGATCCGATCATGGCGCTCAGCGGCAGCGGCACCAAAGACGAGACGGGAAGCGCCTGCAAAGGCGGGCCCTACGACATGACGTTTAACCGCACCGGCGGCTGACCGTCGGGGTCGCGTGTTTTGAACCACCAGCGATGCGGGTAGGCAACTCAGAGCCTAATGCGAGGAGGAGTCATTGATCGGCACCCCGTCCAACGACCCCCCAATGCCGGAACGAGGCACCCCGTCGGAGTCGCCGGAACGCCTCACACCAGCGGAAACACCGGAACGGTTGACGCCGAGCGAACCGCCGGAGCGGCTCACGCCGCACGATCCGCCGGCGCCGTCGACGCCGGCAAAATGAGATTGGAGGCCTGACATGCGCGCAGAAGAAGGCGACGAAAGCGTCAAGGACTACGCCATCAAGGGCGAGCAGACCTTGGACAAGATCAACGACTCGCGGCGCGCGTCGGAAAACCCGTTGACCCGCATCGGTCGGCGCCTGCGGAAGTTGGTGCCGGGCGGTGCCCGAGGCTGACGACCTGGATTCGAATCCCGGCACGATCCCCTCGGCGGGGTAACGGCCGTGGGACGCCG
>JALHRH010000202.1 GCA_022841565.1 Mycobacterium sp. | reverse complement strand
GCGCAGTCACACCTCTGGCAGGCCCGGTTGTCCCCCGACGCCAAACCGTACCGCGGCCGGCACCGGTTCCACGGTGTCGAGGTGGTGCCGGCCTCCGTCGTGCTGCACACACTTCTTTGCGCTGCAGACGAATTGGGCTACCCAGCACTGTCCGAAGTGCGATTCGACCAACCCGTGTTCGCCGATCAGCCACGGCTGATCCAGGTGGTGGCCGACGACCAGTCGATCAGCCTGGCCTCGCGCCCGGCCGACGCCGCGTCGGACCGCTGGACTCGGCATGTGACCGCCCAACTTTCCTCGACAGCGTCAGCGCCCACAACCAATGCCCCGCGGCAAAGCCAGGCCCGTCTCGACGACGACATCCCCGACATCACCGAACAACTCGCAATGCGCGGTGTGGACGGCCTGCCATTCAAGTGGGTGCTGGATTCCTGGGAAACCACCCAGACCGGCCTGCACGCCGCGATTCACCTGCCGGACGCGCTGCCCGACGGATCCACCGGGCCGTTGCTCGACGCCGCCGTCATTCTCGGCGCGCTGTCCGACGTCGACGACGCACGACTGTACGTTCCGGCCAGCATCGGGCAGGTGTGGTTGCGCGGCAACAGCACCGAGACGCGCGGCGCGGTGCAGCTCACCCATACCGGCCGCGACTCCGAGGGCATCACCCTCGACGTCACCGCCGCGGCGCGCGGCGGCGCCCCGTGCGTGTCGTTGCAAGCGCTTCGTTACCGGATACTTGATTTCGGCGCCGTACCGGCAGCGGACTCACCCGGACATTCGGACGCCCGGGCATTCGTGCACACCCTGGACTGGCAGCCGCGCGTTGATCTGAGTGAGCCGCTGGGTCCGGGAACGCTCGCGGTCCTGGGCGACGACGCCGCCGCGCTGCGGGACCGCCTCGGGCAGCACGGCTTCGGGCCAGGCACCGCATCGGACGCACGGTACCTGCTGTATGTCGCGGAGGCTGTGCCGGCCGACGTCACCGAGACCGACGTCGACTTCGCTGTCCGGGTGACCGCGGAAGTCAGCGCTGCGGTCCGGACGCTGGCGCAGCGGGCCGACTCGGCGACACTGTGGATCGTCACCCGCGGAGTGCACGAGGCCGCGACCCCGTCGGCGGTGCGCCAGAGTTTCTTGTGGGGTCTGGCCGGCGTGATCGCCGCCGAGCACCCGGAATTGTGGGGCGGGCTGGTCGATCTGGCCGACTCGGCAACACCCGACAACGCGCTCGCCGAACTCATCCAGCACCCGAGCAAGTCGATCCTGGTGCTGCGTGAGGGCGTCGTGCTCGCACCGGCGCTGACGGCGCTGCGCGGCGAACGGGTGCGCAAGCCGGTGCGGTGCAGACCGGAGGCGGCCTACCTGATCACCGGTGGCATGGGTGCGCTCGGTTTGCTGATGGCCGGCTGGCTCGCCGACCGCGGCGCCCGCCGGCTAGTGCTGACCGGCCGTACCCCGTTGCCACCGCGACGGGACTGGGAACTCGACAGCGTGGACACGGGACTGCGGCACAAGATCGACGCGATCCGCGCCCTGGAAATGCGGGGCGTGGCAATCGAAGCCGTCGCCGTCGACATCGGATGCCGCGACGAGCTGCAGGCCCTGCTGCAGCGGCGGGACAGCGACGGTGCCGCACCGATCCGCGGGATCATCCACGCGGCGGGAGTCACCAACGACCAGCTGGTGACCACCATGACCGACGACGCCGTGCGGGAGGTGATGTGGTCCAAGATCGGTGGCACCCAGGTGCTGCATGAAGCGTTCCCGCCGGGCAGCGTCGACTTCTTCTTCCTGACCTCCTCGGCCGCAGCGGTATTCGGCATCCCGGGCCAGGGGTCCTACGCCGCCGCCAACTCCTACCTGGACGCGGGGGGGCGGGGGCGCCACCGACAGGGTTGCCACACCATGAGTTTGGACTGGGTGGCCTGGCGCGGACTCGGATTCGCCGCGGACGCCAGCATCGTCAGCGGCGAGCTGGCCCGCCTGGGATCACGCGACATCACGCCCGAGGAGGCGTTCACCGCGTGGGAGCACGTCGACGGCTACGACGTCGCACAGGCGGTGGTGTTGCCGGTGCCCTCGACCGCCGATGCGTCGGCCGTGGAGGACCGCTACCTGATCCCGGCGCGGGACTGGTCCGGACTTTCGGCGTCGGAGATACGCGAGGAGCTGGAAAGCGGCCTGCGCGACATCATCGCGCGCGAGCTCCGGTTGCCCCAAACCGAATTGGACAGCGGCCGTCCGTTCGCCGAACTCGGGCTCAATTCGCTTATGGCGATGGCGATTCGGCGGGAGGCCGAGCAGCTGGTGGGCATAGAACTATCGGCGACCATGCTGTTCAACCATCCGACCGTGGCGGCACTGGCGGCCTACCTGGCCAACCGCGTTGCGCCCGAGCAGGAATCACCCGACGACGAGATGGCCGAGCTCTCGGCCACCGCCGGCAGTGTGCTGGACAGCCTCTTTGACCGCATCGAGTCGACGTCGTCAGAGGCCGAAAGGCCATCGTGATGCGAACGGCTTTCGGCCGGATTTCCGGAATGAGCGCGCAGCAGCGCGCCGCTCTCAGCCACGAGTTCGAGAAGATCTCTCGGATCGCGGTGGCCGAGCCGATTGCGGTGGTGGGGATCGGCTGCCGCTTCCCCGGTGATGTGGTCGGGCCGGACAGCTTCTGGGACCTGTTGGCGGACGGGCGCAACGCGATCTCGCTGGTCCCTGCGGACCGGTGGGACGCCGAGGCGTTCTACGACCCCGATCCCTTGACGCCGGGCCGGATGACCACCAAGTGGGGCGGTTTCGTTCCCGACATCGCCGGCTTCGATGCCGAGTTCTTCGGGATCACGCCGCGTGAAGCCGCGGCGATGGACCCCCAGCAGCGGATGCTGCTCGAGGTGGCCTGGGAAGCCCTCGAACACGCTGGCATACCTGCGGATTCGCTGTCCGGCACCCGCGCTGGCGTCATGATGGGCGTGTACTTCAACGAGTACCAGTCCATGGTGGCCGCCAACGCCGAAGCAGTGGACGCTTATACCGGAACCGGAAATGCGCACAGCATCACGGTGGGCCGCATCTCCTACCTGCTTGGCTTGCGGGGTCCTGCAGTGGCGGTCGACACCGCGTGCTCGTCGTCACTGGTGGCGGTGCACCTGGCCTGCCAGAGCCTGCGGCTGCGGGAAACCGATCTGGCGTTGGCTGGCGGCGTGAGTGTCACGCTGCGCCCGGAAACCCAAATCGCCATCTCCGCATGGGGTCTGCTGTCCCCGCAGGGCCGGTGCGCCAGCTTCGACGCAGCCGCCGACGGGTTTGTACGCGGTGAGGGTGCTGGGGTCGTGGTACTCAAGCGGCTGACCGACGCGGTGCGCGACGGTGACCGGGTGGTGGCGGTGGTACGCGGTTCCGCGGTCAACCAGGATGGCCGCTCCAACGGTGTCACTGCCCCGAACACGGCCGCACAGTGCGATGTGATCGCGGATGCGCTGCGGTCCAGCGATGTGGCGCCGGAGAGCGTGAACTACGTCGAGGCGCACGGTACCGGAACGGTGCTCGGCGACCCGATCGAATTCGAGGCGCTGGCATCCACCTACGGTCGGGGTGAGGGCAAGTGTGCGCTTGGAGCCGTGAAGACGAACATCGGGCATACCGAGGCCGCGGCTGGCATCGCAGGATTTATCAAGGCCGCGCTGGCGGTGCAGCATGGCGGAATCCCTCCCAATCTGCATTTCTCGCAGTGGAATCCGGCCATTGACGCCGCATCAACCAGGTTCTTCGTGCCTACCGAGAACGTCGGTTGGCCAACCGAGGACGGGCCGCGGCGTGCTGCGGTCTCCTCGTTCGGCTTGGGTGGCACCAACGCGCACGTCGTCATCGAGCAGGGCCCCGACCTGGCTCCGGCAACCACGCCCGACTCCGGGGTGTCGACGTTGGTGGTATCGGGCAAGACGCCGCAACGCGTGGCCGCAACGGCCGCGGTGCTGGCCGACTGGCTGGAGGGTCCCGGCGCCGAGGTACCGCTGGCCGACGTCGCCCACTCCGTCAACCACCACCGCACCCGCTACCGCAAGATCGGCACCGTGCTGGGCCGTGGCCGGGATCAGGCCGTGGCCGGTTTGCGCGCCTTGGCCTGCGGGCAGCAAGCCCCGAACGTTGTGAGTTGCCAGGACGATCCGCCAGGACCCGGCACCGTGTTCGTCTACTCCGGCCGCGGCTCGCAATGGGCCGGGATGGGCCGCCGGTTGCTGGCCGACGAGCCGGCGTTCGCTACCGCGGTCGCCGAACTGGAACCGGTGTTCGTCGAGCAGGCCGGCTTCTCGCTGCACGACGTGCTGGCGGGCGGCAAAGAACTAATCGGTATCGAGCAGATCCAACTGGGCCTGATCGGCATGCAACTCGCGTTGACCCAACTATGGCGCTCGCACGGCGTACAGCCCGACCTGGTGATCGGGCATTCGATGGGCGAGGTGGCCGCCGCGGTGGTAGCCGGGGCGCTCACGCCAGCGGAGGGACTGCGGGTCACCGCCACGAGGTCCCGCCTGATGGCGCCGTTGTCCGGACAGGGCGGGATGGCCTTGTTGGGGCTGGACGCCGAGGCCACCGAGCTGTTGATCGCCGACTACCCGCAGGTGACGCTGGGCATCTACAACTCGCCGCGCCAGACCGTGATCTCCGGGCCCACCGAGGAGATCGACGAACTGATCACCGAGGTTCGTGCTCAGAACCGCTTTGCCAGTCGGGTGAATATCGAAGTGGCGCCGCACAATCCGGCCATGGACGCGCTGCAACCCGCGATGCGCGCGGAGCTGGCCGACCTGGTGCCGCGCACCCCGACCCTCCCGATCATCTCGACCACCTACGAAAGCCTGGACGGCACAACGGCATTCGACGCCGAGCATTGGGCTGTCAACATGCGCAACCCGGTCCGCTTCCAGCAGGCCATCTCTCACGCGGCGAATCGCCACACCTGCCACACTTTCATTGAGATCAGCGCGCACCCGTTGCTCACCCAGGCCATTACCGAAACCCTGACTGGTCCCGGCTACCGCGCCGTCGGCACCTTGGCGCGCGATGCCGATGACACCGTCACGTTCCGCAGCAACCTCTACACGGTGCAGACACCGGATCTCCCGCACCCGCCCGAGCCACACCCGGCCGTGCCCACCACTCCGTGGCAGCACACCCACCACTGGATCGACGTCGACGTCGCCGGTCCGAAACGTCCGGTGCGCAACCGGATTCAGCCTCCCGGGCCCGGAGACACCGTCGACGCGTGGAGTTACCAGCTGGAGTGGCCGCTGCAGCCGGCGCCTGCCGCGGAGTTCGCCGGCGGCGCCACCTGGCTGGTGGCGGGCGAGCCCGCCCTGGCGGCCGCCGTGGTCGCTACTGCGGGCTCGCGGGTGACGGCACTGCCCGACGACATCGGCGATATCAACGACGCGCTGCGCGGTGTGGACAACGTGCTCTATGCACCGCCGGCCGCCGGTGACCTGTTCGACATCCCGGCGGCCTACCGGATCTTCGAGGCCGTCCGCGGGCTGGCCGCCGCGATGGTCGCCACCAGATCGCCACAGCGACTGTTCATCATGACCCGCAACGCACAACCGATCACCGAAGGCGACCGGGCCAACCCGGGCCACGCGGTGCTGTGGGGCCTGGGCCGCTCGCTGGCCCTGGAGCATCCCGAGATCTGGGGCGGGCTGATCGACGTCGACGACACGATGCCCGCCGAGATCGCCGTTCAGCGCGTGCTCGCGGCCGCCGAAGCCGACGACGGTGAGGACCAGGTGGTGTACCGGTCCGGGGCACGGCATGTTCCCCGGTTGCGCTGGCGACCGCAGGAAGCGGGCGCACCGGCGGCACGCCTCGGCGGCGACACCAGCCAGCTGGTCATCGGTGCGACCGGAAACATCGGGCCGCATCTAATCCGTCAGCTCGCCCGGATGGGCGCCACCACCATCGTCGCGGTGGCCCGCAAACCCGGCGCCCTGCAGCCGCTGGCCGACGAATTGCGAACGACCGGAACCGATCTCGTCGAGGTGGCGGCCGACGCCACCGATGCCGACGCGATGGGCGCGCTGTTCGACCGGTTCGGGTCCGATTTGCCGCCGCTGGAGGGGATCTATCTGGCGGCGTTCGCCGGCGGACCGGTGCTGCTCAGCGAGATGTCCGACGACGACGTGGCCGCCATGTTCCGTCCCAAACTGGACGCAGCGGCGCTGCTGCACCAACTGTCGCTGCGGCAGCTGAGCGACAATCCGGTGCGGCATTTCGTGCTGTTCTCCTCGGTCTCCGGTCTGCTCGGTTCCCGGTGGCTCGCCCACTACACCGCGACCAGTACCTTCCTGGACACCTTCGCCTATGCACGGCGCACCATGGGGCTGCCGGCGACCGTCGTTGACTGGGGGTTGTGGCAAACCCTCGCCGAAGCGCAGCAGGACGCCGGCCAGATCAGCACCGAATCGGGCCTGGTGCCCATGGACGACGAGACCGCCATCGGGGCACTGTCTTCGGTGCTGTGCCCGGATGCCGCGGTGCGCACCGCGGTCGTCGCCGCCGATTGGCCGTTGCTGGCGGCGGCGTTCCGCACCCGCGGATCGCTGCGCATCGTCGATGACCTGCTTCCGGCGCAGGCCAATGTCACGCTGCCGGAGAGCGAGTTCCGCAAAGCGCTGCGGGCCGCCGATCCGCACCGCCGCCACGACATGCTGCTCGACCAGGTTGGTGCGCTGGCCGCCGCGGTGATGGGCATGCCGGCGAACGAGACGCTCGATCCGTCCACCGGTTTCTTCCAACTCGGCATGGACTCGTTGATGAGCGTGACGCTGCAGCGGGTACTGTCCGACAGCCTCGGCGAATTCCTGCCCGCCTCGGTGGTATTCGACTATCCGACCGTCTACGGGCTCACCGACTACCTGGCCACGGTGCTGCCCGAATTCGTCGAGTTAGCCGAGCAACCGGCTGCGGACGATTACGGCGAATACTCCGAAGATGATTTGCTGGACCAACTTTCGGAAAGACTAAGAGGGATGCGATGACCGGCGCTACACCCGATCGCCGGGCGATCATCACCGACGCGCTGCGCAAGATCGACGATCTGACAGCGCGCCTGGAAATAGCTGAAAAGTCCGGCACCGAACCGATCGCGGTAGTCGGCATGGGCTGCCGTTTCCCGGGCGGGGTGAACAACCCGGACCAGTTCTGGGATTTGTTGCGCGCCGGCCGCGGCGGCATCGTGACCGTTCCACCGGAGCGGTGGGATGCGGATGCCTTCTACACCGACGACCACACCGTCCCGGGCACCATCTGCAGCCGGGAAGGCGGCTTTCTCACCGACTGGCAGCCGGATGAGTTCGACGCGGAGTTCTTCTCGATCTCGCCGCGCGAAGCCGCGGCAATGGACCCCCAGCAGCGGTTGCTGATCGAGGTGGCCTGGGAGGCGCTGGAGCACGCGGGCATCGCACCGCATTCCATTCGCGGCTCGCAAACCGGTGTCTTCGTCGGCGTCACCGCCTACGACTACATGCTCACCCTGGCCGGCCGGTTGCGGCCCGAAGACCTGGACGCCTATATCCCCACCGGGAATTCGGCAAATTTCGCCGCCGGACGGCTGGCCTACATTCTGGGCGCCCGCGGTCCCGCGGTCGTCCTCGACACCGCCTGCTCGTCATCCTTGGTCGCGATACATCTGGCCTGCCAGAGCCTGCGCCTGCGGGAAAGCGATATGGCTTTGGTCGGCGGCACAAACCTGTTGCTCAGCCCGGGACCGAGCATCGCCTGTTCACGATGGGGGATGCTGTCGCCGGAGGGGCAATGCAAGACCTTCGACGCATCCGCCGACGGCTACGTGCGCGGCGAGGGCGCTGGGGTCGTGGTGCTCAAGCGGTTGACCGACGCGACGCGCGACGGCGACCGCATCCTCGCCGTCGTGCGCGGTACGGCCGTCAACCAGGACGGCGCCAGCAGCGGTGTGACCGTCCCCAACGGCCCGGCGCAACAAGCGTTGCTGCGCACCGCGTTGGCGTCGTCGAAGTTGAAACCCGCCGAGATCGACTACATCGAAGCTCACGGAACCGGTACGCCGCTGGGCGATCCGATCGAACTCGATTCGCTGAGCAAGGTTTTCGACGACCGGGAGAGCTGCGACCCGCTGGTGATCGGCTCGGTGAAAACCAATGTCGGTCACCTGGAAGCAGCTGCGGGCATCGCCGGGTTCATGAAAACGGTGCTCGCCATCGGCAATGGTGTCATTCCGCGGCACCTCAACTTCCACCAGCTGACAGCGCACGCCAGCGCGGCCGCTTCCCGGCTGCGCATCGCGGCTGAGGCCTTCGACTGGCCGGCCACTGGTCGCCCGCGCCGGGCCGGAGTGTCGTCGTTCGGCGTCAGCGGGACCAACGCGCACGTGGTGATCGAGCAGGCACCCGAGCCGGCGCCGCCCGGGTCACCGGGACCGGATCCCGCATTGTCGACACTGGTGGTGTTCGGCAAGACACCGCAGCGGGTGGCCGCCACGGCATCGGTCCTGGCGGACTGGCTGGAAGGACCCGGCGCCGGCGTCCCGTTGGCCGATATCGCGCACACCCTCAACCATCACCGGCAACGGCAGAACACGTTCGGCACCGTCGCCGCCGTGAGCCGGGACCAGGCGGTGACGGGGCTGCGGGCCCTTGCGCTCAACCAACCCGCTCCGGGTGTGGTGGCCCCCCGCGCAGCTGCGATCGGGCCGGGCACCGTGTTCGTCTATTCCGGACGAGGGTCGCAGTGGGCCGGAATGGGCCGCCAGCTGTTGGCCGATGAACCGGCATTCGCCGCGGCGATCGCCGAGTTGGAACCGGACTTCGTTGCCGAGAGCGGGTTTTCGCTGCACGACGTGATCGCCGGCGGCAAAGAGCTGGTCGGCATCGAGCAGATCCAGCTGGGACTGATCGGTATCCAGCTGGCGCTGACGTCGACGTGGCGCTCCTACGGTGTGGTCCCCGACGCTGTGATAGGTCACTCGATGGGCGAAGTGGCCGCCGCGGTGGTCGCCGGGGCGCTGACCCCGGCCCAGGGCTTTCGCGTGACCGCAACCCGGTCGAGGCTGATGGCGCCGCTGTCCGGGCAAGGCACGATGGCGTTGCTGGAACTCGACGCCGAGGCCACCGAGGCACTGATCGCCGACTACCCGGCGGTGACCCTGGGGATCTATGCCTCTCCGCGCCAGACCGTGATCTCCGGGCCCACCGCACTGATCGACGAACTCATCGAAGTCGTTCGCCGGCAGGGCGGATTCGCCAGCCGCGTCAACATCGAGGTGGCTCCGCACAACCCCGCCATGGACGCGTTACTGCCCCAGATGCGTTCGCAATTGGCCGATCTCACCCCGCGGACGCCGACCATTCCGATCATCTCCACCACCTATGGCGATCTGGGTAGCCGCGCCAGATTCGACGCGGAGCACTGGGCGACCAACATGCGCAACCCGGTGCGATTCCAGCAGGCCATCACCGCCGCAGGCGCCGAGCATCACACTTTTATCGAGGTGAGCGCGCACCCGCTGTTAACCCACTCCATCACCGACACTCTGAAGAGCAGCTACGACTCCGACCGTTACCTCAGCATCGGCACGCTGCAGCGCGACGCCTACGACACTCTTACCTTCCACACCAACCTCAATGCGGCTCATACCACCCGCCCACCCCAAACCCCCCACCCGCCCAAACCCCACCCGGTGCTGCCCACCACCCCGTGGCAGCACGGGCGGCACTGGATCAGCACCACATCGGGCGCCTACCGGATGGCAGACGCCCATCCGCTGCTCGGCATCGGCGTCACCGATCCCACCAACGACACCCGGGTGTGGGAAAGCCGGCTCGAACCGGACCTGCTGTGGCTAGGCGATCACGTCATCGACGGGCTTGTCGTACTACCGGGGGCGGCCTACGCCGAGATTGTGCTGGCGGCAGCGGCCGATGCCTTCGCGGATGCGCAGGACCAGTCCTGGATGATCAGTGAACTCGATCTCCACCAGATGCTGCACGTGACCGAAGGCACCGTGCTGGCCACCACGCTGACCGGAGACGAGAATCGATGCCGGGTTGAAATCCGCACCCGCACAGGTTCTTCGGGATGGACAACGCATGCCACCGCCACCGTTGCGCTGGATGTCCCGTCGGATCCCCGGCAGCCGGAGACCGCGACGGCGACCGATCCGGCGGCGACCGATGCGGCCGCCGAACTCGATCCTGACGACCTCTATCAACGATTGCGCGGCGCCGGCCAACAGCACGGCCCGGCGTTCCAGGGCATCCGCAGGCTCACCGTCGCACCCTCCGGTGCGGCCGGCGCCGAAGTGCGGCTGCCTTCTTCGGCCAGAACGGGTTCTCGTGACTTCGTGCTGCACCCGGTGATGATGGACATCGCACTGCAGACACTCGGCGCCACCCGGACGGCGACCGATCTGGCCGCCCGGCAGGGCACCGGCCGAACGTTGGTGGTACCGGTGCGCTATGCGGGCGTGCACGTGTATGGCGACGTGACGCGTGGCGTCAGCGCGGTCGGCTCGGTCTCGATGGTCGACGGCCGACTCATCGGCCA
>JALHRH010000201.1 GCA_022841565.1 Mycobacterium sp. | reverse complement strand
TGTCACCTTGCTGCACCCTGACCCGGACGAGGCCTGGTCCCACTACGGCGGGTTCATCATGAACGAGGCCCTCGAGTACTCGGGCTGGAAACGCGCAGGGGTCCCCCGGCCCAACGAGGCGCCCGCGGCCACCGCACAAGATCTACGCCAGCTCAACCACGTAGAGATCCTCACTCCGGACCAGTTGCTCGCACAGATCCGCCACGGCCGAACAGATATCGTGATGAACCCGCTGGTCGGCGGACTTCCGATTGACGATGGGTGGGCCAGCTTGCACCGTTTGGTCGACGAAATACTTCCCCACGCGTGAAGTCGGTGGCGCTGCGCGCGCAGATCCGCCGTGGAAATTTTTCGTGACATTGTGTGCGGGTATGGTTTGGCGTCCATATGTGCGGGCAAAATAACCTGCATGATCACGCGCTTCCTTGTTTCGGCCGCAGCCGCGGCCGCCGGTTTCAGTGCCGCCAGTGCCGCCATGCTGACCGCCTCCGCACCCGCTGCGTCGGCCGAGCCCTGTCCCGACGTGGAGGTGGTCTACGCCAGAGGTACCGGTGAGGAAGGTCTCGGCGCAACGGGACAGGCGTTCGTCGACTCCCTGCGCCCTCGCATCGGGCCACAGTCGCTGGGCGTCTACTCCGTTAACTACCCCGCCAGCGATGAGTGGGCCACGGGAGTCGACGGGATCAGGGATGCCGGCGCTCACGTGAACTCCATGGCAACCGGTTGCCCCAAGACGAAGATGGTGCTCTCCGGGTTCTCGCAGGGTGCGGCCGTGATGGGCTTTGTCACCTCGGCCAGGGTTCCGGATGGCGTCGATCCGGCGACGGTGCCCAGACCGCTAGACCCTGCTGTGGCGGAACATGTCTCGGCGGTGGTCTTGTTCGGGACGCCCAACGCACGGGCGATGGAATTTCTCGGCCAGCCACAGGTGGCGATCGGTCCGCTCTACCAAGCCAAGACGCTCAAGGTGTGCGCCCCCGAGGACCCGGTGTGTTCGCAGGGGATGAACTTCGCCGCCCACAATTCCTACGCTGACGACCAAGCGTCGATCGACCAGGGCGCGGCGTTCGCGGCCGCTCGCGTGGGCGGCGGCCCCGCACCGGCGCAGCCCCCAAGCGGCTTCGGCAGCTGACGCTTCAGGCCTGCTGAGGGCCGAGCCCGGCGATCATTCGCCGCAGCCCGAAGCTGAACTCATCGCTCAACGGCACCGGCAAGTGCTCGGCGACCACGAAGGTCGCCGGGTAACGGCCGGGGTCGAGGCGGCGAAAGGCGTGCGACACTGCGGCATCCTCTCGTGCTGCCGACACCGACCCCGGAACCTGCATCGCGAAACCGAGCACATAACGCGACAGCGTGGCGTAGACGTGAGCGGCAGCCTGCGCGCCGAACCCGCTGTCCAGCAGCATGCTGAGCAGGAATTCGCGTTGCGCCATGGCATTGGGCCCCATCGGGACATGCCCGATCAGCAACGGTGCCACGTTGCCGTGCCGGCTGAGGGATTTGAACATGCTGTGCGCGAAGGAGATACACGCCTGGTCCCAGGACGCGTCGGCGGCGCTGTCGAAGACGACCTCGCCGAGCATCCGATCAACCACCAGGGCCACCAGTTCGGCTCGGTTGGCGAAGTGCCGGTAGAGCGTTGCGGTGCCTGAGCCCAGGCGCTGCGCCAGCGATCGCATGGACAGCGCGTCGGCACCTTCTTCGTCGACGAGGTCGAGTGCTGCGCCGACGATGAGGTCCAGCGGTAGGGCCGGACGCCCACGTGAGCGGTTTGCAGCCGAGTTGACATCCCCAGTATTTATGGAAACACTGTATCCATAAATTCACCACGGTTCAACGCCTATGCCATGAAGGATGTGTCAGCATGCTCCTCCCCCTCGCGGCGGAGCCGTTCACGGCTCCGACTCATCGCGACATGCTCCCCTCTGAGCGACGGGAATTCGTCCGCACGCACCGCACCGCGGTATTCGGATACCGCCGGCGCACCGATGGGCCCGCGATGTCGGTCGTCTACTACGTCCCCACCGACGATGACGAGCTCTTGGTGTCGACCATGGCCGGCCGCGGCAAGGCGCGCATCATCGGACGCGACGGCAAGATCAGCCTTTGCGTCCTGGACGAACGGTGGCCCTTCACCTATTTGCAGGTCTACGCGGATGCGACCTTGGATGCCGACCACGAGCTCGCGGTCGACGTGATGATGGCGGTCGCCGAACGAATGTCCGGCCAGCCCCTCGGCGCGGAGGCGCGCCCCTCGATCGAAGCGATGTGTCAGCGTGAGGACCGCGTGGTGATCCGGTGCCGCCCATATTCGACGTTCGCCACCCCACCCCGGCACCTGCACAGCAACGACCAAGTCGACCAACTGTCGCACTGGGTCTCCGGCGTGGTGCCCTGGCATGCCGCCGACCCGGCGGCATGAGCTAGCCCTGCGCGTATCGGTCGTGCAGTTTGGCGAGTGTCGCTTCAATGCCGGACGCGTTGGCCTTGGCGAAACCCAGCCGCTCGTAGTACTTCACCTTGTTCTTGAGCGCCCCGGCATCGTGGAAGTCGAAGGTTTCGGTGACACGGGTGAGGGTGGGTGCGAGCGCCTCGAATTCCCACCGCCACCGGTGGCCGAACGGGTGACGCCATTCAATCAGCTCGTCGGGCTTGAAGGCGGTCACCGTGCTGGTGATGCGATAGGGCAGGCCGAGCATCGTCATATTCGTCGAAAATTTCGCGCCTTCAACAAGTGTGGTGGGCGCCTTGACGTTGTCCCGCACGGTGCCCGACCCATCCAGTTCGCTGTGGCGCCGCGGATCGGCGGCCATCGCGAATAACTCAGCTGCGGGTGCAGAAACATCAACAGACCGACTGACCCGACGGGGTCCTCGGTCGACAACGGTGACGGTCATCGACACTCCCTCCCTTTATTACTGTTCGTGCTCTGCGAAGTTCAGCCAACCTTGCGGTGATTACCCGATTCTTTCCCGCCGACCCTGGATTGACCAGGCCGGCAACCTGGGTGCTCTGCAGCCAGCTGTGGCCAGGTTGAGACCGACCCCAGCTTTCGGTCGACACCGGGATCGGCTACAGCTGATGCTGAGCCGTCGCCGATACGTTGTCGGTACCGTTTGTTCGCCGCGGATCATGTGATTGCGGCAACAGTTGGCGTTACTGCGGCGCTTCGCACGGTATGTCCGCGCTGGTCATGGTACGGTTCGCTGCTGTGGTGTTGTCGCTGGTCAACCTAGGTAGCAGCCCCGATGTGGGCGTGCGGGTTCCTGGCGCATCGGATTGAATGCGGCCGCCGAATGTCAGAGCTGAGCCGGCGCCGATTCCTTGGATCCCTCGCCGTCACCACTGTTGCCAGCGTGGGCCTGGCCCGATGCATCGTTGACCCCCAGCCGCGGACGTTCGCTCAGACCCCGGCAGCCGCCGAAGCCGTGTCGCCGGCCGGTCCGACCGTCGCGGGCCTGCTGCCGCCGCCACCGCCGAGTGCGCGCGTCCGACTACCCGGCGGCGGCGCACTCAGCCAGCTTCCCGGCAACGGTGACCTGCTGGCGCTGACCGTCGACGACGGCACAAACAGCGAGGTGGTGCGCGCGTACACGCAGTTCGCCAAGGACACCGGTATCCGGTTGACATTTTTCGTCAACGGGACCTACGACTCCTGGACCGACAACCTGGCGTTGCTTCGGCCATTGGTCGAATCCGGACAGATCGAGCTCGGCAACCACACCTGGTCGCATCCCGATTTGACCACGCTGTCCAAAGGCGAGATCGCCAAGCAGCTGATGCGCAACGACGATTTCTTGAAGAAGACGTACGGTGTTGGCGCCAAACCGTATTGGCGCCCACCGTACGCAAAGCACAACGCCGACGTCGACGCGGTGGCCGCCGACCTCGGATACAGCGTCCCGGTCCTGTGGTCGGGGTCGCTGTCGGATTCGACGGTGATCACCGAGGAATACATCGTGAAAATGGCCAATCAGTACTTCACGCCGCAGTCCATCGTTATCGGACATCTCAACCATCTACCCGTCACGCATGTGTACCCACAGCTGGTCGAGATCATCCGCGACCGTAATCTTCGCACCGTCACCTTCAACGACGTCTTCCTCAAGACGCCGTAGCGCTTCCTGCAAATCGCGCCAGGCGCTCATCGAGTACAGCATGGAAGTGTCCCGCCGCACTCTCGTGCCGCCCGAATTCGACGAATGCGTTTGCGCCAGAGCGTAAACCGCGTTGAACGCCCTCCGACATCTCGTTGTCCTCTACCGTGCCGCGCGCTACGAGCGATCCTGCGGCCATCGGATTACGTTGTTCCGCACTACCATTCGGTCCATCGGCCAGCTCCGGCCGGACCATCGAATAAACGGTGACCGTGCTGTGATCGATATCGACCGGGTCGACCACGATCGTCAACATCAGGTCCGGAAACGTCGCCAGCATCACGTTCGGGAAAAGCTGATACAGGTAGGTGACCCGGGCGTCGGTCGTCCAGGTGCTCTCCGGACGGTCGCGTAGCCGCTCGATGTTGCGGTATGGGAACGTCAGACGGCAATTCGGGCCGAACATCTCCACCACGTTGAGGTCGTCGTACTGCAACGGGAAAAAGGTGTCCTTGTGGGTCGAACGGATGTGGTAGCCCTCCAGGAACTGCTCGACGAGGACCTTCCAGTTCATCGCCCGCAACGTGGTGTCGACATGCACGAGTCGTTGCGCCGGAACGAGCTTGTCACGCCAGGGGGTTCCGTCGGTCAGCCACGTCAGCGCGTCGAGGTCAGGGCCGGCCGGGCCGAGCGAATCGATGACGATGAGCCCGTCCACCTCGTGGCTGGCGACCTCGACCAGCCCTCGCTCCGACATGTCGAGGTCGGGGAATGCTTCCTGGTGCGGTACGTGGGCGAGCGATCCGTCCAGCCGGTATGTCCAGCCGTGGTAGCGGCATACCAGGGCGTGGGCACACCCGACGCCTTCGACCAGAGCGAACCCTCGATGCCGGCAGGCGTTTCGAAACACGCGCGCACGCTGGTCGCGCCCGCGCACCGCGAACAGTGGCACGCCGAACGCCGTTCGTTCGACATGGTCGCCCGGCTTGGGGATCGCCGCGGACGGCGCGAAGACACTCGGCATTGCATGCAGCACCCGCATTTCCTCGATGAATCGCGTGGGGCTCAGGTAGTTTTCGACCGGCTCCCGCCACGGGGCGCCTTCGTCGGTGGTACCGGCGTCGATATGGGCCAGGACGCGCCGAATGATCTCGCTATCGTCGGCGACCAACGGTTTCGTGGGGGCGGCCACGCTCGCCAGTATCACAGTCTGCACATCACACGTCAACGATTTAGTGATACCGCCCATGATCGGGGAAGATAGACCAGTGCCCGCCATGTCCAGATCCCGTGTACGTGAACTGCTCGGCGACCGACCGCTCAGCGCACGCTCGGTCCTGGCATCGGCGTTATTGGGTTCCGATGAGGCCCGTCTGACGGTGGCGAAGCTTGTCGCGGTGGCCTCCCTCTTCGGCATCAGCGACGGCGCTGCCCGCACCTGCCTGTGGCGAATGGTCTCCAACGGAGAACTCACCGCAGACGACGGCAGCTACGCACTCGCCGGGCGACTGCTGGAACGGCGCCAGCGTGTCGATGAGGCACATAGAATCGACGACGTCACGGGATGGGACGGCACCTGGGAACTCGCGATCGTCTCAGTGGAGCGTCGCACCGCGGCGGACCGCCTTGAACTGCGCAAGGCGGCGCTGGCACTTCATCTGGCCGACTTCCGAGACGGTGTCTGGATTCGGCCGGATAACCTTGATCCGCAACGCCTTTCGACATCCCGGGCGGTCCTGGACCGGCAGTGCACCCACTTTCACGGAGCGGCCACCGACATCACCGCCGACAAGATGCGCTCGTTGTTCGCCCTCGACGGCTGGGCGGACGACGCCAGGGCGCTCATCGACGCGATGGAAACTGCGCTCACCAGCAACCAGCACGACGACTCGGCCGAGAGCTTCACCTATGAGTTCGCGCTATCCATTGCTGTGGTCCGCCACCTTCAGCGCGATCCGCAGCTGCCCGCCGAGCTCGTTGAAGATCACTGGCCGGGCAACGCATTGCGCCACACCTATCGCCTTTTCGACGAGGCCTTCAAGAAGCGGATGAACCGGGTGTTCAACGGATGAGGCCCATGACTCCGGATCGCCGCCCGCTGGTGGTGGGCCTGCTGGCTGTGCTCTCTTTAGTTGCCTTAGTGGCCGCGTGCGGGGGCGGCTCGCACGGATCCGGTGGGCAGCCCTCCTTCTCGGCCACGCCGGCCTCGAAGCAGGCGACGCACGGCCCGTTCTTCGCGGAGTGTGGTGGCGTCAGCGATCAGACCCTCGCACAGCTGACCGGCACCGCGGGGCTGGTGGTCACGGCGCGCAACGCGGTGGGATGTCAGTGGCTGGTGAACGGCAGCATCTCAGGACCGTGGTTCTCGTTCAGCTGGTTTCGCGGCAGTCCCATCGGGCGCGAACGCAAGAATGAGGACTTGACGCGAACCACCGTGGACGACATCACGATTGACGGCCACAGTGGGTACATCGCGATGGCCACCGACCGGTTCGGCACTCGGCTCTGCGACGTCTCCATCCAGTACCAGGACGACTTCTTCGAATGGTCAATCCAATTCATCAGGCAGCCGTTCCCCGACCCGTGTGCCATCGCCACCGAGTTGTCGCGCCGGACCATCGCCACCGTGAAGTGACCGTCACGGCCACGCGGAGGCGTAGTTGGCGTAGCTGCTGTTGAACGAGCCGCAGAAGTCAGCGGAGGTGCCGGCGAGCAGGATGTAATAAGTTTCCGGGCGGTGGTTCTCGCCGGAGGTGGGGTAGGTCCACCCGTTGGCACACATCGATGCGGGACCGCCCGAGGTGGTGGCGGGCCAGGCCGGTTTGACACAGGCGGTCAGGGCATTGAGGTCGGGAGTCGCGCTCTTGGCGATGACGAGCAAGGCACCGCCCCACTGTCCATCGGCCCGCCGATAGGCGCGCGCGCCAAAGGAAGTATCCCGTTGGCATCCCAGCGCCCGTTGCAGAGGCGTGAAAGTCGAACTGAAACGGGGCAGACCGGCCGACTCCATGATGAACGTCGCCGCATCCGCACCGTCACCCTCTTGAACCTCGGTGGGACCAATGTTGTTCAGCTGCATTGAGATTCGGGTCTGTGCCGCCTCGTCGCCGCCACCGATAATTGGTCCACCACCCGTCGACGGGATGGGGGGAAGCACGACGTCGGCCGCCGCCACCGGTGTGCCGAATGCCGTTGTTGCTGCGAGCGATAGCGCGCCTACCGCGATGGTGCGACTAATGCGACCTGCCATGAACCGGGGAGCTTACTGGATCGTGACGCGGTCTCGCGGCGAACCACGAGTTTGGCCAGCCTCCTGGGGATCTCCGCGCTGTGCTGCCCAGACGCGGTGCCTGATGCGGTAGGCGGTCGCGGACAGATTGATCGGGCTGGCGACCTCCTCGGTCGCGCCTGCCGCCGACGTCGGAGTTGCGGATGGGGCGCAACCCGGCGCGGTGTCCGCGACGCGGACTCGGGCGTTCACCGAGCCTGTAAATCTGCAGTGAAAGTGCGAGTGAGGGCCTGCAGTAATACAGGCTCGGTGAAACGCGGCAGCCGCGATGGACGCGGTCGGGCGCCCGGCCGAGGTCGCACCGCCGCGGCGGGTTCGGCGCTTCATCGCTGGCGCCACAGACGAGCAACTGCGCCGCAACGAGCCGGCCGGTGCGGGGATCACCTCGTTCATGAGTCGGCGACGTGGTCGTCCACACCGGCGTTGGCGCCAAACCAGATACGCCGCGTCTGCGGAGCGATCTCGGCGGCACGGCAGTCGAGTTGTTCCAGCGTCAGGCTGCTGATCGGATGCGTGGCGACCGCCGGTTCCAGGCCGGCCATGCCCCGCGCCTCGCGTTGTAGGCGGGCCTCGAGTTCGAATTCTGTTGTCACGATCGCGACGGTCGGTGTTCCCGCCTGCTCCAGCCGTACCGCGTCATTGATGCAGGCCGAGCAGCAGGAGCCGCAGTCGCCGATAGCTGTGAGTGCGATGTCGTTCTCGGCGGCGATCTGTGCGATCAGCTCGGGACTGGCGTCGCAGGAGAAGTGATGCTTGTCGTAGCAGGTGATACTCGCGAAAACCATTCCGTCGTGCGCCAATTGGCGCACAATGGCGCGCAGCAGTTTGGCGGCATTCCATTTGGTGTTGCTCAGCACCCCCAGGCGAAGACCGTCGGTGCGACTCGGGCGCGGAGCCGTAGGGACCGACTCCACGTCGACGACGCCGCAGGGGTCATACACGAAGCAGTTCATTGCATGGTCCTTTCTTTCTAGAGTGTCAGAGCCGGCACGCGCCGTCGGAACATTCGAGCTGGCGCGCTTCGCTGCTTACGCCGCAACTGGTGTCGTCAATCGCCCGAAGCACCGGGGTCGTCGCGGCGCTCCAACCTGGCAGGAACGCCGAGAATCTGCCGGCCGACCCGCCTGCGACGAGTAGATGAATGTCGTCGGGCGTGAACACAATTGGCACTTGTCGGCCCGACTCACGCGGATACCACTTGGGCAGGTTGCGGTTGTAGGTCCGTCCTCCCGGGGGTGCGTAGCGGTTGCCGTAGCTGACGTAATCCCAGGAGTTGGTGCCGTTGAGCCACAAATAGCGGCGCACGTCGTCGCGCGACCACCCGAACCCGGCGATGGTGCGGGCATGCTCGACACCAATCACCACGGTGCAGGACCCACCGAGTACCGAATTGTTGTGCGCGATGGTGCTCATCGCCGAGGCGATCGAGTCCAGGATTCCCTGTGGGTCATCGGACACGTGATTGGTGACGCTGTGCGGTGCTTCGGCGCCGATCACCAGCACCGTGCTGTCCTGGGGGGTATAGCCGTGCTCGACGTGATAGGGCGCCCATGGGCTGGCTTGCTCGTTCTCGGCGATGCAGTACGTGTATTTGCCAGGATGGCCCAGGGTGCTCTTGTCGAATTCGCCGGGAATGCCGCCGCCGACGCTGAGTAGGATCAGCCGCGCCGCACGACCGATCGTCGCGTTCGCGCGGTTACCCGAGCCGAAAACGTTTCCGCCAGAGTTCATTCCGATCTGCCGAGCGATAGGGCCGTTGACCACGATCAACGGCGAAACCACATGCGTGGTGGCCTGGATGCCGTTGAGGTTGAATCGCGGGTCGGCCAGCGCAAGTACGGCGGCCCGCACCACGGGCGCGTACTCGGGTTTGCAGCCGGCCATCACCATGTTGATGGCCAGCAGTTCACGGGTCAGGCTGCCCCAGCGCGGCGGGATCCGTGCCACGAGTTCATCGGGTTCTCCGCCGAGTACATCCAGCACCGCGGCGACCCGCGCCGGTGTGGGCGGCACGACGGGAAGCCCGTCACTCCACGGCTGGTCGAAGTAGTGCTCGACGAGATCGCATTCCGTGACGATCGTTGCGGTCATGATGATGCCTCCTTGGTTGCTGGAGACGACGGTAGGCCGGCCACATCATCACTGTCCAAAACATACTCAGTCATGTTTTATATGCTGTGCATATGAGCGATCCGGAGCTGCGCCTGCTTCGGTACTTCGTGACGGTCGCCGAGGAACGTCACTTCGGCCGCGCCGCCGAGCGGTTGCACATCGCACAGCCGCCGTTAAGTCAGCAGATTCAGAAGCTGGAGCGCCAATTGGGCACCGAGCTCATCGATCGGTCCCGACGTCCCATCGAACTCACCGATTCAGGGAAGGCTCTCTTCGAAGAGGCACGCCTTGCGCTCACCCACGCCGAGCGCGCATTCGCGGCCGCGCGGCGTGCTGCCACCGGCGAACTCGGTCACCTCCGCATCGGTGCACTGCAAGCGGCGGTCGACGGGGTGCTGCCCTGGGTGATGCGAGCGCACCGGCGGCAGTTTCCGGACGTCAAACTGGAGCTCACCGAGTCCAGCAGCGTCGAACAAGTCGAGCGACTAGTCGAGCACCGCATCGACGTCGGACTGCTGCGCGGCCCGGTCGACGAGCCGGCCCTGACCGTGCAACCGCTGATCGACGATCCGCTGGCCGCGGTCGTGTGCGAGGACCATGCCCTGTCCCGCCACCAGCGGATCGAGCCGGCACTGCTGGCTCATCAACCGATGATCCTGTGGACACGAGCGGCGGCAGCCACCACCTACGGCGACGTCATCGAACTGTTCCGGACGCATGACATCGAGCCGCCGGTGGTCGACGAAGTGCCGCGCATTCAGACCATCCTCGCGCTGGTGGCATCGGGCGCTGGAATTGCCTTGCTGCCAACGTCATTCATCAATCTCAATCGAAAGGGCGTGCGTTTCGTCCCGCTGGAAGGGCAACTCCCCCACCGTCCGTTGGCACTGGCGTGGCGCACGGCCCACAAGTCACCGAGCGTGCGGGGCTTTCTTGAGGTGGCCGAGCGGGCGGCGCCACTGTACCTCCGCGACCTGGGTGAGCACTTTCCGCAATTCGCAGGGCCGTCCGAGTCGACCCGCCACGGGTAAGACGGATAGTAGGATACTTGTATGGCGAAGAGTAAGATTTCCGTTACCGTAGACAGTGCCGTGCTTGCGGCTGCCGACGCTGACGCCGCGACGACGGGTCTCAATCGATCGGAGATGATCGAACAAGCGCTGCGTAACGAGCACCTGCGAATTGCGCTACAGAACTACACCGCACACACTGTCCCGGTGCTGGA
>JALHRH010000200.1 GCA_022841565.1 Mycobacterium sp. | reverse complement strand
ACTGATGCGCCGACAGCAACGCGCCAAGGCTGGAGTGGACAGTCGTCACCATCATCAGTACCCGGTTGTAGGCCACTTGCGACATGTTCAGCCCGCCGTACTCGGACGGAATTTTCAAGCCGAAACAGCCCAGCTCGGCCAGGCCCTGCACATATTCGTCGGGAATCCGGTCGGCACGCTCGATGAGGCTGCCGTCGACGGTCTCGAGAAACTCGCGCAGCTTGCCCAGAAACGCGGTGGTGCGAGCCTCCTCGGCGTCGGATGGCCTGGGGAAGGGATGTATCAGCTCCAATGGAAAGCGACCGAGGAACAGCTCCTTGGCAAAAGACGGCTTATCCCAACCACTTTCCCGTGATTCCTCGGCTAGGGCTCTCGCCTGCTCCTCGGTGACCTGCGCTTGCTGTGCCATCGCCGCCTCCTTGCTAACGAATGGCATCGAGGCTTGGGGTACCCGGTGCCTGCCCGCATACTACGACGCACCGGTGCCGACTCGCGATCACGCAAACCGGTTAGGCCTCGAACTCCTTTGCGACGGCCTTGACTACCTCTGAAATCTGGCGGGCGGTTTTGCGATCCGGGTAGCGACCCTTGCGAAGCTCCGGTTGCACGGTGCTTTCCAGCAACGTGATCATGTCCTCAACCATGCCGTGCAACTCGTCGGGACTGTGCTTGTGCTCGACCGGGGCCTCGCGACGCGGGCGGGCAGCTGACCGGGCGAGGCTCGGCGGCGGGTCGATCAGCTTCAGACTCAGCGCCTGCGGTCCCCGCCGACCCGACGCGATGCCGAATTCGACCTTCTGGCCCGCTTTGAGCCCCTCGACACCCGCCGGCAACGCTGAGGAGCGGACGTAGACGTCCTCGCCATCCTCTTGCGAGAGGAAGCCGAACCCCTTCTCGGAGTCGTACCACTTCACTTTGCCGGTCGGCACTGCTCTCACCTGCTTGTCTGACGGATCATTGGTATGCGACATAGAAGACGCGTCCCACCTGCGCAGGACGCGATGACGATCACAGATCCTACTCGGATGCTCGTCCACCGAGCACCCCGGTTTACCCGGCACTCGGTAGGCTGGCAATACCGCTGGAGGAAAGATGCGCCTGATCCTGAACGTTATCTGGCTGATTTTCGGTGGCCTCTGGCTGGCCCTCGGCTACCTGCTGGCAGCGCTCGTGTGCTTCCTGCTGATCGTTACCATCCCGTTCGGTTTCGCAGCGCTGCGTATCGCCTCATATGCGCTGTGGCCCTTCGGCCGCACCATCATCGAGAAACCGGGCGCCGGCACGGGCACGCTGGTCGGTAACGTCATCTGGGTGCTGCTTTTTGGGCTATGGCTGGCGATCGGTCACGTGGCGAGCGCGATCGCCATGGCCGCCACGATCATCGGGATTCCCCTGGCACTGGCAAACCTCAAGCTGATCCCGGTCTCATTGGTTCCGCTGGGCAAAGAAATAGTTGCGATCGATTCCGCCCGCACGCGGGTGACCCCATGACCCTGACCGCTCTCGGTGTCCCGACTGTGCCCAGGCAGGGCGCCCCCAACGAGCGCTTGGCAGGCCCGTTGCTGGATAGCTACGGTCGGGTCGCCACCGACCTCCGGGTCTCGCTCACCGACCGCTGCAATCTGCGCTGCAGCTATTGCATGCCCGAGGATGGCCTGAACTGGCTCCCCGGCCACCAACTGCTCAAGCCCGACGAGTTGGCCCGGCTGGTGCGCATAGCGATCACCCGGCTGGGCGTCACCAGCGTCCGATTCACCGGCGGCGAACCCTTGCTGGCCCGTCATCTCGAAGACCTGGTTGCCTCGGCTGCCGCCTTGACGCCCCGTCCAGAGATCTCGTTGACCACCAATGGGGTGGGACTGACACGACGCGCGGCGGCGCTGGCCGCAGCGGGCCTGGACCGGGTCAACGTGTCGCTGGACAGTGTCAACGCCGCCCACTTCGCCGCAATCACCCGTCGGGACCGACTTGATGACGTGTTGGCCGGCCTGGCCGCCGCCAAGTCCGCCGGCCTGCAGCCGATCAAGGTGAATGCGGTCTTGGATCCCGGCACCGGTCGCGAAGACGTCGTCGAACTGCTGCAGTACTGCCTGCAGCACGATTACCAGTTGCGCGTCATCGAGCAGATGCCGCTCGACGCCGGGCACCAATGGCGTCCGGGCGCCACGTTGAGCGCCGACGATGTTCTTTCGACCCTGAGCCGGCACTTCCGTCTCCATCCGGATCCGGCGCCGCGGGGTTCAGCACCCGCCGAGCTGTGGGTGGTCGAGCCCAGTCCGAGTACACCGGGCGGCAAGGTCGGAATCATCGCTTCGGTGTCGCACGCGTTCTGTTCGACGTGCGACCGCACCCGGTTGACGGCCGATGGTCAGATCCGCAGTTGCCTGTTCTCCGGCGAGGAGACCGACCTTCGAGGCCTCCTTCGCGGTGGCGCCGGTGACGACGTCATCGAGGCGGCCTGGCGCGCCGCGATGTGGGCCAAGCCCGCCGGCCATGGCATCAACGATCCAGGGTTCCTCCAACCCGATCGACCGATGAGCGCCATCGGTGGCTGACACGCGGCAGGAGGCGTCAGCCATCGAGGTGACGGTCCGCTACTTCGCCGCCGCGAGGGCCGCCGCGGGTACCGAGTCGGAAACGCTCGCGTTGCGAAGCGGGACGACGGTTGCGGAGCTGGTTAGAGAGCTGGCCAATCGGGGTACTCACCTCGCGGCGATCTTGAGCCGATGCTCTTATCTGCGGGACGGAATTGCTGTTCGAGATGAGGCCTCGGTGTTATCCGCCGGCGACACGGTTGACGTACTTCCTCCCTTCGCCGGCGGCTGAACCGTGTGATATATCTCACATAACGGAAGGGTAACAACCCGGCCACACTCCGATTTCGGGTGCTATGAGCTGGGCAAACGCAGGCCCTTCCAGGCGTTTTCGCCGTCGACTGTGACGAAAACGCCCGCCTATTCCACACGTGACGTGACCGCCTGAACCCGCTACCGTCTCGGGAGGCTCGTCAACCAACCCGAGAGATGGGCCCTCCTTTACCTACGGCGCGCCAAACTCCATCCGTGTAGGTGAGGGATTCCGAACCGCGGATGGAGGCGGGGGACCCACCAGGTCCGCCGAGATCGGACCGGGGCCGTTGGGGCCCCTTGGGGTGAAGCCGACGTCGTGTCAATGGAGATCGACTGTGGCCGGGTGACCTCTCCTACCCGAACCCGACAGCTGACCTCGCAGGCGTGTAAACCGAGAGGAACTACCGAGCGTATGACTGGACGTCACCGCAAACCCGCTACCTCGAGCGTCAGCGTCGCCAAGATCGCCTTTACCGGCGCGGTCCTCGGCGGCGGCAGCATTGCCATGGCCGGCCAGGCCGCGGCGGCCACCGACGCCGAATGGGACGCGGTTGCCCGCTGCGAGTCCGGGGGCAACTGGGCGATCAACACCGGTAACGGGTTTTACGGCGGCGTGCAGTTCGCGGCCGGCACCTGGGCCTCGCATGGCGGCACCGAGTTCGCCCCGTCGGCCCAGCTGGCCACCAAGGATCAACAGCTAGTGGTCGCCGAGCGGGTGCTGGCCACTCAGGGCCGTGGCGCGTGGCCGGTGTGCGGAAGACCGCTGTCGGGACCGACGCCGCGCAACGCAGTTGCCGAGCAGGCCACACTGAACCAGCCGCTGGACGCCCCTGGACTCAGCGGGGAGCAGATTCCCGACGCACCCCCACCGGTGGAAGCCCCCGCACCTCAGGTGCAGATGGCTGGCAATGAGCTCGCGCTCGCCCCTGCCCCGACCGTGCTTCCGGTCGACCTGCCGCTGGCCCCGGCGCAGCTGCCGGAGGCCCCGGCCGATCTCTCGCCGGCCCAGGAAGACCTGAACCCCGCCCCCGCCGACCAGACCCCGGCACCCGGCGACGTGCCGGCCGAGCCCGCCCCCGTGATCGTCGACGCCGGCTTCGAGCCGGCCCCCCCGCCCGCAGATGTCCCGCCGTCGGCCCCAGGCGACGTCGTCAACGCCCCGGTGGAGATCCACCAGGTCGCGGAAGTCGGCTACCACCAGCAGCTGTGGCAGGCGATCGTGGGGCAGGACATCGCCGGCAACGACGCGCTCGACGCGCTCGTGGCGGGTCCCGTCAGCTGACGTAGCGGCAGCGGAGCCCCGGACCCGAGGGTCTAGGCCGAACCCACCCATTCTTCCGACCCGTCGTCGAAGAACTGGTGCTTCCACACCGGTAGCCGCTCCTTGATGGCGTCTACCAGACGCGCGCAGGTGGCGAATGCCGCCTGACGATGGTCGGCCGCCACGGCGGCCACCAGCGCCGCTTCCCCGATACGTAGGTCGCCGATACGGTGGCTGGCCGCCACGGCCCGCACCCCGCTGGCCTGACGGGCGACCTCGGCCACCACCTCGCCTAAGACCTCCGGCGCCGACGGATGCGCGGAATACTCCAGTCGCACCACCTGACGGCCCCGGTCGTGGTCGCGGATCCTGCCCACGAAGCCGACGACGGCTCCGGCGGACTGATCACTCACCAGGGCCTCGTGCTCGGCGAGGGAGATCGCCTGATCGGTCACTGCGGCGCGCAAGACCAGCGTCATCGCTGGTGGTCTCCGCCGGCAAGCTGGTCCAGGGCGTGGACGAGCACGTCGTCGAGCACCCGCAGGCCGTCCCGCACCCCACCCGGTGAACCCGGCAGATTGACGATCAGCGTCTTGCCTGCCACGCCGCATACGCCGCGGGAGAGCACCGACGTTGGCACCTTGGGCAGTCCGGCCTGACGAATCGCGTCGGCCAACCCGGGAATCGTGTAGTCCAGTACCGCCACCGTCTGTTCCGGCGTGGTGTCGGTGGGGGCGATGCCGGTGCCGCCGGAGGTGATGATCACGTCGACTTTGGCCTGGAGCCCATTGTGCAGCGCGTCACCCACATCATTCCCGTCCGCCACCACTCGGGGTTGCGTGGGCAGAAACCCGCGCTGTTCCAACCATTCCGCGATGATGGGGCCGCATCTGTCGGCGTACACGCCGGTGGATGCGCGGGTTGAGGCGATGATGACCCGCGCGGTCCGGCTCATGCTCGCATCCAACTTCCGCTGCGACCGCCTTCTTTGCTGAGCACCCGAATGTCGTCGATGCGCGCCGCCGGATCGACCGCCTTGATCATGTCGTACAGGGTCAGGGCGGCCACACTGACCGCGGTCAGTGCTTCCATCTCCACCCCGGTTCGGTCGGTGCTGCGAACCCTGGCGGTGATCTTGATGTCCGCGTCGCCGACGCTGAAGTCGACATCGACCCCGGTCAGTGCGAGCTGGTGACACAACGGGATCAGGTCGCTGGTGCGTTTGGCGGCCAGGATGCCCGCGACCCGTGCGGTCGCCAGCGCGTCGCCCTTGGGCAGCCCGCCGCTCGATATCAGCGCAACGACATCAGCAGAGGTGCGCAATGCGCCAGCGGCGACGGCGGTGCGTCGCGTGGCCCCTTTTTCGGTGACGTCGACCATGTGCGCCGCCCCGCGCTCATCCAGGTGCGACAGCGCCGCACCCCCGGAGGCCTCGGAGCGTTCAGCCGCCCCCGACATCCCGACGACCTACCACGTGGGGACCGTCACCGGATGGACATAAGGCAGCTCCTCGGCAGGCACCGGGAACACCACTTCCCCGAACGGCGAGAGCGCACCCGTGCGGTCGGTCACGAGTTCGCTCACCGCGTGGTCATCCGGGTCGGTGGTCGGCCAGCCGGGGTCTACATACTTTGTTTTGCGCGCCTTGGTGTCAGCCACGCGCTCCATTCTGACAGGTCTGTGCACCGTCCGCGGCGGAAGGTTACACCTCCCGCCTAGGCTTGATCAGCAATGACCGAACACACCCCGGATATCCCGCTGGGGTCTTGGCTGGCCGAACTGCCCGACGAGCGGCTGATCCTGCTGTTGGAACTGCGGCCGGACCTTGCCCAGCCGCCACCCGGCAGCATCGCGGCGCTGGCCGCGCGCGCACAGGCGCGTCAGTCGGTCAAGGCTGCCACCGACGACCTCGACTTCCTGCGGCTGGCGGTCATGGACGCCCTGCTGGTGTTGGAGGCCGACGCGGAGCCCGTCCCGGTGACCAAGTTGACTGCCCTGATCGCCGAACTCGCCCCGGACGCCGATGTGACGGCGGCGCTCGAGGACCTCAAGAGCCGCGCGCTGGTATGGGGTGGTACCGCAGTGCGGGTGGCCGCCGACGCCGGGAGCGCCCTGCCTTGGCATCCCGGGCAGGTCACCCTGGAGGATCGCACGCACACAGCGGAGCAGATCGTCGCGCTGATCTCCGAGGCGGACGAAGCGCAACGCGACGTCCTGGACAAGCTGCTCGAAGGATCCCCGATGGGACGCACCCGCGACGCGGCGCCCGGCGCTCCACTGGACCGGCCGGTCCCACGGCTACTGGCGACGGGCCTGCTGCGACGCGTCGATGCCGAGACGGTGATCATGCCCCGCCATGTTGCCCAGGTGCTGCGTGGCGAGACGCCAGGTCCGTTCCAACTGACCGAACCCGATCCGGTGGTGTCGACCGTCAAGACCGTCGACGCCGACGCCGCGGCCGCCGGCGCCGTCATCGACCTACTCCGTCAGGTCGACGTGCTGCTCGAAACCCTCAGTGCCGCACCGGTTGCCGAGCTACGCAGCGGCGGTTTGGGGGTTCGTGAACTCAAGCGACTGGCGAAGGTCACCGGGATCGAAGAGGCCCGACTGGGCCTGATCCTGGAGATCGCGTCGGCGGCAGGGTTGATAGCCAGCGGCATGCCCGACCCCGAACCGGCGCACGGGGAAGGACCCTACTGGGCGCCCACGGCAACGGCTGACCGGTTCAGCACCTTGGCCGCCGCCGACCGTTGGTACCTGCTGGCCATCACCTGGCTCGACGTGACCTGCCGGCCGACGCTGATCGGCAGTCGCGGGCCGGACGGCAAAACCTTTGCCGCTCTGTCGAATTCACTGTTCTCCACCGCGGCTCCGCTGGACCGGCGGCTACTTCTGGAGGTACTCGCAGGGCTGCCGAGCGGCGCCGGCGTCGACGCGGCGACCGCGTCGGCAGCGTTGATCTGGCGACGCCCGCGCTGGGCCCGACGGCTGCAGCCCGGACCGGTCGCCGATCTACTGGCCGAGGGCCACGCGCTTGGCCTCATCGGGCGCGGGGCGATCAGCACGCCGGGCCGCGCCGTGCTCCAGAAGGACTCCGCCCCCGCTGCCGTCGTCGACGCAATGACCCGGGCGCTGCCTAAGCCGATCGACCACTTCCTGGTCCAGGCCGATCTGACGGTGGTGGTGCCGGGGCCGTTGGAACGTGATCTGGCCGACGACCTGGCCACCGTCGCCATCGTTGAATCGGCGGGCGCGGCAATGGTCTACCGGGTGAGCGAGCAGTCGATCCGGCACGCACTCGACATCGGCAAGACCCGCGACTGGATGCAGGCATTCTTTGCCGACCACTCCAAGACATCGGTGCCGCAGGGTCTCACGTATCTCATCGACGACGTGGCCCGCCGGCACGGTCAGCTTCGCATCGGGATGGCCTCGTCGTTCGTGCGCTGCGAGGACCCGGCGTTGCTGGCACAGGCGGTGGCGGCACCGGCCACCGAGGGGCTGCAGCTGCGCGCGCTGGCCCCGACGGTGGCGGTGTCACCGGCGGCCATCACCGAAGTGCTTGCCGCGTTGCGAGCGGCGGGGTTCGCTCCAGCCGCCGAAGACTCCACCGGCGCGATCGTCGATGTGCGCGCCCGCGGCGCCCGGGTACCCGCACCGCCGCACCGCCGCTCGTACCGGCCGGTCCCCCGTCCCTCCGGCGACACTCTGAACGCGGTCGTCGGGGTGCTGCGAAGGGTGACCGCGGCCCCGTTCGGCAACATCCGAGTCGACCCTGCGGTGTCGATGTCCCTGCTGCAGCGCGCCGCAAAAGACCAGGACACGGTGCTTATCGGCTACCTCGACGCCGCGGGAGTGGCCACCCAGCGGGTGGTGTCTCCGGTGGTCGTCAGGGGCGGCCAGCTGGTGGCGTTCGATTCGGGGTCCGGGCGGATGCGTGACTTTGCCATCCACCGCATCACGTCGGTGATGTCGGCCACCGACGGATAATGGGTGCTATGGCGCCGGCGACGATGCAGAGCGCAGCGATGAAAAGGAGCGGCGCAACATCCGCGCCGGCGACGATGCAGAGCGCAGCGATGAAAAGGAGCGGCGCAACACATGACTGACGGACCGTTGATCGTGCAGTCCGACAAAACGGTGCTGCTCGAAGTCGATCACGAATCGGCCGGGGCGGCGCGCGCCGCCATCGCGCCGTTCGCCGAGTTGGAACGCGCCCCCGAGCACGTGCACACCTACCGCATCACACCACTGGCGCTGTGGAACGCCCGCGCTGCCGGTCACGACGCCGAGCAGGTGGTCGACGCGCTGGTCAGCTTCTCCCGTTACGCGGTGCCGCAGCCGCTGCTGGTCGACATCGTCGACACCATGGCGCGCTACGGCCGGCTGCAACTGGTCAAGCACCCTGCGCACGGCCTGACCCTGGTGAGCTTCGATCGCGCGGTTCTCGAAGAAGTGCTGCGCAACAAGAAGATCGCGCCGATGCTCGGCGCCCGCATTGATGACGACACGGTGATCGTCCACGCCAGCGAGCGGGGCCGGGTCAAGCAGATGTTACTCAAGATCGGCTGGCCAGCAGAGGATCTCGCCGGCTACGTGGATGGCGAGGCCCACCCGATCAGCTTGGAGCCGCACGGGTGGGAACTGCGCGACTACCAGCAGCTGGCCACGGACTCGTTCTGGGCCGGGGGTTCGGGGGTGGTGGTGCTGCCCTGCGGTGCCGGCAAAACACTGGTCGGTGCGGCCGCGATGGCCAAAGCGCAAGCTACGACGCTGATTCTGGTCACCAACATCGTGGCAGCCCGGCAGTGGAAGCGTGAGCTGGTGGCCCGCACTTCGCTGACCGAAGACGAGATCGGCGAATACTCCGGCGAGCGCAAAGAGATTCGGCCCGTCACCATCTCGACGTACCAGATGGTCACCCGCCGCACTAAAGGCGAGTACCGGCACCTAGAGCTGTTCGACAGCCGCGACTGGGGCCTGATCATCTACGACGAGGTGCACCTGCTGCCCGCGCCGGTGTTCCGGATGACCGCCGACCTGCAATCCAGGCGACGGCTTGGGTTGACCGCCACGCTGATCCGCGAGGACGGCCGTGAGGGCGACGTGTTCTCCCTGATCGGTCCCAAACGCTACGACGCGCCGTGGAAGGACATCGAGGCCCAAGGCTGGATCGCACCGGCCGAATGCGTCGAAGTCCGCGTCACGATGACCGACAGCGAGCGGATGAGCTACGCCACCGCCGAGCCCGAGGAACGCTACAAGCTGTGTTCGACGGTGCACACCAAAATCGCTGTGGTCAAGTCCATTCTGAAGAATCACCCCGACGAGCAAACCCTGGTGATTGGCGCCTACCTTGATCAGCTCGACGAACTGGGCGCCGAGCTGGGCGCCCCGGTGATCCAGGGGTCGACGAAAACCCGGGAACGCGAGGAACTGTTCGACCAGTTCCGGCGTGGCGAGATCGCCATCCTGGTGGTGTCCAAAGTTGCCAACTTTTCCATTGACCTCCCGGAAGCTTCCGTGGCAGTTCAGGTTTCGGGAACATTCGGGTCGCGCCAGGAGGAAGCCCAACGCTTGGGCCGACTGTTGCGACCCAAGGCCGACGGGGGCGGCGCCATCTTCTACTCGGTAGTGGCCCGCGACAGCCTGGATGCCGAATATGCCGCCCACCGGCAGCGCTTCCTGGCCGAGCAGGGCTACGGCTACATCATCCGCGACGCCGACGACCTACTCGGCCCGGCCATCTAGCCGAGCTGGTCGGCTGCGCGCTCAACCACCGATCCGACTCGTGCAACCACGATTGGTGGCCGGATTGTTGCCTGACGGCAACGGCAGCATCCCCTCGGGTGGCGCCATCAAGAGAATGGTGCCGCGTCGCTGCGGTCGAAGATCCAGATCGGCTAATCTTCTCGCCCACAAGCACTTCGCAGATGGCGTTGTTCCGCTGCATCGACGGAGCCCGTCGTCTCCAAGACCGGCTCGGTGGCCCTCGTTAGACAAGTACAAAGCAAGGCTCCGCGCGGCTACACGACAATCCCAGACCCCTGCAGAGCGGTTACCGGCCCGCGCGGGGACAAGATGTGGGAAAAACGGGCGTGTCCAGACGGTCCGGGAAATACGATTCGGGCGTAGCTGTCTTGGCGCGGAAGGACAGAATCATGTCGTTTGTGATTGCGACGCCGGAAATGGTGACGGCGGCGGCGGCGGATTTGGCGAGCCTAAAGTCGACCCTCGGCGCGGCCAATGCGGCGGCCGCCAACGCCACGCTCGTCGTGGCTGCCGCCGCCGATGAGGTGTCGGTAGCGATCGCGGCGACGTTCAACACCTACGCCCAAGGCTATCGGGCGCTCAGCGCTGAGGCGGAGGCCTTTCATGCCCAATTCGCACAGGCCTTGTTCGCCGGTGCGGGCTCTTATGCGTCTGCCGAGGTTTTCAATGTCGAGCAGGCGTTGCTGGGTGTGGTGAATGCGCCAACCCAGGCGCTGCTGGGGCGTCCGCTGATCGGCAATGGCGCCAACGGCGCACCGGGAACCGGGCAAGACGGCGGACCCGGCGGGCTGCTGATCGGTAACGGTGGCAACGGGGGCTCCGGCGGGGGGGTCAAGGCCACCGGCGGCAACGGCGGCGCCGCCGGGCTGATCGGCAATGGCGGCAACGGTGGGGTGGGCGCGCCCGGCGCGGGCGGAGGCCATGGCGGCGCC
>JALHRH010000199.1 GCA_022841565.1 Mycobacterium sp. | reverse complement strand
GGGCCCAGCGTGACCCACTGGGCCAGAGTGCCGGGCGGATTCGCGCGGACCGGGACCGGCCGCGGCCATGGCGCAAGCAAACCTGGCTGGGACGGTTCGTGTCCACCTACGGCTGGCGAGCCTACGCGCTGCCCCTGCTGACGGTGCTCACCCTCGTCATCGCCTACCAGACGGTGACCGGGATCAGCACGCCCAAACCGGCGGCTCGCTCGATAATCAACGAGCCGCCCAGCATCGGTGCGGTGGGCACGTCGATCATCGACACGCCGCCGCGCGGCCTCGTCGCTTTCGACGCGAACCTGCCGGCTGGAACTCTGCCCGACGGCGGGCCGTACACCGAGGGTGGGGACAAGACGTATCGCGTCATTGCAGGCACCACCCCGCAAATCGGCCAGGGCACCGGCAAAGTGTTCCGCTACACCGTCGAGATCGAGAACGGTCTGGACCCGAACGTGTACGGCGGTGACAGTGCCTTCGCGCAGATGGTGGATATGACCCTGGCCAACCCCAAGGGCTGGGCCCACAATCCGCAGATCGCCTTCCTCCGGATCGACGGAACCACTGGGAGCAAGCCCGATTTCCGAATTTCGCTGGTCTCACCGGTTTCGGTGCGAGAGGGCTGCGGCTACGAGTTTCGCCTGGAGACGTCCTGTTATAACCCGTCGTTCGGTTCCGATCGCCAGTCGCGGGTCTTCATCAACGAGGCGCGCTGGATCCGCGGAGCCGTTCCGTTCGAGGGTGACATCGGCTCCTACCGGCAGTATGTGATCAACCACGAGGTGGGCCACGCGATCGGGTACTTGAAACACGAGCCGTGCGATCAGCAAGGTGCGTTGGCCCCGGTGATGATGCAGCAGACGTTCTCCACGTCCAACGATGACGGGGCCAAATTCGACCCCGATCAGGTCAAGGCGGACGGCAAGACGTGCCGGTTCAATCCCTGGCCGTTCCCTATCGCCTAGGAGATCCGGTGTCGACTACCTTGCCGCCTCTTGTCGAACCCGCCGCAACGCTGAGCCGTGCGGAGGTGGCCCGCTACAGCCGCCACCTGATCATTCCCGACCTGGGCGTCGAGGGGCAGCAGCGGTTGAAGAACGCCCGCGTGCTGGTGATCGGCGCCGGCGGGCTCGGCTCACCGACGCTGCTGTATCTGGCGGCCGCTGGCGTCGGCACCATCGGGATCGTCGACTTCGACGTCGTCGACGAGTCCAACCTGCAGCGTCAGATCATCCACGGCACGGCCGACGTCGGGCGGTCCAAGGCCCAGTCAGCGCGCGACTCGATTGCGGCGATCAACCCATTGATCGAGGTGCGGCTGCACGAGTTCAGGCTGGCGGCTGACAACGCTGTCGACCTGTTCAGCCAGTACGACCTGATCCTGGACGGCACCGACAACTTCGCCACCCGGTATCTGGTCAACGATGCCGCCGTGCTGGCCGGCAAGCCCTACGTGTGGGGTTCGATTTACCGCTTCGAGGGCCAGGCATCGGTGTTCTGGGAGGACGCTCCCAACGGGCTGGGGCTCAACTACCGGGATCTGTACCCCGAGCCGCCGCCGCCCGGCATGGTGCCGTCCTGTGCTGAAGGCGGCGTACTGGGCATCATCTGCGCCTCCATCGCGTCGGTGATGGGCACCGAAGCGATCAAACTGATCACGGGCATCGGGGAAACGCTGCTGGGCCGGCTGATGATCTACGACGCGCTGGAAATGAGCTATCGCACCATCAGGATCCGCAAGGACCCGTCGACCCCGAAGATCACCGAGTTGATCGACTACGAACAGTTCTGCGGCGTGGTGTCCTTGGAAGGCGCTGTTGCCACCACCGGATCTACCATCACGCCGCAGGAACTGCGGGCGATGATGGATGCCGGCACGAAGCTTGCCTTGATCGACGTCCGCGAGCAGGTGGAGTGGGACATCGTGCACATCGACGGAGCCCAACTGGTGCCGAAGGGGCTGATCATGTCCGGTGAGGGGCTGGCGCAGCTGCCGCAGGACCGCACCGCGGTGCTGTACTGCAAGAGCGGCGTGCGATCGGCGGAGGCGCTGGCCGCGGTGAAGCAGGCCGGGTTCTCCGACGCCGTCCATCTGCAGGGCGGAATTGTGGCCTGGGCCAGGCAGATACAGCCCGACATGGTCATCTACTAGCCGTCGAGTTTCCGTTTGCCGCAAGACATTCCGGGGGCAGACGCAGTTTCACCGCAGCCGCGGCCGCGCGATGCGGCCAGGTCCCCGGGTAGCGAGCCTCATACCTGTTGCGCCACTTAGCTTTGCGGTAAGAAGTCGACAGTCAGTCATGAACATAGCCGGCTCGGCAAGGCGGGTCGGGCGGTGTCGGATCGGCCGGGGATGAGTTCTTTCACCGAGTCCTTTCGGATGCGTTGCCGACGTTGTGCGCGACGCTGGATTCCCATTGCCGCCAGCTGGCGCTCAGCAACTGCGCTGGACGAACTTTTTAAAGCCTTGTTGTGCAACGAAATTAGCGTATCGAGCCCGTACTCGACGGAAACGCAATAATCGCGTCCGCGACCGGATACGATCTGCTGCAGTACGGATAAGTCTTGCGGGCCAGTGGCCATCCTGGGAGGTCACAATGTCTTGGCTAATCGCTACGCCCGAATATGTAGCTGCCGCTGCCGGCGATCTGGCGGGCATCGCGTCGAGCATCAGCGCGGCCAACCAAGCGGCGGCATTCCCCACCACCGCGGTGCTGGCCGCAGGCGCAGATGAGGTGTCGGCGGTGATCTCGGCGCTTTTCGGCGCGCACGCCCAGGCCTACCAGGCGATGAGCGCACAGGCAGCGGCATTCCACCAGCAGTTCGTCGAGCTGATGAGTGCGGGCGCGAACCGGTACGCCACCGCGGAAGCCCTCAATGCGACGCCGATGCAGCAGGCCGCGGCCCTCATCAACGATCCGGTACTGGCGCTGACCGGACGCCCGCTATTCGGGAACGGGGCCAATGGGATCGACGGCACCGGGGCCGCCGGCGGCAACGGCGGCTGGCTGTTCGGCGATGGCGGCAACGGTGGTTCCGGCGGCACGGGCCAGGCCGGCGGCAACGGCGGAGCGGCGGCATTTTTCGGTAGCGGCGGCCGGGGCGGTGCCGGTGGCGTGGGTGCCAACGGCGGAGCGAACCAAGCCGGTTTCGCGGGTGCCAGCGGCGGCAACGGCGGTGCCGGCGGCTGGATCTACGGCAATGGCGGCAGCGGCGGGCTGGGCGGCATGGGTGGCAACGCCGTCGGGAACGCCGGGAGCGGCAGTGGCCTCAATGGCGGCGTCGGCGGCATGGGCGGTCTCGGCGGTGCCGGTGGCCTGCTGATTGGCCAGGGTGGCGCGGGCGGCAACGGCGGCGTCGGTGGGATCGGCACCACCCCGAGTCTTGCCAACCAGCTTGCCGGCGCCAGCGGTGGCGGCGGCAGCGGCGGCAACGGCGGCCACAGCGGCTGGCTCTACGGCGACGGCGGTGCCGGCGGAAACAGCGGCGCGGGCACCGACGGCCTCTTCAACAACGCCCGCGAAGCCATGAACGGCGGTGACAACTTCCTCGCCAGCGGAGGTCGAGGCGGTGACTCCGGGCTGTTCGGCAACGGCGGTAGCGGCGGAAACGGCGGAAACGGCGGAAACGGCGCGAACACCAATCCGGCCGCCAATCTGGCCTTCACGGGCGGCGATGCGGCGACGGCGGCAACGGCGGCGCGGGCGGCAACGGCGGATTCTTCGTCGGTAACGGCGGCAATGGCGGGTTGGGCGGCAACAGCGGCAACGGCGGCAGCGTCCCCCAAGATGGCATCAGCACACATATCGCGGGAAGCAGCCAGTTCGCCGGCTTCGGCGGCGTGGGCGGCAACGGCGGGTTATTCGGAAACGGCGGCGCCGGCGGAACCGGTGGCAACGGCGGGAACGCCGGCACCGGAACCGAAAACTCGTTCTTTGCCCCCACAGCCGGCGCCGGCGTCAGTGGAGGTCCCGGCGGCAACGGCGGAACGCTGTTCGGAAGCGGCGGCAGGGGCGGTGACGGCGGCGCGACCGGGACCGTCGGCCAGGTTTTCCAGACCAGCAACGGCGGACCCGGTGGCGACGGCGGGTTCTTCTGGGGCAATGGTGGCGGTGGCGGCAACGCCGGCGTGGCCCCGTCGCTTCCGGCCATGCCGGTCACCGGGATCGGCGGCAACGGCGGGAATGCTCAGCTGTTCGGCAACGGCGGCAACGGCGGCTCCGGGATTCTGGGCCAGCCGGGCGGCATCGGCGGCGACGGCGGCCAGCTGTTCGGTCAGCGCGGGGCCGACGGGCCTGCGTGATCCAACACCCTCGGGCTTTGCGGAGCTGGCCCAACCGCTCTACTAGGCCCTACTAGGCCCGATTGGCGGGCTCCTCAGCGCGTCCTTTCCGACGCTCATCGACGCCCGACTAGGCTGACCGCTGTGACTGTCGAGCCGCCGCCCGAGCACGTTTTGGCGGCGTTCGGTTTGACCGGCGTCCAGCCCGCCCCGCTGGGGGCCGCTTGGGAAGGCGGCTGGCGATGTGGCGAAGTCGTCTTGTCGATGGTGGCCGACAACGCCCGCGCGACCTGGTCGGCGCGGGTACGTGAGACGTTGTTCGTCGACGGTGTGCGGCTGGCCCGGCCGGTCCGTTCCACCGATGGACGCTACGTGGTGTCCGGCTGGCGGGCGGACACCTTCGTCGCGGGCACCCCGGAAGCCCGCCACGACGAGGTCGTCTCGGCCGCGGTGCGCCTGCATGAGGCCACCGGCAAGTTGGAACGCCCGCGCTTCTTGACCCAGGGGCCCACCGCACCGTGGGCCGATGTCGACGTCTTCATCGCCGCCGACCGCGCCGCCTGGGAGGAGCGGCCGCTGCAGTCTGTTCCTCCCGGCGCACGGACGGCGCCGGCGTCCGCTGACGCCGAGCGCTCCGTCGAGCTGGTCAATCAGCTTGCGACGCTGCGCAAGCCCACCCGCAGCCCTAACCAACTGGTGCACGGAGACCTTTACGGCACAGTGCTTTTCGTCGGCACCGCACCCCCTGGCATCACCGACATCACCCCGTACTGGCGGCCCGCGTCATGGGCGGCCGGTGTGGTGGTCGTCGACGCCCTGTCGTGGGGTGAGGCCGACGACGGCCTCATCGAACGGTGGAGTGCGTTGCCGGAGTGGTCGCAGATGTTGTTGCGCGCGTTGATGTTCCGACTGGCGGTGCATGCGTTACATCCGCGCTCCACCGCCGAGGCGTTTCCGGGTCTGGCCCGCACCGCGGCGATGGTCCGGATGATCCTCTAGTCCTCGAACAGGTAGCGGACCTCGCTCAGCGCGATCCGCCCGTCAACCGACAGCACCCCTTCCGCGCGCAGCAGCTCCAACTGCCGGGTGCTCAGGTGCGCGGCCGGCCGTCCGGACGCGGTGATCACCCGATGCCACGGCAGATCCGCGGAGTCGGTGCGCATGATCCAGCCGACGATGCGCGGACTGGAAAGCCCTGCCACAGAAGCGATGTCACCGTAGGTGGACACTCTGCCGGGCGGGATGGCCGCGACCAGCGAACGCACCCGCTCGATCTGCTCGTCCGTCACCGCTGCCATCGCTACCGCGTATCCAACCGCTTGCGGACCAGCTCGGCAATGTCGTCGGGCTTGGCGTGCGGCACCATGTGGTCACAGTCATAGTCCAGGAGCTCGAAATCGTCTCCCAACCGCTCGCGCAGTCCGGCGACCACCTCGTCGCTGACATATTGCGGCGACGTCCAGGTGGCCCGCACCAGCGTCGTCGGTACCCCGGCCGGCGGCAGCACGACCTCACGCGCCAACTCGCTCCAATAGGACATCATCGCGGGCAGACTGATCCGCCAGCCGTACCGCCCGGTGGGCAGCTGCACCAGGTGTTCATCGACATCGGCATCGAGCACCGCCGGATCCACGTCCGCCCACACTCCGCCACCCTGCTCCTGGCGGGCCTCAGACCGCTCGGCATAGTCGGGGGAGGCGAACATTGCCTCGGCTATCTCGGCCATCCATCGCCCGTCCAAACCGATCGCCGGGTCGAGCAGCAACAACGACGCCACCAGTTCAGGGCGGGCCGCCGCCAAATGCATCGCCACTGCGCCGCCGAACGAATGCCCCACCACCAGGGCCGGCGCGTCGGCTGCGGCCTCGAGCAGCGCCGCGAGTGCCGTCACGTTGGCGTCGATGGTCCACGGCGCGGCCCACGATGAGCGGCCGTGCCCGATCAGATCGGGTGCGGCCACCGCGATTTCGGGTACGTGTCCCGCGAAGTGCTGCCAGCGCCGCCCGTGGCCGGTCAATCCGTGCAACGCCAACATCTGGATCGGGCCGGGCGGGCCGAAGCGGTGCACATGAAGGGTCACGCCCCGATGATGCCAGTCCGCGCCGACGCCCCTGGTAACGGCGACTTGTCGGAGGGTCATGGTTGCATGCCGGCTATGGCATTGCAGTGGGGTCGGCAGGCGCGCGAGGTTCTGCAGCCCGGGCTGCGCGGGTACGTGCGTGTCCTCGGTGGCCCGGGGACGGGTAAGAGCAGCCTGCTGGTGGAGGCCGCGATCGCACATATCGCTGCGGGCGCGGCGCCGGAATCTGTTCTGCTGCTGACCGGGTCGGGTCGGATCGGGATGCGGGACCGCAGCGCCTTGACGAGGGCGCTGCTGAGATCGAGTCGGACCGCGGCCGTGCGCGAGCCGTTGGTGCGCACGCTGCACAGCTATGCCTACGCTGTGCTGCGGCGGGCCGCGGAACGGGCCGGCGATCCCCCGCCGCGGCTGCTCACCAGCGCCGAACAAGATGCCATCATCCGGGAACTGTTGGCCGGCGACGCCGAAGAAGGCAACCGGTGGCCCGAACATCTGCTGCCCGCCCTACCCACTGCGGGATTCGCCAACGAACTACGGAACCTGTTGGCGCGGTGCGCCGAACGCGGCGTCGACCCGCAGCAGCTCGAGCGGCTAGGCCATCGGTGCGGCCGCCCGGAGTGGGCCGCGGCCGGTCGATTCGCTCGACAATACGAACAGGTGATGCTGCTGCGCGCCGCGGTCGGCACCGCAGCTCCGCAGGCGACGGCGCCGGCCCTGGCCGCCGCCGAACTGGTCGGCGCCGCGTTGGAGACCTTTGCGGTCGATCCCGAGTTGCTGGCCGCCGAACGTGCCCGGGTCCGGCTGCTGCTCGTCGATGACGCCCAGCAACTGGATCCGCAGGCGGCCCAACTGGTTCGGGTGCTGGCGGCCGGCGCCCCTACCGCTCTGATCGCCGGCGACCCGAACCAGGCGGTCTTCGGCTTCCGGGGCGGCGAGCCGGCCGGCCTGCTCGGTCTCGACGGCCCATCGGTGACGCTGACCCAGTCGCATCGCTGTGGCCCTGCCGTCGCCCGCGCCGTCAGCGGTATCGCTGCCCGACTGCCCGGCACTAGCGCCGGCCGGCACATCGAGGGCACCGGAAGCGGCCAGGGGGCCGTGACGGTGCGCCTGGCCGCCTCGGCGCACGCAGAGACGGCCTTGATCGCCGATACCCTGCGCCGGGCGCATCTCGTCGACGGCGTGCCGTGGTCGGAGATGGCGGTGATCGTCCGGTCGGTGCCCCGGGCTGGGGCCCGGTTACCCCGAGCTCTGGCCGCCGCCGGAGTTCCGGTCGAGATACCCGCGACCGGCGGGTCGCTGTGCGACGAGCCAGCGGTGCGGGCGCTGCTCACCGCCCTGGCTGCCACCGCCGACGGCCTGGACGGCGACCAGGCGCTGACGCTGCTGTCCGGGCCGATCGGCCGGGTGGACCCGGTCTCACTGCGGCAACTGCGCAGGACTTTGCGGCGCGGCCGGTCGGACGCGTTTGCTGATCTGCTGGTAGAGACGCTCAACGGGGATGAGCCGTTGTCCGGGCCGCAGTCCGGCGCGCTGCGACGAGTGCGTGCGGTCTTGGCGGCCGCTGCCCGCTGCCACCGCGACGGTCTGGGGGCACCTCCCGCTTGCGGGGGAGATCCGCGCTACACGCTGTGGGCGGCATGGCACCGCAGCGGCCTGCAGAAGCGCTGGCTGGCAGCTATTGAGCGCGGCGGCCCGGCGAGCGCCCAGGCCACGCGGGATCTGGAAGCGGTGACCGCGTTATTCGATGTCACCGACGCCTACGTCGCACGCACACCGGGGGCATCGCTGGGTGGGCTCCTCGAGCACGTCCAGGCGTTGCAACTGCCACCAGTAAGCCGCGCGTCGGATTCGCAGACTCAGCAAGTCAAGGTGCTCAGCGCGCACGCCGCCCTGGGACAGGAATGGGACCTGGTAGTCATCGCCGGATTGCAGGACGGGTTGTGGCCCAACACGGTTCCGCGTGGCGGCGTCCTGGCCACCCAGCGGCTGCTCGACGAACTCGACGGTATCAGCGGTGACGCGTCGGTCCGGGCGCCGCTGCTGGCCGAAGAGCGTCGGTTGCTGGTCGCCGCCCTGGGCCGGGCCCGGCGCATGTTGCTGGTGACGGCGATCGACAGCGACACCGGCGGCAGCGGGGGAGAGGCTGCGCTGCCGTCACCATTCGTTGACGAGGTCGCGCAGTTTGGCAAGGACGAAGCCGTTGTGGCGCAACCTGTTTGCGCGCCGCGCGTGCTGTCGGGCGCGGCGGTGGTGGGCCGATTGCGGTCGGTGGTGTGTGCACCCCACGGCAGCGTCGAGGAGGCAGTTCGGGCTTGTGCGGCAACGCAATTGGCCCGCCTTGCCAAGGCCGGGGTGCCGGGAGCGGATCCGGCCGCATGGCACGGGCTGGTTCCGGTCAGCAGCAGCGCTCCGCTGTGCGGCAGCGGCGATGTCGTCACGTTGACGCCGTCTACCCTGCAGACCCTCACCGACTGCCCGCTGCGCTGGCTGGCCGAACGGCACGGCGGAACCAACCCGCCCGAGCTGCGCTCGGCGATCGGTTCGGTGATGCACGCGCTCATCGCGGAGTCCGGCAAGACGGAATCGGAACTGTTGGCCGAGCTGGACCGGGCGTGGCAGCACCTGCCGTTCGACGCCGACTGGCATTCGGCCAACGAGCTCGCCCGGCACCGCGCCATGATCCAGGCGTTCCTCGAGTGGCGAGCGCAGACGCGCGCCGAGCTGACCGAGGTCGGCGTCGAAATCGCCGTCGAAGGCGTCCTGAAGACACCGCGCAGCGCCGGGGGACAGATCCGACTGCGCGGCCGGGTCGACCGACTGGAACGCGATGCCGCCGGCCGGCTGGTGATCGTCGACGTCAAGACGGGAAAGACGCCGGTCAGCAAGGACGACGCCCAGCAGCACGCGCAGTTGGCGATGTATCAGCTGGCGATCGCTGAAGGCCTGATCACCGGTGGTGACGAGCCCGGCGGAGCGCGGCTGGTCTATCCCGGCAAGACCGCAGCCGCCGGTGCCACCCAACGCGAGCAGGATCCGCTTACCCCGCAGACTCGTGAGCACTGGCGGGACCTGGTTCGGCAGGCGGCGCAGGCGACGGCTGGCCCACAGTTCGTCGCACGGCGCAACGACGGGTGCTCGCACTGCCCGATGCGCCCGTGCTGCCCGGCCCATGACGGCTCGGCGCCATGAGCGCGCGGTACAGCCCCGCCGAATTGGCCAGCGTCCTAGGCGTTTTCCCGCCCACCGAGGAACAGGCGGCGGTAATCGCCGCACCGCCGGGCCCACTGGTTGTGATCGCGGGCGCCGGAGCCGGAAAGACCGAGACCATGGCTGCGCGAGTGGTGTGGCTGGTCGCCAACGGCTATGCCGAACCCGGCCAGGTGCTCGGCCTGACCTTCACCCGCAAAGCCGCCGGCCAGCTGCTGCGTCGGGTGCGCTCCCGGCTGGCGCGACTGGCTGGCGTGGGCCCCGGCGTCGGCGCGGGGCCGTGCGAAGGTACACCGACGGTCAGCACCTACCACGCCTTCGCCGGCTCGCTGCTGCGCGAATTCGGCCTGCTGCTGCCCGTGGAACCCGACACCCGGTTGCTCACTGAAACCGAGCTGTGGCAGCTGGCTTTCGATGTCGTCAACGGCTACCCGGGCCGACTGGAGACCGACAAAACGCCGGCCGCCGTCACTGCCCTGGTGTTGCGGCTGTGGGGCCAGCTCACCGAACACCTCGTCAACACCGACCAGCTCCGAGACACCCATCTGGAGTTGGAACGGCTGGTGCATACCCTGCCGGCTGGACCGTATCAACGCGATCGGGGTCCCAACCAATCGCTCCTGCGGATGCTGGCCACCCAGACCCGACGCGCCGAGTTGGTGCCCCTGCTGGATGCGCTGGCCGAACGCATGCGCGCCGACAAGGTGATGGACTTCGGCTTGCAGATGGCGTCGGCGGCCCGGCTGGCGGCGACGTTCCCGCAGGTGGGGCGGGAGATGCGGGGCCGCTACCGGGTGGTGTTGCTCGACGAGTACCAGGACACCGGGCATTCTCAACGCGTTGCCTTGTCGTCGCTGTTCGGCGGCGGGGTCTGTGACGCTGGGGGAGACGAGCTGGCGTTGACGGCTGTCGGTGACCCCATCCAGTCGATTTATGGCTGGCGCGGCGCGTCGGCGACCAATCTGCCGCGGTTCACCACCGACTTCCCGCTGTCGGACGGTTCTCCCGCGCCGACGCTGGAGCTACGGACCAGCTGGCGCAATCCGCCCCGAACGCTGCACCTGGCCAACGCCATATCTGCCGAGGCGCGGCGGCGCTCGATCGCGGTGCGCCCGCTGCGCCCGCGCCCGCAGGCCCCGCCGGGTACCGTCGGTTGCGCGCTACTCCCGGACGTGGCGGCCGAGCGCGACTGGATCGCCGATCACCTGCAGGAGCACTACCGCCGGGCCCGCGACCAGCAGATCGCGCCGCCCACGGCAGCGG
>JALHRH010000198.1 GCA_022841565.1 Mycobacterium sp. | reverse complement strand
TGCTGCCGTGATGCCGCCGTCGCTGCTACATACCTGGTTTGAGTTGCTCAGCCCGGAACAGATCGTGATGGCCTACGGCATGACCGAGAACCTGGGGCTCACCGCGCTGCGCGGCGACGAGTGGCTGAGTCATCCGGGCAGCGTGGGTCGCGGCTTCCGAGACACCGAGATCCGGATTCTGGACGTTGAAAAGCGGCCGGTTGGAACGGGCGAGCAAGGGGACGTGTATCTGCGGGCGCCGATGAGCGCCGGCTACCGCTATCTGGGCGGGGCGCCACCGCTGCCGTCCACCGACGACGGGTTCCGCTCGGCCGGTGACATCGGTCATCTGGACGCGGACGGCTACCTATACCTCACCGACCGGCGCGCCGACATGATCATCAGCGGCGGTGCCAATGTCTTTCCGGCAGAGGTGGAATCGGCGCTTGCGGGCCACCCTGGTATCGCCGATGCCGTTGTCATCGGCCTCTCCGACGAGCGGTGGGGACGACGGGTACACGCCGTCGTACATGCTGCGGGGCCGCTGACCGAGCAGCAGGTGATCGAGTACGCCAGGGGTCGCCTCGCCTCCTACAAGGTCCCCAAGACGGTGGAATTCGTCGACAGCATCCCGCGCACGGCGGCCACCAAGGTGAACCGTTCCGCGATGGTCGCGGCGCGTGGCGGGTAGCCGGCACTGGTCTCTGCGAGCCGGCAGGGCGAGCGGGAAGTCTCCGACGCCCGCTCGGCGCGTCGCGTCGCGGAGTTCACACTCGCGGGCGGCGGACGCTACTACGAGCAGTACTCGGACGGCGAGCCGCCCGAGTCGCTTACAAGAACCCGACGGCGCAGGGCGCAATAAGGCGCAGCCGGTCTGGACTCCGCAACCCCGGCGAGAACGGCCCAAGAGGCGAGCTACGACGAATTCGTCGATCATGCACCGCCTGCGCAGGCGTCCGCACCCCACGCCGCACCGCCGGCGGCCGGCTTGCCCAGCGTCGGGCCCTCGACGGCGCACGCCCAGCAGATGGCGGGCTAACAGCCGCAGTACCGCGCGTCTAACTGACCGAGAGCTGCCCGATCAGCGTCGTGATCGCGCCAGCGACCTCGTCAGGAACGGGTCGCTCGGCCTCGGCGTCGGCCAGGAAGCTCTCGGGGAGACCCGCGGCGGCGGCAGCCTCGTCGATGCTGAGTTCGGCTCGGTGGCGGGCCCCGGAGAGCCGCTGTCCCAATGTTGCATTCGGCGACTGGGCGGCCTTGGCCATCACGTCGTGGTAGGTGCGGCGCACGGTGCTCAGCGCCAACACCACCGAGGGGGTGCCTTTGGCGTTGCGAGCCGCGCTGGCGGCGACATTCTCGAGCTTGCGTAGGTCGGCCAGGATCTTGGTGGCCTTCGGGGTGAACGCGGGGTCCGACGGTTCGGGCAGTTCCGCGATGGCCGCACTGATGCTATGCATCGCCAGTTCGACGGCCTCGGCCATCAACGGCGCCCGGACGGTGTCGGTCAGCGACTCGCTTGCCTCTTCGGTGACGCCCGGCATCTCGGCCGGCGCGGTCGCCGGACCGTTGACCGGCACGACCGCAGACCCGCTGCGGATGCGGGCAATGGTGCCCGGGGACCACTGCAGGGCTTTCTCCAGCTTGGCCAGCGTGCCGCGGCGCGGCCAGCTGCGCCCCTTCTCGAACGCGATCAGGGTGCCGGCGTTGATGATCTTGTCTTTGGCCAGACCGCGCTGGGTGATCTCGAGTTCGTTGCGGCGCGCGGCGACGGCAAGCCCGGCGCGCGCGACGCCCGGATCAACGTCGGTCTCCCACCACTCATCCTCGTCCGGCTCGGGCAGGTCGATCACGCCAGTGACATCGTCTGGTGCGGCCTCGGGTGTCAGGGTGACCGGGAAGCCCTCGGGATTAGCCAGGTGCAGGGTGGTGGCGCCGGTGACCGGCACCGAGCTGCGCCGCACACCGTCGAGGTACATGCCGTTGGTGCTGGTGTCGATGGCCTGCCAGCCATCGCGGTGCGGTTCCAGACGCACATGCCACCGCGATATCCGGTCGTCGGAAAGTCGGACGGTGGCCGAGTTGTCCCGGCCGATGATGGCGACACCGGATCGAGGGTCTAGCGTGTGGACCTCATCGCCGAGTCGAACCACCAGTGCGGGCGGCCATCTATACAGGGCCTGGTCAGACGTCACTACGCTTCCCCCCCGGCTCGGACCCCGTAGTTTCGGGCACGTCGCTACAGCCTTCCCTCAGCACTACGCCAGTAGATGCTACATCTTTCCCGCTCCGCGTCCGCACCGACATGAGCCCAGAAATGACGTTGACCGGCTTATACACCGCTTTCGCCCACAAGGCTGCGGCGCCTGGTAATAGTCCGGACAAGACTTGTGCCACAGGTCAGCTGTAGTACACATGTCTAGCGCCGCTCAACCGAGCATCAAGTTGTAGCTGCTACGCTTTAGACGTTGCGATTGCGATAGATTTGTGGTTATGTCGTCGCATCGGAGGCGCGCGTGCGCCCGGGCTGGGAGGAAAGCGATGACTGCTGCGGCAATTCCGTTGTCCACACCGCTGGAGGAGTACGTTCCGGCGTGCACCGCCGAGCCGGAGCGGTGGACGACCACCGAGCCCGACGAGGATGCGAAAGCGTTGTGCCTGGTGTGTCCGCGACGGTGGCTGTGCGCTAGTGAGGCCTATCACGTCACTGCTGTGGAGGGTCTGTGGGCCGGAGTGGTGATCCCCGAATCCGGGCGGGCGCGCGACTTTGCGCTGCGCCGGCTGCGGGCCCTGGCCGAACGTGGTGGCTATCGCGTTCGCCCGCGGCGTCGCGGCCGGCCGCGCGGTTCGCGTAACTGACTTCACGCCGCGCAAACTCGTGCATATTGGGTCTTTCGGCGGCACAGCTGGTGCTGATTGTTATGGGATTTTGTGAGCCGTCTCGGTGACCTGTTCGCCAGGCGGAGATTCTGACGGATCGACATCCGAGATTTACCCACGCGCCGTCGTTCGCGATGCGCGTCGGCGACGGTCCTCCGGCGGACCAGTGGGCGCAGCCAGCTCAGACATTGCTGCGTTGCCGGTTGGCAGCATGCCAGCATCTGTAACCACCCGCCCCGGCCCACCCGGTAACCTCATTCTCACAGCGTGTGCCACGCCGAGGAACAGGAGACCGCCCATGGCCGGCCCCGCCGACGAAGCCGAAGTCACCCGCGCCGAGCGCTTCATCAAGACGGCGGTGGAAATTCTGGGTGAGACCGGACGCACCGACTTCACCGTGCAGGAAGTCGTCGCCCGCTCCAAGACCTCGCTCCGCGCCTTCTACCAACACTTCGCCAGCAAGGACGAACTGCTGCTGGCGCTCTTCGAAAGGACGATGGTGCAGGCGGCGCAGACCTGGCGTGCCGAGACCGCCGGCCTGGACAGCACCGCGGCGCTCAAGCTCATCATCGATCGGGTCGGCGCCCAACCGGAGTCGCCCACCCAAGACAGCTTGAACCGGGCACTGAGCCTCTACAACCAGAACCTGGCCGAGACCCGTCCCCGCGAGTACGCGCGCGTGCTGTCTCCCCTGCATCGACTGCTGCGCGACATCATTGGGCAAGGCATCACCGAGGGCGTCTTCAACCCCGGCCTGGACGTCGGTGCCGCTGCGGCGATCGTCATGCAGACCATGGTCGGTGCGCTCCGATTGCATTGGCTGGGAACGGAATTGAACGGAACACCGATCGACTCCAATCAACTGTACGACTTCTGCAGCCGCGCTCTCGGTATCCGCGAAACCGATGACGCGACGTCGGATCCCTCACTGGCCGAACTGTTCGCGCAAATCGGCTTGCGCCCTGCCACGTTTCACCATGGTCGATCCCAAGACGGGTTGGCGATGACGATGCCGGTCAGTCCGCAAGTGGTCAATACGTCGGGTGCCCTGCAGGGCGGTCTGATCGCCACCCTGGCCGACGTGGCGGCTGGACAGCTGGGGCTGCAGTACCTGCAACCGGGCACCGCGATGACGACCTCCGATCTCGTCATCCGCTATCTGCGTCCGATCCGGCAAGGCTCGGCGCTGGCCGTTCCGAAGGTGCTAAGGGCCGGTCGGCGGTCGCTGATCATGCAGATCGACATCTTCGGCGACAGCGACAGCGACAGCGACAGCGAACTGGCTGCCACGGCCACCGTGAACTTCGCCATTCTCGACCGTCCGGACGAGGACACAAACGGCCCCGAAGGGTGACCGCCCCACATCACACCCCGCGAAGTGGTAACGTCATTACCGCCCGCAGAGATCGAGACTTCTCTAGGAGATCGCCATGCCGTCTCGCGAACTTCCCTTCCCCGTATTCGACGCCGACAACCACATGTACGAGACGCAGGAAGCGCTCACCAAGTTTCTTCCCGACAACCGCAAGAACGTCATCGACTACGTGCAGGTGCGCGGCCGCACCAAGATCGTGGTGCGTGGCCACATCAGCGAGTACATCCCCAACCCGACGTTCGAGGTGGTGGCCCGTCCCGGCGCTCAGGAGGACTACTTCCGCAATGGCGCGCAGGGCAAGAGCTACCGAGAGATACTCGGCGAGCCGATGAAGGCAATTCCCGCGTTCCGCGAACCCGGCGCGCGGCTAGAGGTCATGGACGAGCTCGGCATCGACTATGCCCTGATGTTCCCGACGCTGGCCAGCCTGGTCGAGGAGCGGATGAAAGACGACCCGGAGATGACCCACGACGTCATCCATGCGCTCAACCAATGGATGTATGAGCAGTGGTCGTTCAATTACCAGGACCGCATCTTCGCCACCCCGGTGATAACTCTGCCAATCGTCGATCGGGCCTTGGAAGAACTGCAATGGTGCCTGGATCGCGGTGCCCGCACCGTGCTGGTCCGCCCAGCACCGGTGCCCGGCTACCGGGGCAGTCGGTCATTCGGGCTCAAGGAGTTCGACCCGTTCTGGCAGGCCTGCGTCCGGGCCGAGATTCCGGTGTCGATGCACGCTTCGGATAGCGGTTACTCCGAGTTCGCGAACGTGTGGGAGCCCGGCGAGGAGTTTCTGCCGTTCAAACCGACGGCTTTCCGCAGCTTCGCGATGGGCCATCGGCCGATTCTGGACGCAATGGGTGCCCTGGTATGCCACGGTGCGTTGTCCCGAAACCCGGAGCTGCGGGTGCTGTCGATCGAGAACGGCGCCGATTGGGTGCCGGATCTGTGCAAGGGCCTCAAGGGCGTCTACAAGAAGATGCCGCAGTCGTTCAGCGAAGATCCGGTCGAGGCGTTCACGCGTTGCGTGTATATCACCCCCTTCTGGGAGGACCGATTCACCGAGATCGTCAAGATGGTTGGCACCGACCGGGTGCTGTTCGGATCCGACTGGCCGCATCCCGAGGGACTGAAGGACCCGATCTCCTTCGTTGACGAGCTAACGGACTTCGACGAGGCCGACATCGCCAAGATCATGGGCGGCAACCTGATGAAGTTGATGAAGGTCTCCGAGCCAACGTCCAAGCCGGCCGAAAAGCCGGTCTCGGCCTGACGACGAAATCCACACGTAGGAGCCGGATCTATCGAACTCCTACCGATCTGGCCATTCGGCTTAATCGGGCAACACATTCTGCTATACAAAAGGCAATACTTTGTCTTGCGGGCGCGCTGTGGCATTCCATCGGGGGGATTTTTCCGCGCGTCCCTCTTTGGGGGGCACGATGAACCTGGGCCTATCCGACTCATTCGCCATCCCGGTGCCACTGAGCGACCGGTTGTCCTTGCAGCTGGGTGAACCGAACAGCACGCTGCGGGCCACCACGGTGCGTAGCGGCTCGGCGGTGGTCATCCGTGCCGGTGGTGAAGTCGACGCGGCCAACGAGCACACCTGGCTGGATCTGCTCGCCGAGGCTTCGGCGGTAGCGAGCCGACCCGGACCACTGATCGTCGACGTCAGCCAGCTCAATTTCATGGCCTGCTGCGCTTTCGCTGGGATGGCCGACCAAGCGGAGCGGTGCCGTCGCCGCGGAATCACACTGCGGGTGGTCAGCAGCGACCCTGCCATCGCCCGCATCGTCGATGCATGTGCATTCGGTCACGTGTTGCCCGTTCATCCCACGACCGAATCGGCGCTGTCCGCGGCGTAGCTTGAGCGGCCGGTCCGCTGCCCAAAAATATTGGTGCGTGGAGCATGTCCAGCACATTGCTAATCTGGCTGTTGGCGCTTGACGCTCCCGTCAGCGCACCCGACTTGTTTGCTACATCGGTCCGCGGGAGGTACGGCCAAAATGGCGGCCGAAGAGGACTGGGATGACGCGGTGGGCGTGGCCGAAGACGTGCGGCGCATCTTCGAGAACATTCCAGCGATGGTGGTCGGCCTGACAGGGCCAGACCACCGTTTCGTCGCAGTCAACGCGGCCTTCCGCGCGCTAAGCCCCTTGCTGCACACTGTGGGAAAGACGGCAAAGGAGCTCTATCCCGAGCTGGAAGGCCAACAGATCTACGACATGTTGGACCGGGTTTACCAGACCGGTGAGCCACAGTCGGGAGCCGAGTGGCGGTTTCAGGTCGACCTGCAGGGTTCCGGACTCGAGGAGCGTTTCTTCGACTTCTTGGTGACGCCCCGACGCGCGTCCGACGGATCCATCGAGGGCGTACAACTCGTCTTCGACGACGTCACCGCGCGCGTGCAGGCACGGCTGGCAGCGGAAGCCCGAGTCGAGGAACTTTCCCAGCGGTACCGCGACGCCCGCGATTCGGCGATCGTGATGCAGCAGACGCTGCTGGCCCCATCCGTCCCGGTGGTTCCTGGGGCCGACATCGCCGCTGAGTACCTCGTCGCGGCCGAGGACACCGCGGCCGGCGGGGATTGGTTCGATGCGTTGGCCCTCGGTGACCGCCTGGTGCTCGTCGTCGGTGACGTCGTCGGCCATGGCGTCGAAGCCGCGGCGGTGATGTCACAGCTGCGCACCGCGCTGCGGATGCAGATCACCGCGGGCCACCCGATCGCCGAAGCACTCAAGGCGCTCGACAACTTCCACGAGCACGTGCCGGGATCGAAGTCGGCTACGGTATGCGTCGGCTCACTGGACCTGGCGACAGGTGAGTTCCAGTACTGCACCGCCGGGCACCCGCCCCCGCTGATCGTCGCGGCCGACGCAAGCGCGCGGTATGTGCAACCGTCCGGCGGCGGGCCGCTAGGCAGCGGCACCGGGTTTCCGGTGCGCATCGAGACCTTGGACGTCGGCGACGCCGTCCTGCTGTACAGCGACGGCCTGATCGAACGCCCCGGCCGGCCGCTGGTGGCCAGCACCGCAGAGTTCGCCGACCTGGCGGGCAGCATCGCCGCCGGCACCAGCGGCTTCGTGCTCGATTCACCCACCCGGCCCATCGACCGCCTGTGTTCGGAAACACTTGAATTGCTTTTGCGCTCAACGGGTTACAGTGATGACGTGACGTTGCTTGCGGTGCAGCGCCGGACGCCGACGCCGCCGTTGTACATCAGGACGGATGCGACGATCCACGCTGCGCGGGGGATTCGGGCCAAGTTGCGGGAATGGCTCTCCGAGGTAGGCGCGGATTCCGCCGATATCTCCGATGTAGTGCACGCGGTCTCGGAATTCGTAGAGAACGCGGTCGAACACGGTTACGGCACTGAGGTTTCCGACGGTCTCATCGTTGAAGCCGCGTTGGGTGGCGACGGCAGGATGCGAGCATCGGTGATCGACCGCGGCGAATGGAAGGACCATCGCGAGGGTGAGAAAGGTCGCGGCCGCGGCCTGGCGATGGCCGAGGCGCTGGTGACCGAATCACAGGTCACGCACAGCCTCGACGGCACCACGGCCGCGCTCAGCCACCGGCTCAGCCGGCCGGTGAACTTCGTCAGCGACCCGGTGCCCAGCCGGGTCAACCGCCAACGGGAGATCGACAGCGAGTTCGTCTCGCTGGTCACCGAGGAAGGTCGCATCGTGGTACGCGGCGAAGTCGACTCGAACACCGCGTCCATCCTGGATCGCCAGATTGCGGTCGAAAGCCGCTCGGGCATAGCGTCTTTGACGATCGATCTGACTGCCGTCACCCATCTTGGGTCAGCAGGTGTCAGTGCCTTGGTCGCGGCTCGCGAGCGCGCCCGCAAACATGGCGGGCAGTGCGTACTGGTGGCACCGCCGGGAAGCCCGGCCCACCACGTCTTGTCGCTGGTTCAGTTCCCCGTTATCAGCGGGGACGCCGAGGACATCCTCGTCGAGGATTAGACATCTCGCGTCTTGCCGTGTCGCACCTGATTGAACGGCACCCCGCGGTCAGCGGCGTATTCCCGCGGGAAGTTCAGCACCCGCTCACCGATGACGTTGCGAGCCATTTCGGTGGTGCCGCCGCCGATGGCGACCGCCTGACGCGACAGATACCGAAGCCCGGATTGCAGCCCTTCGCCGAGCTCCCCCACCACGCCGGCGGCCCCGGCGATCGCCAGCGCGGTATCCATTTCCAGCATCACCGTCTCGGCGTGAAACAGTCTGATCAATGTCCCCCCAGCTGGCGGCAGTGAGCCGTCCCTGACGCCGCGGTAGACGTGATTGATCAGTTGCTCGGCGACCGCGCGATGGACCAGGGCCCGGCCCGCCAGCTCCCGCGCCCGCTCGCTGTCCTGCTGCCCGGTTCGCGCAAGCAGATCCGGATAGTCCACGGGCGTCGTGGGTCCGCCCTCGCTGCCAGAGCCACTGGCGAACTCCGAACCCTGCCCGACGGCGCGGCGTTCGTGGTAGAGCTGGCGTGACGCCACCGCCCAGCCGTTGTTCACCTCACCAACCACCGCGTCGGCGCCGACGTCCACTCCGTCAAGGAACTCCTCGCAAAACTCAGCGCTGCCGCTCACCTGGGTGATGCGCCGCAACGTGATTCCTGGGTGGTTGATCGGCACCAGGAACATGGTCAACCCGTCGTGCTTGGGCACATCCCAGCTGGTGCGGGCCAGGCACAGTCCGTAGTCGGCGGCGAACGCGCTGCTGCTCCAGGTCTTGGCGCCGTTGAGGACCCAGCGGTCTCCCCGGCGTTCGGCGCGCGTAATGACCCCGGCCAGATCCGAGCCGCCGCTGGGTTCAGAGAGCAGCTGGACGAGGATTTCGTCGCCGCGCAGCGCGGCGGCGATGTGCTGCTGCTTTTGCTCCTCGCTGCCCATGTCGAGCAGCGTGGCGCAGCAGATGGTAAAGGTGGGGAGGTTGAGGATCAACGGCATTTCGAAGTGGCGGGATTCGACGTCGAACGCCCGCTGGTACTCGTAGTCCAACCCGAGGCCACCGTACTCGCGCGGAAAGCAGATGCCGGCGAATCCGCCTGCGTACAGCCGCTGTTGGAGTTCGCGAGCCCGCTGCCACGACTGCTCGGCGTCGCGCGGCGCGGGCGGCGGCGCTTCGGGATCGATGCGCGGCATGTTCTCGGCCAGCCAGGATCTCGCTCGGGCGGCGAATTCTGCGACGGTTTCCGCGGCGCTCATTTCGCGCTTGCCTCGTAAACCCTGACATTATGCTCTTCGGGCGTGCCGAACATGGAGCGGTACAACGTGATCCGCCTCAGATACAGGTGCAGATCGTGCTCCCATGTCACGCCGATGCCACCATGCAGCTGCACGCAACGCTGCACGATCTCCCCGCCCACCTCGCCGACATAGGACTTGGCGATGCTCGCCGACCGGCCCGCGTCCGGCGCGCGCGCGGCCACATCGGCGACCGCCGCGTCCGTGGTCGCGCGGCACGCCTCCAGCCACAGCTTCATGTCGGCGAACCCGTGCTTGAGCACCTGATATGACGCCAGCGGCCGGCCGAAGCTGTGCCGGTCCAGTGCCCACTGCACGGTGAAGTCGAAAACGGTCTGCAGTATGCCGACCGACTCAGCGCACTGCAACACTTGTGCGATCTGACTCTGCCGGTCGATCAAGCCGGCCGTCTCGGGGACACTGCCAACCACCGCTGACGTCACGGCACCGTCGAATTCCACCCGCGCATACTGCTTGACCAGGTCGACCGACTGGACAGGCGTGATTCGCACACCCGGCGCATCGGTCGGCACCAGGAACTGGCGCACGCCATCAACGCAGCGCGCCACCACCAAGAGCACCGCGCTCTGGGCGCCGGCCTCCACCCGGTCCTTGGCGCCGTCAATGCGGTACCCGGCGTCGACGGCAGTGGCCGTGACCGTCGGCTCCTGCGGCGCCCAGCCCCGCCGCGATTCCGACACCGCCCACGAGGCCACCGTCTCACCGGAGACCAGCGATTTAATCAAGTCCGCGTGCGTATCCCGCTGCGCGCAGTCGACCAAGCCGGCGAGCACGGTACTGACGGGATACAGCGGCCCCGGAGCCACCGTTTTGCCGAGCAGTTCGGCGACCACGGCAAGGTCCGCGAACCCGTTACCCGATACGCTGCCGCCGCCCCATTCCTCGGGGACCAGCAGACCCGTCCAGCCGAGTTCGGCGGCTCGCCGCCACCACGCCGGGTCCCACGATGCGCCCGCGGCGTGCAGTTCCCGAACGTGACGCAGCGACGCTTCTTTCCACAGGAACGCTTGGCTGGTCGAGGTGAAGAGTATCTTTTCGGGAGAGTCGACAGCGGTCATGATGGCGACCGGACTTTCCTTGGCATTCCTTCGCCGTAGCGGAGGAAGCTGGGGGAAAAGATTGGGTGAGTGATCATCGGCCCGATCGGTCCTCGTCGGAGTTCGCTGGCGACTCTGATATTAGCAATGGGCGATACCGTAAGAGATACCGGAGTTCAGTCGATAATGACGAGCGGTGGCCGTAATGGCTGAGAGAGACGACGACGCCGTGCCATCGAGGGCCGACGTGCTGGCGTTGGCCGCAGAAGCCGAGGCCGAGGCCGCCGAAGCCGAAGCGCTGGCCGCCGCCGCACGCGCCAAGGCCCGCGCCGCCCGGCTACGAGATCGGAAGAGCA
>JALHRH010000197.1 GCA_022841565.1 Mycobacterium sp. | reverse complement strand
GAACCGCTGGCCGAGATAGGGTCGACCAATGACCAGCTGGAGGAGCCGGGCTATGCCCGCACTGCTTCGACTGAAGGGGAGGCACCGACCGTACGGCAGCCCGGCGACCGCCCTGGCGCACCTGGAACGCCGTGCCCTGCACCCGCAACCGTTCGGGCCGCCGCCGCGATTGCGGCCCAAGGTCACCATTGCGTTGCAGCAGCGATCGAATTGGCCGGTCTACACGTTGACGCCGCCGGCTTCGAAGCCCGAATTCACCGTGGTCTACCTGCATGGGGGCGCCTGGGTCAACGAAATAACGCATCAGCATTGGCAATTGGCGGCGCAGCTTGCGAACCAGGCACGCGCTGCGGTGATCGTTCCCATTTACCCGCTGCTGCCGTCCGCCACCGCGGCCGACGTCGTGCCCACGGTCGTCGAATTGGCGGCCCAACTGGCCGACCCGTATCTGGCTGGTGACTCCGCGGGCGGTCAGATCGCCTTATCCGCGGCGCTGATGCTGCGCGACCAGCATGGCGTGGTCGTTCCGCGGACGGTGCTGATTTCGCCCTTACTGGACCTGTCGCTCAGCAATCCGGCCATCGCATCCGTCGAGCCGACGGACCCGTGGTTAGGGCGCGACGCGCTGCAGGTATTCGCTGACCGCTGGCGTGGCGACCTACCGGTCGACGATCCGCGCGTCAGCCCACTGGCCGCCGACTTGACCGGACTGGGTCCGCTGACCGTATTCAGCGGTACCCGAGACATGTTGAACCCCGACGCTCGATTACTAGCCGAAAAGGCCGCAGCCGCCGGCGTCGACATCGATTATCACGAGGCGCCGGGACTGGTGCACGTGTACCCGCTGACCCCCACCCCGGAAGGCCGTGCGGCGCGGCGAATTATCGTCGAGCAGATCGGCGGCGCAACGGAACCGGCCAGGAGGTAGTCGACGCATGAGTATCCCCGAACGGCAGCAGGCCATGGTGATGAACGGACCCGGCATAGCACCGGTCACTGTGGAACGACCCGTCGATGAACCTGCACCGGGACAGGTATTAGTCAAGGTCAACGCCTCCAGCCTGAATTTTCACGACAACGTCAACCTGATGGGATTGCTACCCGGGCCGTGGCCGCGGGTGCCGATGAGCGACGGAGCGGGCGAGGTGGTCGCCGTCGGCCCGGAGGTCCAGGATCTGCGCGTCGGGCAGCGCGTGATGGGCGCTTTCAATCCGCGCTGGCGGGACGGCCCGCCGACGCCGGAAGCCAAGCGTGATTTGCCGGGCGACAGCTGCGACGGGTGGCTACAGCAATACCGCGTCGCCGACGTCACTGGCCTGGTTGCCACGCCCGATCACCTCAGCGACATTGAGGCCGCCACGATTCCGTGCGCCGCGGTGACGGCGTGGGCCGCCCTCAAGGAGGCCGGTATCGGCCCCGGCGACGTGGTAGTGACGCAGGGCACCGGTGGGGTTTCGCTGTTCGCCGTGCAACTGGCCCGGGCACTGGGCGCTACCAGCATCTTGACCTCGTCCTCGGACGATAAGCTCAAGGTCGGATCTGATTTGGGCGCAACGCATCTCATCAACTACCGCACCACTCCGGGGTGGGACGCGGAGGTGAAGCGGCTCACCGACGGGCACGGCGCCCACCTGGTCGTCGAACTGGGTGGACCCGCCACCTTGGCACAGTCGCTGCATTCGACACGAATGGGCGGAACGGTAGCCGTGATCGGCGTGCTCAGCGGATTTGACATGACGCAGATCGCGGTCGCCGAGGTGATGCTGAACAATCTGCGCATCATCGGGATCACCGTCGGCAGCGTGCGCACGCACCGGGAAGTGTGCGAGGTGATCGCCAAGTCCGGAATCAAACCGCACATCAGCCACATCTTCGGCTGGGAAGACCTCGGTGCAGCCCTGCGGGTAATGCGCGCCGGCGAACATGTCGGCAAGATTGCGCTCACCATCCCGTGACCTCCGAGCAGTGGTACTTCGACCTCGGGAGCTATCACCGCGTGGTCGAAACCATTGCCCCGCAAGCCCAGATCTGGTTTGCCCGGGGACTGGTGTGGGCCTATGCGTTCAACCACGAAGAAGCAATCCGCTGTTTTGAGCGTGCCCTCGAACATGACCCCGGTCTGGCCATCGCGCGGTGGGGAATCGCCTATTCGGTGGGGCCCAACTACAACAAGGCGTGGGAGGCTTTCGATCCGGCTGATCTGGCGTCCTCGCTGACCCGCGCCCGTGCGGAACTCGCCCTGGCCGCCCGAGGCCGAGCCACTCCCGTCGAGCGCGGCTTGCTCGCAGCCTTGCGCACCCGTTTTCCGGAGGACCTTGAAGCTGGGCGGCTCGCTTACGCCGACGCGATGGCGGCACTGGCCGCGGACTATCCGGGCGACATCGACGTGCAAGCCCTAGCCGCCGACGCGTTGGTCAACGTCACGGCATGGGCCCTGTGGGACACTGCGACCGGCGAGCCCGCCCAGGGGTCACGAGTGCTGGAAGCCCGGCGGATGCTTGAGGATGCGCTGGCCACGCCGCAGGGTCGCACCCACCCGGGGATCCTGCATTTGTACCTGCACACCATGGAGATGTCAGCGACCCCGGAAGTAGCCCTGCCGGCCGCGGATCTGCTGCGCGGCTTGGTGCCCGACGCGGGACACCTGGAACACATGCCCAGCCACATCGACGTGCTGTGCGGCGACTACCGCAGCTCGATAGAGGCGAATCACGCTGCGGTACAAGCGGATCGGCGGTTCGTCAGTCGCCAGGGCCCACTGAACTTCTACTCGCTCTATCGGGCACACGATCTGCACTTCATAGTGTATTCGGCGATGCTACAGGGACAGTCGCAGACCGCCCTGCAGGCCGCCGACGAGCTGGCTGCCCAGCTGACACCCGAGCTGCTAGCCATTCAATCACCGCCGATGGCCGACTGGTTGGAGGCGTTCGTGCCGCTGCGAACCCACGTGTTGGTGCGGTTCGGCCGGTGGGACGAGCTGATCGCGCACCCACTGCCAACCGACCCAGAGCTGTACTGCACCACCGCGACGACGATTCACTACGGGCGCGGCGTCGCCCTCGCGGCTACCGGTCAACTCGCCCGGGCGCACGCTGAGCGCGCCGCGTTCGCCGAGGCCTACGCGCGGATACCGGATAGCCGGTGTCTGTTCAACAACACCAGTCGAGACATCCTCGCGGTGGCCGCCGCCATGCTCGACGGCGAGATCGCTTACCGTGAGCGGAAATTCGACAAAGCCTTCGGGCACCTACGGCGCGCGGTCGAACGCGACGACGCGCTGCCCTACGACGAGCCTTGGGGGTGGATGCAACCCACCCGGCATGCCTACGGAGCGCTTCTGCTCGAACAGGGCCACGTCCAAGAGGCGGCCGCCGTATACGCCGCAGACCTGGGCCTGGATGCAACGCTGGCGCGGTGTTGCCAGCATCCTGGCAATGTTTGGAGCCTGCACGGCTATCACGAGTGTCTGCGGCGGCTCGGGCGTACCGCTGAGGCGGTGATCATCGGCCAACAACTCGCGCTGGCCGCCGCGCGCGCCGACGTACCGATTCGTGCGTCGTGCGCCTGCCGGCAGGACGGCGTGTAACGGGCTGGCAACCCGTGCTGCCTCCGAAATCGCGGGATGGGCGGGTTGACCTTCCACGGTCTCTCCAGTGCACAAGAGGCTCATTCAGTGCACCAAGAAGCGTTGGCTGTGTTGGCCGCTCGACATCCTGTCGCTTCGACACGCCGGCTACCGGCCTGGCGCTATATTGAGGGGCCGTGACTCGTCCTGAGATCCCCATTGCCGGCGAACGCGGATTCGATGCTGCCGAAACGGTGCCGACATTTGCCAATACCCACGCGGCACTTGCCGAGTATTGGCACCCGGTCGCGCTGTCCAGCGAGGTAGCGAGCGAGCCTGTGGGCATCGTGCTCGCCGGCCGGCAGTGGGTGCTGAGCCGCCTCGGCGATGTCGTTGTGGGGTTTGCCGACGCGTGTCCGCACCGCCGGGCGCGGCTGTCGGCCGGCAGGGTCGTCGGCGATACCCTGCAGTGCGGGTACCACGGATGGCGGTTCGCCGCTGACGGGACCTGCGTCGAGATCCCATCGTTGGGTAATGCAACGTCGTTCTCTGCGCGCTGCGCGCTGCGCCGGCCAGCGGACGTGACCGAAAGAGGCGGTCTGGTTTGGCTCGCCCCCAACTCGCCGCGAGTACCGCTGCCCGACACAGCCCCGCCGCAGGGCGAGGCCACCAGCGCGACGGTTGTCTTACCCCCCAGCGAAGTGAAGGTCAATGCGGCGTTCGTCGTCGAAAATTTCATCGATGCGACGCACGTGCCATTCGTGCACAAGGCAACCATCGGTGGGGCCGGCCCGGAGACTATCGAAGGTCTGGATTTTCAGAAGCACGACATCGGATTTGCCGCAACGTTCGAACACACCTTCACTAACCGTATCGACTCAGGCGTGCACGAGGGTGTCCGGTCAGAAGTACAGCGTCGCCGGCTCACATTCCGTTATTGGCCACCGTTATCCGCAACGTTGTTGATCGAATATCCGGACGCCGGCGGGTGGCACTTTATTGCCCTTGCGGTACAGCCCGAAGATCGCGGCAGCTCCCGGGTGTACAAGTCGGTCACCGGATCAGAGTTTGCCGATGCCGAGGAAGCCGAGATGTTTGTCAAATACGAGCAAATGATCTGGGAGGAGGATTGGGAGTGGCTGGAACGGGCGCTTTCCGGTTTGGAGTTTCCGCTCGACCTCTCGGCGGATGTGCACACCAAAGCTGACCGGGCATCTGTGGAGTTCCGTCGGATTCTTGCCCTTATTGCCCAGGGAACCTGAACCGGTCGATGAGCAACATGCTGACGGGTAACGGGACACGTCTACGCAAAATTCTCGCGACGGATTGTCGCGATGCGGCCTGCGGAAACCGCGGCTACCTCGCGAACCGCCCGGCGAACCCGCGCCGCGGGCCGTCGGCGCTCGTGATCAGAGCCGGGGCCGGCCGCCACGGGGATGCGGGTCGCAGAAGTAGACGTCAATCCCGGCGTCGATCTTGAGCTGAACGTGCTGGGTATCGGGTTCGTGCGCGTGTGCCGCCCAGGGCGCGCTGTGGGCCGGCCGGTCGACTGCCCGAACGCCGTACTGCACGTAAGGCTCGTCGTGCAGATTGCTGGTCAACGCGAGCAGATCATTTCGTTCGAGCAAGTGCACTGCGGGCAGCGGCCAGTGCGCTTGCGGTCGGCGTCGATCAATGCCGCTATTCGTGCGGCGATGTCTGAAATGGCCTCGTCCAAGGTCGATTCGACATACCCGTCGGCCTGCTGCCGCATCGGGGTGAGGATGCGGCGCGGGTGTTCGACGAGCTGGGCGGCATTGCGTCCCTTGACGCAGAAATCCTGCCAGCTGTGCGGGTTCTGCGCGTCGAGTGTGAATCGCACGACGCGACACGCCGACGAAGTGTCACGGTATTCCCGCTCGGCGTCCGGGGCGTTAGACCGAGGTCAGTGATTCTGTCTTGGCCGGCTCCTGGCTGGGAGTGGGCCAGGGGGAGGGCACCGGGCGTTGCCGGACGCGCTGCGGCCACCAGAACCACTTCCCCAACAGCGCGGCAATCGACGGCGTCATCAATGACCGGACAATCAGGGTGTCGAACAGCAGCCCCAAACCGATAGTCGTGCCGACCTGTCCAATCACGATGAGCTCGCTGACCGCCATCGTCATCATCGTGAAGGCGAACACCAATCCAGCCGAGGTGACCACGGACCCGGTACCGCCCATGGCCCGGATGATGCCGGTGTTGAGGCCGGCGTGGATCTCCTCCTTGAACCGGGACACCAGCAGCAGGTTGTAGTCCGCACCGACCGCCAGCAGGATGATCACCGACATAGCCAGCACCATCCAGTGCAGTTCGATGCCGATGAGGTGTTGCCAGATGAGCACCGAAAGTCCGAAAGACGCACCCAGAGAAAGCAATACCGTTCCCACTATGACCGCCGAGGCCACCACGCTTCGGGTGAGGATCAGCATGATGATGAAAATGAGGCACATGGAGGCGATTCCGGCGATCAGTAAGTCGTAGTTGCTGCCTTCCTGCATGTCCTTGAAGGTCGCCGCGGTCCCGCCGAGCAGGATCTTGGAGCCCTCCATGGGCGTGCCCTTGAGCGATTCGTAGGCGGCCTTCTTGATCGAGTCGATATGCGAAATGCCTTCTGCTGACATCGGGTCACCGTCATGACTGATGATGAAGCGCACGGCGTGGCCGTCGGGGGAGATGAAGTTCTTCATCCCCTTCTTGAACTCCGGGTTGTCGAACGTCTCCGGCGGCAGGTAAAACGAGTCGTCGTTTCTGGACGCGTCGAAAGCCCGGCCCATGGCCGAGGAGTCGCGCTGTGCCCGCTCTTGCTGTTCCAGCAGACCCTTCTGGGTCGAATACATGGTCAGCATCATGGTTTTCATGTTCTTCATGTTCTGGATCATCTCGGGCATCAGCGCAACCATCTTGGGCATCAGCGTGTCGAGGTGATCCATCACGGGCATCAGGCTCTGGATGTCGTCGGTCATGGTGTCGACGCCGTCGAGGGCGTCGAACACCGACCGCAACGAGAAGCACACCGGAATGTCGTAGCAGTGCTTCTCCCAGTAGAAGTACGAGCGGATCGGCCGAAAGAAGTCTTCGAAATCGGCCATGTGGTCCCGCAATTCGGCGATGTCGACAGTCATGGCGTGCATCTTGGCGACCATCACGTGCATGTCGTCGGCCATCTGCGAGGTGATGCTCTGCATCTGCTCCATGCTGTTGATGGTCGTCTGCATCTCATCCGACTGCTTCAGCATGTCGGCGATCTGATCTTCCTGATACTTCTGCGTCATCTGCTGGGAGACGCCCTGCATGCTGATCTGGAACGGGATCGACGTGTGCTCGATCGGCTTGCCCTCAGGCCGGGTGATGGCCTGCACGCGACTGATCCCGGGCACCCGGAAGATGGCCTTGGCGATCTTGTCGATGACCAGGAAGTCCGCGGAGTTCCGCAGATCGTGGTCACTTTCGATCATCAGTAACTCGGGATTCATCCGCGCCTTTGAGAAGTGCCGGTCCGCGGCCGCGTACCCGGCATTGGCAGGCAGATCGGCGGGCAGGTAGTTGCGGTCGTTGTAATTGGTCCGGTACCCCGGCAGCGTGAGCAGGCCGATCAGTGCGATTCCGATCGTCATGACCAGGATCGGGCCGGGCCACCGCACGACGGCGGCACCGATCTTGCGCCAGCCGCGAATTCGCTGCGCGCGCTTGGGCTCGAGGGTCTGGCGGAAACGGGAGGCCACCGTGATGACCGCGGGGCCCAGCGTCAGGGCCGCGAGCACCACCACGACCATGCCGATGGCCAGCGGGACGCCCAGTGTCTGGAAGTACGGCAGGTTGGTGAAGTGCAGGCAGAACGTCGCGCCGGCGATCGTCATGCCCGACCCGAGCACGACGTGCGCCGTGCCGTGGAACATCGTGTAGTAGGCGTCTTCGCGCGATTCGCCGACCGCCCTGGCTTCCTGATATCGACCGATGAGGAAGATCGCGTAGTCGGTTGCCGCCGCAATGGCCAACGTGACCAACAGGTTCGTGGCGAACGTGGAAAGCCCGATGATCTGGTGGTAGCCGAGGAAGGCGACGAACCCGCGGGCGGCGGCCAGCTCGAAAACCACCATCCCCAACGTGAGTAGCACCGTGACGATCGACCGGTAGACCATCAGCAGCATGGCGATGATGACGACGAACGTTGCCATCGTGATCAGCTGCAGGCTGCGGTCACCAGCGAGGTGCTGGTCGGCTTCCAGGGCCGAGGGTCCGGTGACGTAGGCCTTGACGCCGTTGGGCGGCTTGACGCTTTCCACGATGTGTTGGACGGCCTCGACCGAGTCGTTGGCCTTTGTCTCACCCATGTTGCCGACAAGATAGACCTGCACGTAGGCGGCCTTGCCGTCGTTACTCTGTGCGCCGGCCCCGGTCAGGGGGTCGCTCCAGAAATCCTGCACATGCTCGACGTGCTGCTTGTCGGCCTCGAGCTTCCTGACTATCTGGTCGTAGAAGGCGTGCGCCTCGGCGCCGAGCTGATTCTGGCTCTCCAGCACGATCATCACCGAGCTGTTGGACTTGTACTCCTTGAACACCTCGCCAACGCGCTTGGTCGCGATCACCGATTGCGCGTCGTCGGGGCTCATCGAGACCGAACGCATTTTGCCGACCTCGTCGAGCTGCGGGACCACGACGTTGAGCACCGCGATCAGGGCGATCCAGCCGATGATGACGGGGACCGCGAAGGTGCGTAGGAAACGCGGGATGGCAGGGCGCGCTGTGTGTTTGGGGATAGGCGTGGGGTCGGAGTGGTCTGGGGGGCTGTCCTTGAGGGTCGTGCTCATGCCGATTTCACCAGGCATGAGGTCAGGGCGTGTACTCCGTTGGAGATTTGCTCGTCCTTGATCTCGTCGTCGACGGTGATGCGGCAGACGAGGTAATCACCGTCGCTTTGTGCCGAGATGTTGGGGAACACGGACGGGGCGGTGGTGCTCAGGACCAAGGTCCACGGCAGCGGGGCGCCGTCGAGGCGACGCGGTTCGGCGCTCAAGTCCAGGTAGTTCACGTTGGCATGCGTCGCCGAGCCGAAGATCTCGTACTTGACGACTTTCGGTTTGAACGGCTTGGAATCGTCCACCTTCGGGCTGGTGAGCGTGTCCGCGTTCTCCGCGGTGAAGAACGACTTGACCCGGTGCACGGTGAATCCGCCGATCGCCACCACCGCCACGATCAACAGCGGCAACCACGCGTTACGAACCATCTTTGCCATCTGCACCTACGCAATCCTTCCCCGCCTAGGTAGTCCTGGCTGCTGGTCCGGGTTGCGTTGCGCGACAACCTGTTCGAACGTCGGGCGCGCAGACTGTGCCCCGTGCGGCCGAAATCGGCCCGACGTGCAGCGGGCGGGTGTCTCGCGTAACCGAGGCACAGTCGAGTTCCGCCGCCGGACCATGAATACATGATCTGCATATTTTGCAGATCATGCAAGTTCATGTGTTTTCTGTCACGCCCGTCAATTAGTGAAAATGCTGTTTACCAGCGCGGCGGCCCGCTCGACATAGGGCATCGGCGTGTCGTCGGCATCCTCGGGTTCGCCAGTGGACCAGCGCTCGATGCCCGAACGCACGGCCGTCAACGCCAACGCGGAGATCAGCGCCGGAATTTCGTCATCGGATGGCAAGCCCTGGCGTTTGGCAACGATGTCGGTCAAATGTTTCTCGAACCGCTCCAGCTCGGCTAGGAACGCCGCCAGCACCGCGGGGATGGTGTCGGCCAGTTCAAGCATGCAAACGGCCTGCTCACGCTGTGGGGGCATATCGCGCAGATGGTGCGCAGCCAGCGTGATCAGGTCGGCGAGTACCACGGAATACGGGGCGGGCCCGGCGGCGACAAACTCCTCTGCCAGCTCGGCTGGCAGGTCCGACGGGCCGTAGGCGATGGCCGCCTCCTTGTTCGGGAAGTAGTTGAAGAACGTGCGGGTCGAGATGCCCGCTTGGACACAGATTTCCTCGATGGTCACTTTGTCCCAGCCCCGTGTTTGCGCCAGGTGCAGGGTGGCTCCGCGGATGTCCGCACTAGTCTGGCGGCGGCGACGCTCGCGAAGACCCACTTGATTCGCCATGCCCACATGTTTGCACGAAATGCACACTTTGCAGTCAATTCGGGCGAGGCCGAGGGCCGGTGTCAGCGTTTGCCCCAATCCCACGGCGGCGTCGTCAGCAAACTTTGTCCGGCGATCCGGGTCTCGCCGAAATCCTTGTACAGCTCGATCTCTACCGAGCCCTCGGCACCATCTTTCTCGGTCCTATCGCTGAGAAGCTTGCGCAGCGAATCGGAATGGGTGACCACGACGACCTGGGTGTGCTCGGCCGCGACCCGGATCAGTGCGGCCAGCGGGCCGACGAGGCTCGGGTGCAGCGAGGTCTCCGGCTCGTTGAGCACCATCAGCGACGGCCGTTGCGGACTGAGCAACGCGGCGGCCCACAGCAGGAATCGCAATGTGCCATCTGACAATTCAGCCGCTCGCAGGGCCCGCAGCATGCCACGCTGCCGCAGTTGCAGATCGAACAGACCGTTGGTGACGTCGACGGCAAGGGTGGCGCCGTCGAACGCGTCGGCAACGATTCGGCTCAAGTCGTCGAATCCGGCTTCGATGATCGTCTGGATCGCCGCGGCTATGTCCCTACCGTCGTCGGAGAGCACCGGAGTGCGGGTGCCCACCTGCGGCAGCCGAGCGGGCGCGGCGGCATCGACGCGGAAACCGTCGTAGAACCGCCAGCCGCGCAGCCGTTCGCGGACGGCCGAGAGTTCCGGAAGTGCTTGCGGGTGGGCGTATTCGGCAAGCACGCTGCGGTAGGGCGGCAGCGTCCGGCACAGCTCGTCGAATCCGCAATCGCCGCTGACTTCTGCGAAGTCGCGGGTTCGGTGCACCAGGGTGGTGGCGCGACGCAGTGCTGGACCGACGAACAGAGCCTCGCGCTTGATCTCCGGATCGCGCGAGAAAGCCGAACGGTAGCCCGCCATCTGCGGTATGCCGAGATCGACGAGATAGCCGAAATCGTCTGCGGCGAAACCGAGTTCGAGTGACAGCGGCCGAGTGCGGGTGGTGCCCTGGGCCTTGTCTCCCCGTCGGGCGCCGCCGAGTTGCTCCGGACCTGCCCATAGCACAGATTCCAGTCCGCCCTCGCGGGCCAGCGAGCCGATGACCTCGCCTCGCCCACAATCGGCCAACAGGCGCAGCGCCCGATATATCGAAGACTTGCCGGTGCCGTTGGCTCCGGTGATGACGGACAGCCGGCCTAACGGCAGCACGATCTCGCGAAGCGAACGGTAGCCACGCACGGCGATCGTCTGCAACATGGGGCCGACTCTATCGGCGGGGGGCGACAGGGGCCGGAACTAGT
>JALHRH010000196.1 GCA_022841565.1 Mycobacterium sp. | reverse complement strand
GCCCCTCGGCGAGGTACATCTCCCACAGGGGATGGTCGCGGCGCAGCGGAGTGCTCGCGATGTGGCCGATGAGCTGATCGAGCTCCCGGCGGCCGCCCGGGGCCGCCACCCGCACCCGACGAAGGTGGTAGTCGAGGTCAATGTCGTCGTTGATTACCCACATCGGGTGGTGCAACTTCAGCGGGATGTCCACCAGCTGATAGCGCAACGGCTCCAGCGCCATGAGCCGTTGATAGCCGACTCTGCGGAACATCTCAAAGTCAAAGTCCTGCTCCATATTCGACACGTCGAGTATGCCGATTTTCAACGTATGCATATGAATCTCGGGTGTCTCGCTATAGAGCATCAGGGCGTCCACACCGTTGAGTCGCTTCACATGCCCATTCCACCCTGTCGCTCAGTGGGACGCCAGCCCCCGTCGTAGCCATACACTTCGGTCGGTTGTCCGACTACAGAAAGGCGGCTGCAGTGGCTTACGTGCGAGTGGAAGAGCGACAGGAGCAGATCGTTGCGGCGGCGATCCGGGTACTCGGTAGCGTCGGCGTCCCCGGCACGACGTTGCGCGCGGTGGCCGCCGAAGCCGGCGTCCCGCTGGGCACGCTGCACTACGTGTTCCCGTCGAAGGACCGGATGCTGCGTGCGGTCATCACGGCCGTCATCGATGACGTGTTGACCACGGTGCGCGCCGGTCTGCGGCCCAACCGCGGGGTGGCACATGCGATGCGTCAAGGCATTACCACGTTCTGGGACAAGTTGGTCGAGGGTGAAATCGGGCTCCAGATCATGCAATACGAGCTCGCCATGTACTCGGTGCGCAGCGAGGGCCCGGGCGGGCTGGCCCAGTTGCAGTACGACCGGTACACCTCGCTGGTCAGTTCGCTGTGCGAGCAGGCCGCGCACGCGGCGGGCGAACGATGCGCGGTCGACTTCGGCACGCTCGGCCGGTTGGCCCTGGCGGTGCTGGACGGCCTGATCGTGCAGTACCTGGCCAGCACCGACGGCGCTCGTGCCCGGGCCGACCTGGACCGAGCCGTGGACATGCTGGTGATGTTCGCCGACCCACGGCCGGTCGGAGGCGAGGGCTGACGTGTTGCACTACCGGAACGTTCTGTGGCTTACTGGAGTTGGTCGGTTGACCGACTTATATCGGTGAGAGAAGGCAGAGGGCATTGGACTCGACCGTGGTGGTGGTGGGCGCCGGGCTATCTGGGCTGACTGCGGCACGCGAGCTGCATCGCCGGGGTGTCGACGTCGTGATACTCGAGGCCGCTGATCGGGTGGGTGGACGCGTGCATGGCGAAACCAGTGCGCTGGGGTCGCGCTTTGACCTCGGCGGGCAGTGGATCGGCCACGACCACCACCGCGTCATGGCGCTGGCCAGCGAACTTGGAGTGACCCGGTTTCGCATGCACACCGGGGCACTGCCCACGGTGATCGACGGGCGACGGCGGATGTCGCCGGTAAGTCCGTCCATGCTCATGGCCGCTGTGGTGTTGGCCGCTGTCGATGCGCTGTCGCGGCTAGGAACGCCGGTGAAGTGGAACTCGTCGACGGTCGACGGGTTTCTGCACAAAGTGCCGGGCCGCACCGCGCGGCGGCTGCTCGAGGTGGTGGCACTGACGGCGTGGACGGCCGATCTCGACCGATTGTCGGTGCATGCCGCCACCGACATGATTCGTCACCTGGGCGGTTTGCGGACGATCCTTGGGACCAACGGCGGTGCCCAGGAGTCATTGCTGGTCGAGAGTGCCGGCGCGTTGGTCGAGCGGTCGGCCGCGGAGCTCGGCTCGCGGGTGCAGACGGGGCAGCGGGTGGTCTCGATCGTCCGTGGTGATCGAGTCCTGGTTCGAACGGCCGCAGGAGATGTGCGGGCCGAAAAGGCGATTGTCACGGTGCCGCCGCCGATGGCTGCTCGGATTGCGTTTGATCCGGCATTGCCCGCGAAGCGAATAGCCCTGCAACAGAACACATATATGGGATCGGTATATAAGGCGATCGCGGTCTATCGGCAGCCGTTCTGGCGGACACGCTGGGGCGGCGAGTTCCTCGTCCTGGGCAAACCCGGCAGCGTGGTTTACGACACTACCGCACCTGGGGGGCCAGGCCACCTGTGTGTACTGGTGGGGGGCCCCGAAGCACGCGAGCTCTCCGGATTGGACACCACGCAACGGCGCGAGGCTGTGCTCGGACCGTTGGCGGCGCACCTCGGCCCGGAGGTCCTGCGGCCGGCTGATTGGCAGGACAAGTCTTGGCATCTGGACGAATTCGTCGGAGGCGGCTACACGGCGTTGCCGAAACCCGGCACCACCGAGGGGTTCGCGCCGATGCCGTGTGCGCCGGTCGGCGACATTCATTGGGGTGGGTCGGAGACCGCCGGCGCTCATCCGGGTTATCTGGACGGGGCGATAGAAGCCGGCCAGCGCGCCGCCGCAGAGGTGCTGGCTACCCTGAAATCATGACGTCCGTTGCGCGGTTCGGGTAGCCGGGTAGGAATCCAAAGCAATTGCCGCGGAAGCGAAAACACCATCAGCGGGCAAACTATCCCCCGCCGCGGGCGCGGCCGGCCGGGCGAAGTACGTCGCATAGAAAGCGGTGCTGTAAGTCACCATCGCCGCGAGGATGAGCAGACCGAACGGCACAGCGTGGCTTGCCATCTCCCCCGCGAGATAGCGGCAGCACGCCAATAGCGCCGCCAAGAATGCCGCCCCGAAACCCGTTAACCCGATCCGCCACCGCATCCGGTTACCCGCCGGCTCCCGCAACGCCGATTCCACGGTCAGGCACAACACCCCACCAGCCAAAAGATCGATGCCATAGTGATAGCCGAAACCAAGGGTCGCCGCGATGGTGCACATCAGCCACAGCGCGCCACCCGCGCGCAGCCAATGTGGTCCGCCACGGGAGTGGATGAACACCGCCATCGCCCAGGCGGTGTGCATCGAGGGCATGCAGTTGCGCGGGGTGGATTCGTCGAAGGCGATTGCCTTCGGCGACAGCATAATCCGCGGCACCGCGTGCGGCCAGAAGTCGCCAACTTCGAATCCCCGTCCGGCGCTGCCGAACGCGTAGTCCGGGCCGACCAGCGGGAAAAGCACATAGATCACCGGTCCGATCAGACCGAGCACCAGGAACGTTGGAACCAGAAAGTGACGCGGCCAGCCGGCGGTGCTCACGTTGCGTAGCTGATAGATCGCAACCACCATTGCCGCGACGGGCAACTCGATGTACACCCAATGAAACGCGGCGTTGAGGATCGGGCCACCCGTATGCACGAGCCGGCCCAGTAGCCACGACGGCTGCGCCAACGCGTGGTCGGCCAGCAGCGCGTACTCGTCCAGCACCGCCGGTCGGACGATGGCGGTGATGCGCAACCAGGTATCGCCGACTTTGGTGGCGATGACGAGCAGGAGGCCGAAAGCGACTCCCCGCAACGCCGTCGTGCGTTCGGCCTGCCTCCAGCGCCGCCACCCGACGATCACCGCCAACCCGGTCAGCACGATCAGCGGCCCGTTGCCGAAGGTCAACGCATTGCCGTGCGCTACCCTCACCGCCGCGAAGACAACATCAAGGCCCGCAGCCGCCGACAGCGCCCAGACCCGGTTGCGGTGCGGCAAGCCGACCATCGCCACACCGAGGCCCACCCACGGCACCGTGGCCGATGTCGGCGTGGCGACGTAGTCGTTGAGGAGGCTGCGCAGCGGACCCGCGAACCCCGCGCCGGCGGCAGTGATCTGCAGCCCTACCAGCACAACGGCGATCATCGCGACAGCGGACGCCGGCAAGAAGCGGATCGCCTGGAAGCGCCATTGCGCCCGTCGTTGGTCGCCGATGAACACCGGACGAATAATAGGTGTCGAATTAGGATTCAGCGGCGTTACCAGCTGATACCCGCCCCGGTGTGTCCCACGAAGGGGACGCCCCAGTGGTCGCGACCATTCGCCGCGCAGGCGCAATCAAGCCGCGCCGAACACCACCGCGACGTTGTTTCCGCCGAAGCCGAACGAGTCGGATACGGCATAGCGGAAGTTGCCGCGGCGAGCCTCACCGGCGACGACGTCGAGGTCGATTTCGGGGTCGGCCGCGTCGAAATTCAATGTGGGCGGCACGATTCCGTCCCGCAGCGCCTGGACGGTCAGCACCGCCTCGATCGCGCCGGACGCGCCGAGTGAGTTGCCCAGCGCCGCCTTGGGCGCGTAGACGGCCGGCGCGTGGTCGCCCAGTGCCCGGCGAATGGCGCGCGCCTCGGCCACATCTCCGAATCTCGTCCCGGTCGCGTGCGCGTTGACGAGGTCGATATCGGCCGGCGTTAGCCCAGCCAAGTGCACGGCGCGGGCAATGGCGTCACCGGCACGCGCGCCGGTCGGGTCCGGCATGACGACGTCGCATCCATCCGATGTGATGGCAGCACCCATCAGCCGGGCCAAGATCGGGGCGCCGCGCGCCTTCGCATGCTCCTCGGTTTCGATTACCATCATCGCGCCACCTTCTCCGAACACCATGCCGTCGCGATGTTTATCGAACGGACGGCAGGCGCCGGTCGGGTCGTCGTTGTGCGTGGACAACATGCCCAGCTGCCAGAACGTGGCGACGGGCACCGCCTCGATCACCGTCTCGACGCCTCCGCAAATCGCGATATCGGCCTCGCGGAGGACGATGTTCTGCCAGGCGTGCGCAATGGCCGCAGTACCCGATGCGTCGGCCATTACCGGCGTTACCACGCCCGCCTTAGCCTTGAGGTCGAGCCCGATCACGGCGGCAGGCGCATTGGGCATGTACTTCTGCACCGATATCGGCGAGACCGCCCGCAGGCCCTTTTCCTTCCACACGTTGTGCCACAGTGGGATGTCCTCGGTGCTGCCCAAGCCCAGGCCGACCGAGACCATCAGCCGATTGGTGTCGACCTCGGGTGAGCCGGCCTGCTCCCACAGCCGCCGGCTCACCACCGCGGCCATCTTCTGCATGAAAGCGAACCGGCGTAGCTCGACGCGGCTGAGATGCTCGTCGAAATCCTCCCGCAGCGGACCACCGATGCGCACCGGTGAGTCGAATTCGGTGACGAACGGCTTGTCGAGTTCCCGAATTCCGCTGCCGCCCGCCAGCAGTTGCCGCCAAGTCTCCTCGGCATCGGGGGCGATCGAAGTCGTGGACGCCACCGCGGTGACGACGACGTCGGGAAACCCCGCACCGGTTCTTAGCCCCGGCATGGCGGTCTCCGTCTGGTCAGGGCGGAGTGCGGATCGAAGGCTCGGCCGATCTGCTTCGTGTTCAACATCGACGTCACGTCCCCCTCCAGGAGCCACGCCTGCCACGGGTATCAACGTCCTAGGAAGTTCCGATGAACCCATTATCGTTAATCGCACATAGTAAGCACCATTGCCGAAAGCAAAAAGACCTGTAAATTGCGGCAAGCTTCAGTCAGGGGTCACCCGCCAGCTATCTGCCGTGAGGCGCTGCACGACCCAACGCCAGTCGATGCGCTCCTGCTCGAGTCGCACTTGCGCCCCGAACCCGTCGCTAACCAGGTCCGCGTAGAGGTCCTGCTCGTCGGGCGTCAGTCGCGTGAGAACCGACCTGGCCGGGCGGTCTTCGGTCACCCAACGGTCGCGATGGGCGAGCAGCGTCTCACGGTCCATAAGCACCGAGCGCGCTTGTGGCAGCCACGCCCGCAGCCGGTCGAGAATGGCGAACCCGTGGGTGTCGATGTCTCCCCAGTACCGGATGTCGACCTCGGCCAGCCAACCCAGCCGACCCACGCTGTCGACGTCGAAGCCCTTCCCCCAGATCACCACACCGTCGTCGGGGACGTCGACACTGAGATAGCTGATCTCGTTCTCGATGATCATCGCCATCCGTGGCACAACCGTGAGCTGCGCCAACTCCTCGCAGCGCACCGCCAGCTCGGTGAGCGGAGCCGGCAGGCCCAACGAGGGCGCTGGCCGCAGCCGGACCAACCCGGGCTTGCATTTTAGGCCCAGGCCGGTAAGGAACCCCGAGGTCGTCGAGGAAACGCCGAGCATCGCCGCCAGCACCGGTCGGTGCCGCTCGGCGAACTTGGTGTCAACGCCGGGTGCACTGATCTCACGCAGATACCGATTCGATTGGCGGTGATCGTCAAGCCAGGCGTACGCAGCGATGAGCGCTGGCATCTCGGGCCGCAGGCCGAGCGCGTGCTGCGGATGGTCGATGACCCACTCCCGAACGGGCGGATGTTGCTGTGCGAGAGCAAGGATGTCGTCGTACCGACGGACCAAGGCCGTTACGCCCAGCAGCGCCCAAGCCTGCTCGACGCAGGACACCACCGCGCGGGCCGGCAGCCGGTTACGGCCGATCCGCCTGCCGCCGATCGATTGCCACTGCAGGGTGTAGCGGCGGTCGTCGCGGCTGCCGGCGTCCAGCGCAGCCACCCAGTCGCGGGCGGCGGCGACGTCGTCACCGACCTGCGACGGTTTGGGACCACGAAGCGGCACTTCGATGGGCGCAAAGGGATCACCGCGGGCGTGGGCACGCAATAGCGACCCGTCGTCCCACCGGCGTCGGACCCTGGCGGCAATGTCGTCCGGTGTGGTCCACCCGGCGCTCACGGCCGCCGTCCGTCACGTCGTGTCCGGTACTCCTCGATCGTCATCGTCTGAAGCCGCGAGAACGTTCCGGTCGGATTGTCGACGAATCCGATCGCTTTCACGTACGGCTCGATCACGTGCACCTTCTGCAACGGCGTGACGATGAGGAGTTGCAGCCCGAGCGTCGCGAAAAGGTCCAGCGCGTAGCGCGTCGAGACATCCGAGCCGCGCCCGAATGCTTCGTCGATGACCGCGAACCGGAAGTCGCGTGACTGCTCGGCACCCCACTCCAGCCCGAACTGGTAGGCGAGCGACGCCGCCAAGATCGTGTAGGCGAGCTTCTCCTTCTGGCCGCCGGACTTGCCGTCGGAGTCGCTGTAGTGCTCCCACTCGACATTGGTCTCGGCGTCGCGCTCGGAGGCCGAAAAGACGAACCAGTTGCGCACGTCGGTGACCCGTCGGGTCCAGTTCTTGTCCGACTCGGCGTAGCCGTCGCGACCGCGGAAGCGCTCGATGATCCGTTTGACGTCGAGGAAGCGCTGCTCGGAGTATTGGTCGCCGTCGGCCGCGAGGCTGTCGTTGGTCAGATTGCGCAAGTCCGCTCGAAACTGCGCGACGTCCTGGTTGGTGGTGGGCTCCTTCTCGAGTTTGATATAGCGACCCGGGTTGTAGGGCACCGCGCTGAGCGCCTCGTTGATGCGGTTGACGCGCTCGTCGATCCCCGAGGCTTGCCGATGCAGCCAGTTGTTGAAACCGGCCAGCTCCTGGATGGCGTTCTTGTTGAGCTGGTCCTTGAATTCGCGCTCAAAGCGCGGCAGGTCGTCGGTCGCGATGCGGCCTCGGAACGCCAGGAACTCTTGGCGGGCCTCGACATTGGCGTCCATGTCCGCGCGCAGCTCGGGCCACCGGACCAAGACCTTGAGCATCGACTGGATCAAGCCCTGGGCATAACCGCCAAGTTCCTTGTTGAGTCGGTCGATACGTTGATGGAGATCGGTGGCGAGGGCGTTCTCGGTCTCGGCGCAGTCCGCTGCCCGCGTCGGGCAGCGCTTCCCCAGGCGTTGGTTGAGTGCCGGGTACGATTCGCGGGCGGCCGCCAGCGCTGCCTCCGGCTGGTCCGCGACGAGTTCGTCGTCGCGCTTCTTGTCCCGTTCGGCTTGCCTGGCCTTCGCGGCCGTGGTGGCGAGCTTGCCGGTAAGTTGCTCGATCGAATTCGCCACGGCCTGCGCATGTTTGGCGTTGTGCTCGAGCGCTCGGGCGATCTCCTCCAAACGCGATGAGCCGGCCTGTAACCGAACCCGTTCGGCGTCATGGTCTTTCGCGCGCGACTGCGCCTCGTCGACGTCGATGTCGGTCCAGGTACGGAATCCCTGAATCCGAAGCAGGGCGTCCAGCCTTTCCTGCAACGCTTCCCGCAGCGCGCTGAGCCTGGCCTGTTCGGATGCGGCCGCATCGCGCTCGGCCTCCAATTCGGCGAATTCGGTGCGCAGCGCGGCGATTTTTCGTTCGTTGGCCCAGCCGAGTACCCAGCGGCGGGGGTCGTCGACGCGATGCCGGTCGTCCTTCTCGTGGCGCTCGCCGGAGCGCACCTGGCCCTCCCGGGTGACGGCGCGCCGCTGGCTGCGAAACTCCTCAAGGCTTGCCGCGCAACGGAAATCAGCCCGCTTGGTGAGTTCGTTGCGGAGGTACTCGCGGAAGGACCCGTCTTTGATGTCGATGCAGTCGGCGAGCAGCAGCCCGTCCTGCTCGGGTGGCTGCAGGCGAACCCGTTGCCGCGGAACCCTTTCGTAGACCAGCTTGGCTCCGGCTACCTTGCCACCGCGGCCATGGAAGGTAAGCCGTCGGCTGTTCACCCATCCGGCGACGGCGTCGTAGTGCTGCTGTGGCACCAGCAGCGAAAGGGCAAATCCGCGCAGCACGCGTTCCGCGGCTCCCCGCCACTGCGCATGCTCGTCCACGACGTCCAGGAGCTCTCCCGCGTACGGAAGATCCTCCGGCGTCAGCCCGAGGGCCGCGCACAGCTCGACGCGCATCTCGATCTGCTCGACGGGCAGGTTGCTGGTGCGCTGCTGCAGACTGGTGAGTTCGTCACTGATGTGATCGCACTGTCGCTGGAGCTCTTTCTCGCGCCCAATCGCTTCGGCGGCGGCTGCGTCGAGGTCTCGTTTCCCCGCTGCCAGCCGCGGACGCTCGGCAGCGACCAGAGCGGACAGGGCGGTGAACGCCTGGCTGTCGGTGACCGGCTCCAATCCGGCGTCGGAGACGGCGGCGTCGAACAGCGTCTTGGCACTACGGCGTGTTTCGGCCTGATCCCGCGCCTCACGGGCGAGGCGTTCCAGCTCGCCGATGCGATCGCCGCCGGCTTTCGCGCGCTCTTCGATGAGGGATTCGCGTTCGCGGGTGAGCGCCTGCTGCCGGGCTTTGGCGGTGTCCTGCTCCTGCCACAGGGCGGCGCCGTCGGTTTCCAGCTGCGCGATCTCGCCGGCTAACAGATTCGACCGAAACTCTGCAATAAAGAGCCGCACGGCGGATCGCTCGCGCTCCCGGGCGCCGCGTTCGGCGAGGGCATCGTCGTACTTCGCCGCGGTCTGTGCGACAGGTTCGAGCGCTTCCAGTTGCTCCCGCGCCCGCTTGACGGCGTCGTGGGCCCTGGTCAGGTCTTCGAAGTGGCCGATGATGTCGCGGACACGGTCGGTCGAATCGCTCGGTTCCAGCATGTGGTCGCGCACGAAGTCGTTGAGGTTGCCGACCGACTTCAGCGAGACGGTTTGGTGGAACAGCTCGAGGGCCTGCTCCGACCGGATTCCCAGTAGCCGACGCAATGAGGTTGCGTACTTGGGGAATTCGTCGAAGATGTCGGCTCCGGCGGCCCGCAGCCGCTTACGCAGATCACGCAGATCGGAGCCGAAGTCGGCGAAGTCCGTCGCGATCGACAGTTCTTTGGTTGCTGTGACCAGGAAACGGTAGGGCTGCCCGGTGCTCTCGCGCTGCTGGAAGACCTGGGCCAGGGTGACCGTCTCGTCGTATCCGTGGTTGGTGAAGACTCCGAGGATCACCGAGTATGTTCGCCGATTCTCGCGCAGGCCCTTGGCGCGGGATTTCCCCGTGGCCTCGTTGCGCTCCGACTTGTAGTGGCCCTCAACGTAAGAACGCAGGGTGCGTTCCCTGGCCTCCGCGCCGGCCGCCTTGTTGTAGGCGGCTTTGTGAGAGGGCACCAACAGCGTGGTGAGTGCGTCGACGATCGTCGATTTGCCCGAGCCGATGTCACCGGTGAGCAACGCGGTGTCGGTGCCGGGCGTGAACCGCCAGACGTGGTTGTCGAAGGTACCCCAGTTCAACACCTCCGCGTGCGCAAGCCGGTAGCCGGCCCGTCGGGTGTCGCCGATTTGTATTGTGGTAGTGGATGTTTCACTCATCAGTGGTCACCGCCCCGGCGTAGTCCCGCAGCTTGGCCGCAAAGTCCGACAGGGTCTGGGCGTCGACGTAGGCCTTGAGGATTCGCCGCACCTCCCACTGGTCACGTTGGCCGCGCAGCTGGCGCAGGAAGCCGAGTTCGGCGGCCTTCTTGATCGTCGTCTCGGCCTGGTCAACGACTCGTGCGTCGTTGCTGGATTCGGCCTGGAAGAGTCGCAGCATTTCCACGATCTGGTCGGTGGCCAGAACCAGTCGACCCTCACCGCCGGTCGTCTCGAACTCGACCAATCGCTTGCGCAGCAGCACCAGGAGCAGGCTGACGTTATATGTCAGCGCCCGCCTGCGCACCAGGCGCGGGAGCGCCTCGTCACCGTCCTGCTCTGGCCGAGAGCGGAGATAGGCATAGCCCTCGGCGTCATCGACCACAACGTCGACGCCGATGGTGGCGAAATGGTCACGCACGCCGGCGCCCAGACGCTCTAGGGTCAGCCAACTGTCCTCGTCGGAATCGCGGTATACGACCCCTTGCATCAGCCGGATGATGGCGCTGGCGATCGCATGCTCGTTGCTCATCGTCGCCGCACCGTCACCTTGGGCAGCCTCGCCCGCTTGGTTAAGCTCGGGTCGGCAGGATCGGGGTATTCCAGCAGCGTCTCATCGGCGTCGTCCATGTCGACCGTCACGTCCTCGTCGTTGAGCGCCAGGTAGCCGACGATCTCTGCCGCACCCTGCTCGATGGGGTGTGCCGCGACGATGTCGGACAGCAGAGCCGACGAGTTCTCCGGCAGAACCTCGCGGATGGTCTCGATCAAGCGTGCCTGATCGATGAAGGTCTGCGTGAAGAGCAGGCCGGTGTCGACCTCCTCGCTCTCGGCTGGGATGTAACTTTCGACCGCAACCGTTGCGGGCGGCTGGTAGAGCGGGCGCTCGAACGGCAGCGCGATCTCGATGCCGGGCTGGTCTAGTTCGAGCCCGAAAGTCGGCGGGTTGGCGCGC
>JALHRH010000195.1 GCA_022841565.1 Mycobacterium sp. | reverse complement strand
AGAGCGACGGCGCCAGGGTGAGAATCACCTTGGGCACGCCGGTGGACCCGCTGGAACAGATGCCATTGGCGGTGGGGGAAATGGCTGTCGGCAGCGGAGTGCCGGGTGCGGTGGCCGCGGAGGCGTCCAGCTCCCAGCGGCTGACGTCGTCGACCACCATGGTCGGATTGATCACCGCGCGCACCCGGTCGCGTTCCCACTCGGGCAGGTCCCAATGCATGGGAATCGGAACCGCGCCGACTTTCCAGCATCCCAGCGTGGTCAGCACCAGGTGCATCGAATTCGGGATGGCGATGGCCACCAGCGAACCCGTCGCCGCGCCACGATCCGCCAGCGCCCGGCCCCATTGATTGGCCCGGACGTCGAGTTCACCGAAGGTAAGCGCGTGCACCCTGCCATCCAGTGAGACGACCGTCACCGCGGTGTCGTCACGGTGCTGCTCGGCGAGCTCAGTCAGCTTGGTCGCAAAAGGGACACCGTCTTCGAACGGGTTGACCGGCTGGTTCATGCCGGGACGCGTCCACTGAACAGCGTCTCGAAGGATCCGTCCCGCACCCGCGGGATCAACCGCAAGGCCAGCGCCTCAGGGCCCAACGGCAACCGGATCAGCGGTTGAGTGTGCCGGTCGAGCACACTGACGTCGGACTCGTCGCAGAAGCCTAGGGCGCCGAGTAGTTGATGTGCGGTGCGCAGCACCTGGCGCGCCGTGTCGGCCGCTTTCAGGCGCAGCACCAGCGCGTCTGCCGAAAAGATCTGCGTCGGTGCCGATTTCGACCGGCACAGGGTGTGCTTGGCAAGTTCGTGCAGCCCGCGCACCGCGACCGTGGCATCCGCGACGGTGAATCTGACGGCCTGGAAATCGGCCAGTGGCTTGCCGAACTGCACCCTCGCCTGCACGTGCTCGGTTGCGATGTCCAGCGCCTGCTGCACCGCTCCCAGTATCCGCCATGACCCCAGCACGAGATGAAGGTTGACGTCGGCGGCCGACACCGTGCCGTCGGGTGCCGACAACCTGGCCGGCACCAGAAACGGTCCCAGTTTGGCGGCTGTCCGCGACGCCGGCTGGGGCCGGTACCGGTTGCCATCCAGATCGGCGGCGAGCCAGGCACCCGGCAGATCGCCGTGGTCGATGCGCGGGGCTTGCGGGTTCACCAGACTCAGCCGGGCACCATCGATCGCCAGCAGTTCCTCGACGAGCGGGTATGGCAGCGCCGCGGCTCCGGCGGCTTGGCAGAGCACCGCGGCGGCCAATACGTCGTCGTCCCCGGACCGGACGTCTAGGCCGAATGCGCCGACCTCGTTCAGCGCGTCGCGGGCCGCGAGGCGGACGCCGTCGTCGTTCTCGGCACGCAGCGCCGCCGGCGGTCCGCCTAACCGGCCCATCCGCTTGACGGCAACCGCGGCGAAGTCGGTAATATCTTGTGGCAGTTCGGTATTCACCGGTGCTCTCCCAACACGTCGCGTGCCACCAACATCCGCTGGACTTCGATCGTGCCCGATGCCACGGTGGCGGCCTGCGCATAGCGCCAGTGGTCGTCGACCGCCCCGTACAGCGCCGCGGACTTACCGCTGTCCAGCGCCGTCGGGCCCAGCACGTCGAAGAGCAGCTCCGCGACCGACTGATCGCAGGTGGTGGCGGCGATCCGGGCAGCGCTGGCCGCCGCACCCGCCGCGGGGTCATCCTGCAGAGACACCGCCCGATAGGCCATCAACCGGGCCACCCGCAGATCGACGAGCGCTCGCACCCAGCGGGCCCGAATCGATTCGGGCAGCCGGTCCCAGTCGGCACCGAGTTCGGCCTGCATAAGGTCCAGCAGCGACTCGCATCGGGCGTAGCGGGCGATGCCGACCCGCTCGAAGGCCAACGCCTCCCGCATTACCCGCCAGCCGTCGCCGGGCTCACCCAGCACATCACCGGGGTAGGCCCGCAGATCGTCGAGGAACATCTCGTTGAGGTGATGCGGCCCCAGCATGGACGCGATGCCCCGGACGGTGCAGCCGGGCCGGTCCATCGGAATCAGAAACAGGCTCAGCCGCTGGGCTTTTGGTGCATCCGGGTGCGTGCACGCGGCCAACACGCACCACGAAGCCATCCGGGCATAGGACGTCCATACCTTCTGACCGGTGATCCGCCAGCCGTCACCGTCCGGGACGGCGCGGGTGCGTAGCGACGCGAGGTCGGTCCCGGCTTCGGGCTCGGAGAAACCCTGGCACCAGATCACCTCCCCGGATGCGATGCCGGACAGATGCTTGACCCGCTGCTCAGTTGTCCCGTAGCGCATGATGGCCGGACCGACCCAATTGATGCCCATGTACTGCGGGCCCCGCGGCTCGTAGTTGGCCCACATTTCCTCACGCAGTACGGTCTGTTGCCAAATCGAACCACCGCCCCCGCCATGCTCTGTCGGCCAGGACAGCGCCAGTAGCCGCTCGGAGGCCAGCAGCTTGCAGAACGATTCGGTGGTGGCCAGGTCGTCGGGATCGTCGGTGCAGGCACCCAGGAAGTCAGCGGGGATATGCTCGGCAATCAGCTGTCGCAACCGGTTTCGCAGTTCACGGGCGTCCTCCCCGAGGTCATAATCCATCTGGTCAACCCTTCGGCAGCCCGAGCAGCCGCTCGGCGATGATATTGCGCTGAACCTCGGAGGTCCCGCCGTAGATAGTCGCTGCCAGGGCGTCCTGCCGTTCGAACAGCAGGTCGAGGTCACCGGCCGAAGCCGGGCCCGCCGCGGCCGCGCGCAGTTCCCAAACTCGTTGCAAGGTTATCGATCCGAGTAGTTTCATGGTGTCGGCTTCCGGGCTGGGCCGGCCGGCGAGCTCGTTGCCCAGGGCACGGTATCCGGTGGCTCGCAGCGCTTCGGCATCGGCGAGCAACGCGCCCAGTTCGGTGTATAGGTCATCGAATGCAACATCGCGGATCGAGTCCAGACCGCGGCAGATCTCGACCCAATTCATGATCCAAATCATCTGGCGCTCATGGCGTAACGATGACAATGCAACGTTCCAGCCGCCGTTGAGCGGACCCAGCAGGTGGTCCGCCGGCACCTCGACGTCATCGAGAAGGACCTCGCAGAACGTCTCGTCGGACATCGACGCCATCCGGATGGGTTCGATCCGCACCCCTGGTGACTGCAGGTCGAGAATCAGACACGAGATGCCGCGGTGCTTGGGCGCGTTGGGATCGGTGCGGGCGTACAGGGTGCACCAGCGCGACTCGTGGGCCTGGGTGGTCCAGATCTTGTGGCCGTTGACCCTGAATATGTCACCGTCCCGTTCGGCGCGGGTGCGCAGGCCGGCGAAGTCGGATCCGGCTTCGGGCTCGGACATGCCCAACGCCCACCATTCGTCGCCGCGCAGTAGCGGCACCAGTAGGCGATCGATCTGCTTCGGCGTGCCGAATTGGCGGATGCCGGGCGCGGCGACGCCCGGCCCCGCGATGTTGGGCAGTTTGGGTGCCGACCGCACCGCGGCCTCGACGCGTACCTCCATGGCGTCGCGCAGGCCCAGCGACCGGCCGCCGTGTTCGGGGGGCCAGTCGGGTTGTAGCCAGCCAGCTTCGAATGCGGCACGCTGATAGTCCCGCCGCAACGGGATGTCCCAGCGATACTCGCGATACCGCTCGTAGTAGTCGTCCGGGAGGAAGTCACGCAGCCATCCGCCGAATTCATCAAGGACCGCAGTCATTTTCGGCCTCCCGCGAACCGGCGCCCCACCGCGTTGTACAGCGCGCGACTGTCGCCCAGTAGCGCCGCGCCCTGCCAGGCGTGCCGGACATATAGGTGCGCGTCGTGCTCCCAGGTCTGCGCGAGCGCGCCGTGCACCTGGACCATGGTGCGCGCGCACGTGCTCGCGGCATCGGCGGCCGCCGCTTTGGCCAAAGCCGCTGTGGTCCAGGCCGATGACGGCGGTGCGCCGCGTTCGCCGAGTCGTGCCGCAGCCGCGTAGGTGAGACTCCGGGCACGTTCGACGCCGACGTAGTTGTCCGCCAGTGCGTGTTTGACGCCTTGGAACGCGCCGATCGGCGTGCCGAACTGATGCCGCGTCTTGGCGTGTTCGACGGAGCGGGCCAAGGCGGCGCTCGCCACGCCGACCAGATCCGCGGCCGCGGCCACCAGCGGTGCCGCTAGCGCGGATTCGACCGATTCCACGGGTGCGACTGCCATTGGTACGGCGTCGATCTCGATGTCGGCGACGGGCTGGGCGGGGTTGCTCGACTCACCCGCGCCGATGGTGACGCCGTCACCGGCACGCGCGACCGCGGCCACCAGGCCCCGATCGTCCGCGGTGGCCAGGGTGACGATCAGCTCCGCGCGGGCTGCATTGGGGACGGCTTGGGCGCGCCCACGCAGCCGACCGTCCCGCAGCGTCATAGGCGCCCCCGGCAGCCGAGCCCCAGTAGCGTGGACCGCCAGGGTCGCGACGGCACCCGCAACGATCTCGGCGAGCACCCCGTCGATCTCCGGGCCGGCCGCGCGGAGCGCGCCGGCGGCCAGGCCGACGCTGCTCAGCAACGGAACCGGCGCCATGGCGGCGCCGCATTCTTCGAGCACCACCGTCAGCTCGACCGGCCCGAACTCCCCGGCCGCGTGGTAGGCAGCCAGTTCGGTCCAGCCCAGGTCGACGAATGTTTTCCACCGGGTGCGCCAGCGGTCTGGATCGTCGTCCGGATCCTCTAAAGCCTGGCGGGCGGCCTCGGGGGGACACTCGGCGCGCAGGATGCCGCGCACGGTGTCTCGCAACGCCAGCTGCTCCGCATTCAGACCAACATCCATAAGACCCCTAACATAATAAAAATAGTAAACTAGCCACCGGCACGCAATCGCAGCCGCCGAGAATGGGTGGGTCGGATGATCGAGTGGTATCTGTTTCTGCCGCAGGTGCGGCTGCCGATCTCCGCCATCGTGGACCGGGCTCAGCGAGCGGAGACAGCCGGATTCGACGGAATCGCCTTCATCGACCATCTCGAGGCACCAGGACAGCCCGATCAAACCATTTGGGAGGCAATGGGCATTGCGAGTTGGGTCGCAGCCAAGACGCAGCGGCTGCGCATCGGTCACCTGGTGCTTTGTGACGCGTTCCGGCATCCGGCGGTGCTGGCCAAGCAGGCCGTCACGCTGTCCGCGGCCTGCGACGGTCGCTTCGACCTGGGTCTGGGGTCCGGCTCGTGGCCCGCAGAGTTCACCAAATTCACTGTCGGTCAGCAGGATCCGGTGGCCCGCGTCGAACAGCTCAAACGCCATGTCGAGTTGATCACCGAGTACTGGGCCGGGGGCCAGAGTCCGAGGCCGGCGCATCCGATACCGTTGATTCTCGGCGGCAGTGGTCAACGGATGATGAAACTCGTTGCCGAGTACGCAGATTGGTGGAACCTGCAGGCGAACCACCTGGACCGGCTGCCGCGGTTGGCCGACTCGACCGGATCCGCCCGAATCTCGATTCAGCAGATGGTCGGCTTCGCGCGGGCGGGGTCCGATCCGGGCGCCGTGCGGGAGGTGAGTGTCAGGCGATTCGGTCACCTTGGACCGGGCCTGGTCTGCGGGGACGCCGAGGAGTTGATCGCACACTTCACCGGCCTGGCCGCCCAGCGGGTGGAACGCTACTACGTATGGTTCGCGGATTTCGCGGCACCGCATACCCTCGAGGAATTCGGTGAATCGGTGATCAGGAACTTCCCGAACGGCGCCGGCGCACCTCGGTAGGCACCACGGGCGGGCGGGCGTAGGGCCCGCGCTGTACCGCACTGAGCCGGATCTCCGGCAGGTCGACCGATGGGTCCACGGTGTCCAGCCATACCACCGCATCGGCGATGTCGGACACCTGAATCGCGTACATCTGGAACGGAACATCCTGCAGCATCGCGGTTTCCACCGGGCCCGGTGTCACCAGGTGGACGGCGATGCCATCGCGGTCGACCTCCCTGGCCAAGGCCCGGGCGAACGCATTCATGCCGGCCTTGGACGCCGAGTACGCGGTCCGCCCCATCATGGGTTCGTGCGACGCCGACGAGGAGATGAAGATCAGGCGGGAGCCCGGGGGCATCCGGGGCAGCACCGCGGAGGTCACCACGAAACACGAATCCAGGTTCGCCGAGATGATGGCGCGCCACTGCGCGAATGTCTGCTTGCGTGCATAGGTTCCGCCCAGCGCGCCGGCGGCGTGAACGACGAGGTCGACGTGTTCCAGTGGTGCTATCGCAGCCGCGAATCCGTCCGGATCGGACGCGTCGGCCACGATGGCGCGGGCACCGATCGCCTCGGCCGCCGCGCGCAGCGGTTCAGCTCGGCGCGCCACCACGACCACGTCGTAGCCGAGTTCACTTAGCTTGGCAGCGCACGCTTTTCCGATGCCACCGCTGCCCCCGGTGACCAATGCGGTTCTGGGGGTGGTCAAGGGCGCCGGACATCCCGCGGACGCGACAACGCTTGCGGGGACAGTGCGTAGATGCGTTGTTCCGGGCGACCGGACAGCACGTAGGTCTGGGTGTCGGCGAGGTGGCGGCCCGCGATGCGTCGGGCCCGGTCGACATCACCTTCGGCGATCGTCTCGGTGAGCTTGACGTGGGTGTTGAGTGCCGCGCGCCGCTTGGCCAGCGACGGATAGGTGCCGCGCGCGGAGCTCTCCTCGGCCCACTGTTGTTCGTGGTTGCTCCACAACGTCTCGAGGCTGCCGACGACGGCGATGATGGTGTGGTTGCCGCAGCCGCGGACGATGAGATCGTGGAATTCGCGACCGACCTCGGTGAACAGCCGTCCGTCTGCCAGGTTTTCGGCCATGGCGTCGTTGACCCGCTTGAGTTCCGGCACCAATGTGTCGGCTCGATCGGGCCGCTGGGCGGCCAGTGCGGCGCAGGCAGGCTCCAGTTCCTGCAACGCCGCCCCCAGGTCGCTGATGGCGACCGACTCGCTCTGCAGCACCAGGCCGAGCATGTAGGCGGCGCTGGTCTTGGCGGGTGCGTGTACGACGGCACCGCCGCGGTTGCCGCGGCGCACCGAGACCAGCCCCTCGGTCTCCAGGATCCGAAGCGCTTCGCGCAGCGAGACCAGACTGACCTTGAATTGCTCGACGAGCACTTCCTGCCGCGGCAGCAGATCACCATCTGCCAGTTCACCGTCGATGATCTGGCGGCGTAACTCGTCGGCGACGATTTCGGCAATCCTCGGCGCCGAGAGCCGGCGACGGGCGTCGGGTCCAATGCCCAAGGCGGTCATCCGATTCCTCGTAAGCTGCAGCAGGAGAGAGCGCACGGTGACTGGGCCGCGAACTCGATTGGCTTAGCTATTTTAGCAGTAATGGTATAAATAGCCGCGTGAGTCACCAGGCCGACCGCCGGCCGGCGCCCCTGAAAGACCTTCGCGTCGTCGAGATCAGTGACCGCTTGGCCGGCAGCTACTGCGGGAAGCTGTTGGTGGACGCCGGCGCGCAGGTCCGCAAAGTGGAGCCGCCACAAGGGGATCCGTTGCGCGGCTACTCGGCGACGTGTTCGCCGGTGCCTGAAGGCCCGGATGGTCAAGCCTCGCCGTTGTTCTGTTACCTCAATGCCGGCAAGAGCAGTCTGAGCGGGTCGCCGACATCACCGCGAATCCGTGCCGAACTCGCCGGGGCGGACGTGGTGATCGTGGCTGCAGCGCCCGCGCGGGCCTCGCAACTGGGCATTGATCCACAACGGTTGCTGGCCGAGTCGCCCCGGACGGTTGTTGTCACCCTCTCCGACTTCGGCTGGACCGGTCCGTTCGCCGACCGCGCCGCCACCGAGTTCACCCTGCAAGCCTGGTCGGGCTGCACCGGCTTTCGGGGCGATCCGGCCGGCCCGCCAATTTCGATCGGCGGTGACCTTGGGGAGTACATGGGCGGTGTGTACGCAGCGTTCGGCGCGCTGGCCGTGCGCCGCCGCGTGCAGCGAGGCGGTCCGGGTGAGCATATGGACCTGTCCATGCTCGAGGCGATCACCGCGATGCAGAGCAGCGAATGGCTGCATTCCCAACTGCTGCGCGTCCCGCCGGTCCGACGCACCATGGAAGTGCCGTCTATCGTGCCGGCCAAAGACGGCTACGTCGGCATCACGATGGTCACCGGGCAGCAGTGGCTGGACTTCGCGGCAATGGTCGAATGCCCACAGTTGGAGGAGATTCCGCAACTACGATTCCAGATCGGCCGCTGGGAGTACCGCGACTTCATCTATGAATCGATCCGACCGTGGATGGCCGAGCGGACCGTCGCCGAGATCGTCGAGCTGGGTCAGCTCTTCCGGCTGCCGATCGCGGCCCTCGGCAACGGCGCCACCATCCGCGACATGGACTACATGACCGAACGCGGGGTATTCGTCGCCCATCCTGCTGGATTTCACCAGCCGCGCCCGCCGTGGCTGATGACCGAATGTGAGCCCGCGCCGCTGCGTGATGCGCCCGCCCTCGGCTCGTCCAATGACGAAGCACCATGGCAGCAGCGCCAATTCGATTCTTCAACTACGGATTCCGGGCTACCGCTGCGGGGTGTGCGCATCGTTGACCTGACCGCCTTCTGGGCCGGGCCGGCCGCCACCCACCTGCTCGCGGCGTTCGGTGCCGAGGTGGTGAAGGTGGAGTCGATCCAGCGCCCCGATGGCATCCGCTATTCGGGTGGCATGCGCACCGACGTGGACGACTGGTGGGAGTACGGCTGGGTCTTCCACGCGATGAACACCAATAAGCGTTCCGTCACACTGGATCTGGGGAGTGAGGCCGGCCGCGGACTGTTCCGTACCTTGGTGGCCGGAGCCGATGTCGTGATTGAGAACTTCTCGCCACGCGTGATGGACAATTTCGGGCTTAACGCCGAGGCGCTGCTGCAGATCAACCCCCACCTGGTGGTCGCCCGGATGCCGGCGTTCGGGCTCGCCGGACCCTGGCGCGAGCGGGTCGGATTCGCCCCCACCATGGAGCAGATCGGCGGGCTGACTTGGGTGACCGGACTGCCCGAAACGCCTCCGGTGACTCCGCGCGGCGCCTGTGACCCGCTAGCGGGCGTGCACGCGGCGTTCGCGGTGCTGGCTGCGCTGGATTTCGCCGAGCGCGCCGGCACCGGCCAGCAGGTCGAGTTGCCGATGCTGGAGACCGTGCTGAATACCACCGCAATTCAGCCGATCGAGGCGGAGGTGTTCGGTAAGACGTTGAGCCGGCGGGGAAATCGTGGGCAGGGCGGGGCTCTGCAGAACATCTATCGGTGCGCGGGACCCGACGACTGGATAGCGGTCAGTGTGTGTGATGACCGTCAGTGGTCGGCGTTGGCGGAACTGATCGGCGCACCGCACGATGAGGTATTGACCACCGAAACCGGACGCCGGGAACGAGCCGACGAGATCGACCGCGTGCTGCGGGACTGGTTCGCCGGACAGCCGCTCGATCCGACGGTGGACCTGCTGGCGGCGGCCGGTGTTCCGGTTGCACCTGTTGGCTCGCCGTCGTTGGTCACCGAGAACGCCCAGCTGCGCGCACGGGGGTTTTTCGAGTCACTGAACCACCCGCGGACCGGTCCCGGCCTGTATCCCACGCCACCGTTCGCGCTGCTGGCCGGGCAGCGGCAATGGCTGCTGCGCCCGCCGCCGACCCTGGGCGAGCACAATGAAGAGGTACTGCGCCATCGGTGTGGGCTGACCGAGCAGGATCTCACGGACCTTGCCGCCCGCGGGGTGATCGGGACCCGGCCAGTGGGGCTCTGAGTAGGAAGGGGCATCGGATGCGGGTGATCGTCGACCCGGACCTGTGCGAGGCCAACGGGTTCTGTGAGTCCATCGCCGCGGACATTTTCGAGCTGGGGGAGGAGGACGTGGTCCAGATCGCCGACGGCCCGGTGCCGCGCGACCGCGAAATCGACGTCCGTGCGGCGGTGGATCAGTGCCCGAGGGCCGCACTGCGCATGACCGAGTGATGGCTGCGATAGCGCCGCCGGTGGGCGTGATCGCAGCTAAGGTTCGTCGTCGTCCTCGGGTTTGAGGGGTTTCTCGGGATGGTGCATGCAGTTGGTTCGGGGGCGTGCGTGGTCTTGTGTGGCGGGTGGGATCCATTCGGTGTCGCCGTGGGCGTTTTTGCGGGTGATGTAGTTGCGGAGTTCGACCATTCTGTTGTCGGGTCCGCAGGCTAGGGTGAGTTCGTCGATGTGGGTGCGGCGGGTGGTCATCCAGGATTCGACGTGGTGGACCTGGGTCCAGTAGCCGGGCACGGTGCACCCTGGCCGGGTGCAGCCACGGTCTTTGGCGAGCAACGCCAGTCGTTGTTCGGGGGAGGCCAGGCGCTTGCCGTGATAGAGGCCCAGGGTCTTGTCTTTGTTGAAGATGGCGAGGTAATGGTGGGCGTGGGAGGCCAGCCGGATGACGTCGGACATGGGCAGCAGGGTGCCGCCGGCGGTCAATGCCCGTCCGGCGCCGGCTTCGAGTTCGGCCAGGGTGGTGGTGATGATGATGGAGGTCGGCAGCCCGTGGTGTTGGCCGAGTTTGTTGGACATCAGCAGCGCGCGTAGCCCGGTGTGCAGGCCGTCGTGGTTGCGCTGGGCGTAATTGCGGGTATCGCGGTCGACGGCCTCGGCCGGGGCGCGCCCGTCGATCACCGGGGTTTGGTCGTCGGGGTTGCACATGCCCGGGGCGGCCAGTTTGGCCAATACCGGTTCGAGGGTGGCGCGGAATTCGGGGGTGATGTGGCCTTTGATGGCCGACATCCCGTCGGGTTGCTGCCTGCCGATGGTGATGCCGCGCTTGCGGGTTCGCTCGGGTTGTTCGGGTTGGAAGTCGCCGTCGGGTTTGAGGCAGTCTTTGAGCACCCGGGCGTATTCGGCCAACTCGTCGGGGCGGTATCCGGTGGCCACGAGGGCCAGCTTGGCTTCGGCCGACTCGCGGGTGGGCGCGTCCACCGCGTCGGGCAACGCGGCAAAGAACTTGCGGATTACCGCAACATGCCCGGCGCCGATGCGTCCGCGGCGTTCGGCGGCCGCGGTTGCGGGCAAGACGGGCGCTAACTTCTCTCCTGTGAGTGCCCGGCGCGCGCCGAGGTCGGCGGCTTCGGCGATTAGCCGGTCCGCCTCGTGCTTGGTGATCCGCAGCCGATCCGCCAACGCCTGCCCCAGCGTGCCGCCCAACTCCTCGTTGGTGGCCTGCGCA
>JALHRH010000194.1 GCA_022841565.1 Mycobacterium sp. | reverse complement strand
GCCGCGCAACTATCAGCCACCTTCGGCGGAGCCCTGCCCGCCCTCAACGCCGCCCTGGCCGCCACCCTGTCAGCCGCCTTCTCGGGCAGCCTGCCCGCCTTCCAAGCCTCCCTAGGCGCCCTGAACACCGCCTTCACCGCCGCCCTCAACGCCGCCCTGACCGGCGCCCCCGCCCTGCAAGCCGGCCTCAACGCCCTCATCAACGCCGGGGCCATCCTGGCCGCCAACCTCACCGCCGCCCTACCGGCCCTAGCCGCCAGCTTCACCGCCTCCCTCCCCGCGCTCAACGCCGCCCTCTCCGCAGCCCTGACCGCCGCCTTCTCAGGCAGCCTGCCCGCCTTCAACGCCGCCCTGGCCGCCCTGTCCGGCGCCGTCAACGCCGCCCTCAACGCCGCCCTGACCGGCGCCCCCGCCCTGCAAGCCGGCCTCAACGCCCTCATCAACGCCGGGGCCACCCTGGCCGCCAACCTCAACGCCGCACTCCCGAATCTTTCCGCGGCCCTTAGCGGCATGCTCAACCTGAACCTGGCCGGGCTCACCGCCGCCCTGTCCGGGGCGCTCTCCGGCGGCCTCAACGGCCTCTCCGCAGCGTTCAACGCCGCCTTCTCCGGGGCCCTGCCCGCATTGTCGGTCAGCCTGGGCGCGATCAACACCGCTTTCCAGGGCGCGCTGAGCGCGGCCCTGTCGGGCAGCCTGCCGGCGTTGCAGGCCTCCCTGGGTGCGCTCAACGGGGCGGTCCAAGCCGCCCTGTCGGCCGCGTTTGCCGGGGCCCCGGCGTTGTCGGCCGGGTTCAACGCGCTGTTAGCGGCGGGACAGAACCTGGCCGCCACCTTCACCGCGAGTCTGCCGGGGTTGGCCGCGCAGCTCTCCGGGGCGTTCGGGGCGACCCTGCCCACCCTCTCAGCAGCATTCACCGCGACCATCAACGCCGCCCTGTCCGGCAGCCTGCCCGCCTTCCAAGCCTCCCTGGGCGCCCTGAACACCGCCTTCACCGCCGCCCTCAACGCCGCCCTGGCCGGCGCCCCCGCCCTGCAAGCCGGCCTCACCACGCTCCTTAACGCCGGGGCCACCCTGGCCGCCAGCTTCACCGGCGCCTTCCCGGCGCTAGCCGCGCAACTATCAGCCACCTTCGGCGGAGCCCTGCCCGCCCTCAACGCCGCCCTGGCCGCCACCCTGTCAGCCGCCTTCTCGGGCAGCCTGCCCGCCTTCCAAGCCTCCCTAGGCGCGCTGAACACCGCCTTCACCGCCGCCCTCAACGCCGCCCTGACCGGCGCCCCCGCCCTCCAAGCCGGCCTCAACGCCCTAATCAACGCCGGGGCCACCCTGGCCGCCAACCTCAACGCCGCCCTACCGAATCTTTCCGCGGCCCTCAGCGGCATGCTCAACCTGAACCTGGCCGGGCTCACCGCCGCCCTCAACAGCGGTATCACCGGCCTGGTCAATGCGGGACAGGCGCTTTCGGTCGGCCTTGCCTCCAGCCTTTCCGGGCTGACCCAAACGGGCGCTCTGATCACTAGCAACCTCGTGGCAGCGCTGAGTGGAAGCGGCCAAACCGGCGCAGCGATAGCGGGGATCTGGGTGAACGCGCTGGCCCAGGCCGCCAACGTCTTCAGCAACGCCCTGGGCGCGAGCTTCGCTGCCGGTCTGTCTGGATTCGGCCAGACGGGCGGGGCGTTGGTGACAGGCTTTGAGAGCGCCTTGGCGGGTCTCACTCAGACCGGCGGCGTGCTGTTAACGTCGCTCAACAAACGCCACCCTCGGCCTTAGCGCGTCGGTCCGTGACATTCTGCTGAACCTCCAGTTGGCCCTGCAAGCCGCACTAAACGCTAGCTTCGGCGTTCAGGTCGGCACCTAAGGAGTCATGTCCGCGACGAGACGCGGCACCCGTCTCCGGGTCTAGCTGATGAAGTCTGGCGCCGGACCCTATCGGGTGGGATGTCGAGTGGCTACACCGCTGCCGTGCGTTGGGAGTAACGCTGCAGCGTCGCTCGGACGCGGGCGACCACCTCGGGCCCGTCGGGGTTCGACTCGCCATGGGCAGCAAACCGATCCGCTCCCAGGCTTTCCTGCAGCGCAGTCAACTGATCGGCATGTAGTGGGGAGCCCTTCCCCGCTTTCAGCTGTGCCCAGTGCAACAGCGCAGCGTCGTCCTCTGCACCAAGTCGAACCAGCAATCTGGTGGCGTAGCGCAGGCTGATCCACAGCTCGGTCCAGTCGCCCACCCGGTCCCAGTGGTCCAGCACGTCGTCGAACAACTGCGCTGCATCGACGGGATCACCGTGCACAGCACGCGTCGCGGCAGCCTCCATCAACGCGATGCCGTACCACCAGAAGTTCTGTACCTCCCCGGCCAAGCTCGCCGCTTCGTCGAACAGAGCCAGGGCTCGACCCGGCTCGGATCTCTTGAGCAGGAACGCCAGCCCAAAGTAGGCGGTTGACCGAGCCGTCGGGTTGCCAGTGGCTTCAGCGATCTCCACACCTTCCTGGGCGGCCGGCAGGTACCGGTCGAAGTCGCCCCCCAATACACCATGCAGCACAGCACCGGTGGAAAGCGTCTGACCGAGCCTGATCGGATTCCCCTCCCGGCGGGCGACCGCAGCTTGCTCATCCCAATAGGAAAGGACCCGGCCCGCCTTGCCTTCGAACAAATCGACGTCGGCGAGCACATCTCCGGGATAGGCGATGCGCGACGTGCCCGTCCCGGGAACCCGTCCGCCGGCTAGCTCCGCCAGGTTTCGGGCAAGCACGTACTCACCGCGGCCCCACGCGCCCCTCGCGGCCGTACCGACGACAGCTGGAAACAGCGGGTGATCAGGCGCGGCGACCGCGGCGACGCGTTCGGCCCAGCGAAACGCTTCGTAGCCGACGCGGATGCCGAAAATCTCCCCGCAGGCCGTGACCAGTCGCGACGCCAGGTCGATGTTCTGGTCAGCCATCGCCCGCTCGAACGCCGTGCGGAGGTTGTCGTAGTCCGGCAGCACCCTATCGATCCACTCGCGTTCCTCGGTCGTCTCCACGCCGGCCGCCGCACGCTCGGCTAGGCCCGTGAAGTACTCCGCGTGACGCGCCCCGAGCTGCTTTTCGATCCCAAGCTCCTGCAGGCGTTCTCGTCCGTAGGTGCGCAGCGTTTCCAGCACGGCGTAGCGGGTGCGGTCGGCCACGTTGCGCACCACCACCATCGACTTGTCGACCAGCCCGGCCAACAGATCCACCGTGTCGTCTTCATCGCCGTCCGCGCACACCGCGTGGCCGGCTTCCAAATCGAAAGACCCCGCAAACACCGAAAGCTGCGCGAAAAAGGCCTGTTCAGGCTGCGTAAGTAACCGATAAGACCAATCAATCGTCGCCGCCAAACTCTGCTGACGCGGCAACGCCCCGCGCACCGCACCCCGGAGAAAGCCCACTCGATCCAAGCGTCGCACCACATCTGATGCACTCATCAGCCGCATCCGCGCCGCCGCCAACTCGACCGCCAACGGCAGACAATCCACCCGCCGACATATCTCGGCTACCGCTCCGACCGGCTGTGCGGCCACCTCAAACCCCGGCACGCCCGCACGCGCCCGATCGACGAACAACCGCGTCGCATCCTCGACCGACAAGGGCGCGATCGCCACTATCTGTTCACCCTCGACCCCCAACGGCTGACGACTGGTCGCCAACACCGACACCCCCGGACACTGCCGCACGATGTGCTCCACCAAACCCGCCGCCGCTTCGATCACATGCTCGCAGTTATCCAGCACCACCAACGTGACCCGCGACCGCAGATACTCGATCACCGACTCCTCAACACCCATCCCCTGCTGCTGCCGCAACCGCAACGCCGCCGCCACCGTGTGCCCCACCGCCTCACCGTTCGCCAACGGCCCCAGCTCACACAGCCACACCCCATCAACAAAACGCTGTTGCTCACCACGGGCCACTTCCCAGGCCAACCGCGTCTTACCCACACCCCCGACTCCCACCAAGGTGACCAGCGGACCCGCTCGCAATGCCGCCGCCGTCTGCGCCAACTCATCCTGATGGCCCACAAAACTCGTCGCCCGCCGCAACAGCCCCGACGACGGCCGATCACACACCACCGGACGCACCGGCACGACGGCGACGGTGACCTCCGACTCTGTACGATGGCGGGCCTCACCGGCGAGGATCTGCTGATGAACGCGAGCCAATACCTGGCTGGGCTCGACGCCGAGTTCGTCGACCAACCGAAACCGGGTCCGGCGATAGGTGTCCAGCGCATCGGCCTGCCGCCCACATCGGTACTGCGCCAGCATCAACTGCGCAGCCAACCGCTCATCCAACGGATGAGCGGCCTGTGCCGCGATCAACTCCACCATCAACTCGCCATGACGCCCCGCCCGCAACCCCACATCATTGCGATCCAGCTCCACCGCGAACCGCTCGGCACGCACCGCACTGCGGACTTCATTGAGCCACGGAGTGTCCAGGAACGTGAACGGTTCACCGGTCCAGACCCCCAACGCCTGATCGAACAACGCCGTGGCAACCACCGGATCCGCGCTCGCCCGTGCCTGCGCCGCCAAATCCCGAAACTGGTGCAAATCCACCGTCAACGCATCGGCAGCCAGCATGTAACCCGCCGGCCCCCGGGAGAGCGTGACGCCATCGACGTCGGCGAGCAGACTACGCAGACGAGACACATAACCCGCCAACGAGTTTCGGGCTCGGCGCGGCGGCCGGTCCGACCACACCCGATCCACCAACTGCTCGGGCGCAACGGCGTGGTTGACATCCACCAGCAACGCCACCAACACACATCGGCGCCGCGCATGCCCGATATCCAGCCGCCGCCCGTCCACACACACCTCGACGTCGCCGAGCAAGCGAAACTCGACCGTCATTCCGCCCTCTCTACCATGCACCAGCAAACGCAGTGAATCGGGTAGATCAGAGCATACGGGGCGCCCGTGCAAGCTTGACGCAGAATCCTGGGCGTCGAACCTCTACCGAGCACTGAGTCGCCGCGAGTGCACTTGCCGGTGCGGACTGGCTCGCACCCGTGCCAGCGTGGGGCAACCACGAGCAGCAACGGGATAGGCATCGAATCAGTCCACACCAAGGTCGTCAATCCGAGCGTCCGGCGCTTCCCCGCGATGGCGCGATCCGGTGCGTTGACCCGGCATCACCCACGCGTCACCCAGACCAAACTCCGAACCGGCGAGCAAGACCTTGGGCCTCGGACGCACGCCGCCGCATGCCGCTCGTCGTCCGCTTATGCGATTGCCGCAGCCAACTCTGGGGCCACGTAGCCAATCAGGGCAGGGATGAGCCCACCGCCTGGCGTACCGGAGAGCGGGATCGTGATCGGAGGCACCAGGGGGTTCACCGTCGCCGTAGCGCTGAACGGCCGCAGGGGAGAGAGAATGCCGCCAATCGGAATGTGGGCGGTAATCGAGGTCACCGGAACCGGCGATACTGACGGAGGCAGCGGCAGCGGAATCGTAGCTTGGCCATTCAGGAAGCCGTTGGCGATGTTTGCGGGAGCCCCGACCAGGGCAGTCAGCGCCGCCTGCAGGTTTCCCGCCTGGACCGCGCTGACAAAAGTCGTCACGCTGTCGCCCAGTGCCAGCACGGTGGTGATCGGGGAACCTACCGCGTAAATCGCGAAGGCCAGCGGTAGACCAAATTCCATGCTCGCGGTTGCGAGGTTGGCGGAGATGGTCGTGTCAGTGATGGTCGTGAGCACATTGGTGAGGTTCTGCGCTATGTCCCCCGGAATGCCTACCGGGGGCAGCAGGTCGCCTATGGTGCCGAGCAACTGAATGTCCGACAGATTGCTCACGTCGAGACCGGTGTAGAAGAGCTTCACCAACGCATTCCCGACGGCACTGACCGCAGCACTGGTATCGCCCGCGACGAGGGCCGACAAAGCGGTTTGCAGGCTCGGCGGTATGCCGGCTAAGCCGATAGCGAAGTCTCGGGTGGCGTCGGTCAGCGCCGTGAAAGTCAGCGAGCCGTAACCGAACTGGTTTGTCAGGAACTGCTGCAGGACGGGCGCTGGGTTGGCACCCAGAGCGGTGCCGATGCCCCGCAGATTGGTCACCGTGTTGTTGAACAGATCTTCATAGGGCCCAACGATCGGAAGGCTGCTGGCCACGCTGGGGAAGGTCACCGCCGCCGCTCCGGGCGGACCGGGAACGCCCCCCTTCCCAAATGGCCCGGCCGTTCCGGGTTCACCTCCGATACCACCGGTGCCGGCGGTACCCGTAGCGCCGCCGGCCCCACCGGCGCCGCCGGCGCCACCGTTACCTCCGTTGCCGACGATGTTGGCGTCGCCGCCGCCGCCACCGTCGCCGCCATTCCCTCCGTTACCAGAGCCGCTCCCTGCGCCCCCGGCGCCACCGGTCCCACCGGTCCCACCATCGCCGAACAGCAGTCCGCCGTCTCCGCCTCGGCCGGCCAGACCGCCGAGTCCGCCCGGGCCGTTGGTCGCCGTAGAAGCCCCGCCCGCGCCACCGGCGCCGCCGTGCCCGCCGTTGCCGACAAGGAAGCCCTGGCCTGCCGCGCCGCCACCGCCTCCGGTGCCGCCCGCTGTGTTGTTCCGAGCGGTGGTCCCACCTGTGCCGCCGACGCCACCGTCGCCACCATTGCCATACAACAGCCCGGCGCCGCCACCGCGACCGCCGACACCACCCGCACCGCCAGCACCGCCAGTGGCACCGCCGCTGTTGGCGCCACCCGTCCCGCCGGCGCCACCAATACCTCCGTTACCGAACAAACTGGCAGTACCGCCGGCACCGCCGGCACCACCGTTGCCGGCGTTTGTACCGATGGCCGACGTAGCCCCACCGGCACCACCGGCCCCCCCGGCGCCGCCGCCGCCGAAGAGCAACCCGCCATTGCCGCCGACTCCGCCAGCACCGCCGTTCCCGGAACTCACCAGCAACACCGGGGCCGCGCCGGTTGCGCCGACACCGCCGGCACCGCCGAAGCCCACCAGGCCGACGTTTCCGCCCGAACCGCCCGCTGCACCGTTAGTACCGAGGGCGGAGCCGCCGGCACCGCCGCTGCCCACGAGGGTGTTGCCACCGACACCGCCTGCGCCACCAGTGCTCGAACCGCCGTCCCCACCATCTCCGAAGAAAGCATTCCCGCCCGCACCACCAGCGCCCGTCGCACTGGACCCACCAGCTCCTCCGTTGCCGAACAGCCCGCCGTCGGCGCCGGGCCGCCCGGATCCCGCCCCCGCGTCGCCACCGTCACCGAAGAAAACCCCGGCACGGCCCGCAGCGCCGCCGGATGGCCCGCTTCCGCCGTTCCCACCAGCACCGAACAGCACGGCGTTGCCGCCGGCACCGCCGGCCCCGGTCCCGTTGCCGGCTCCGCCGGCACCACCATTGCCGAATAGCAACCCGCCGGCCCCACCGGCACCGCCGGCCGCGTTTGTACCGCCAGCCCCGCCGTTCCCGCCGTTGCCGATCAGTCCAGCGGGCCCGCCAGCACCGCCCGCGCCGCCGGTGGGTCCGCCGGCCCCGCCGTTGCCGCCATTGCCGTACAACAGTCCGCCGGGCGCACCGTCGCGACCGGGGAATGACCCGATGCCGTCCTGTCCATTCGCGCCATTGCCAATCAACGGGCGCCCCAGCAACGTTTGGGTTGACGCGTTCACCGCGTCAAGCACGACCTGCAATGGCGATGCATTCGCGGCTTCGGCGACGGTATAAGCTGCCGCGCTGCCGTTCAGCGATCTCGCGAACTCGGCATGAAACGCCGTCGCTTGCCGGTGTAGGGCTTGAAATTGGAGGGCGTAGCTGCCGAATAGTTGCGAGACTGCCGCCGATACTTCGTCGCCTGCAGCCACCGGCAACTCCGTCGTGGGGCCCGCCGCCGCCGAAGCGGCCGCACCCAGTGCCGTGCGAATGCCGGCCAGATTGTCAGCTGCGGCCGTGACCGAGTCCGGCGCTGCAACCAAGTACGACATTTCGGGCTCTCCTCGCTCCACTGCGGAGTTCACCTGACGTTCATCAGGGCACGAGGCAGCCTAAATCGGAGGATCACCCGTTTGCGGTAAAATCCACATTTTCATGCTGAGGGCGTGTCCGCTTGTGCAGCCAGCACAGCGCACCGAGGGAGGCACGACGTGGCACGGCCAGATTCACACGTTGGCCAGCTACAGCGCCGCCACCCCAACAAGGTTTGACCAGAAGCGGCAGCGCAGGGGTCAGCGATTACTCGCCTCACCGCGTAGAGCGCACCTCGGCGAGAAACTCGCGGCGCAGATCGGCGTCCGCGTACTCGCCGCGCCAGACCATGGTGGTCGTTCGCGAGTGTTCTTCTACTCCCCGCACATGGGTGCAGAGGTGCGAAGCACTGAGGTGCACCGCAACGCCACGGGGTTCGACCAAAGCGACGAGGCCGTCGGCGATCTGTTCGCCGAGTCGCTCCTGAACCGTGAACCGGCGCGCAAAGAGCCGGACGAGCCGCGTCAACTTGGAGATACCGATGATCTGGTCGCCCGCGATGTAACCGAGGAACGCGGTTCCAAAGAACGGCAGCGCGTGATGTTCGCAGAGGCAGTTGAAAGCTATCGGTCCCTCGATGACTTGCGAGGGCGCGACTTCGATCGCCTCGCCATGCTCGGTGGGAAAGCTCGTCGCAAGCTTCGGATCGCCGTCGTATCCGGCAGTTAAGTCATAGAGCGCCTTGAGGAACCGCTGCGGAGTCTCCCGGGTACCCGGCGCCCCCAGGTCCATCCCGAACGCGGTGAAGATCTCGGCAATTGAGGACCGGAAGCGCTCCCATTGCAGCTCGGAGATTTCCCGAGTCGAGGCGTCGAACCGACTAGGGGGCAGGCTCGGCGGCGTCGCCCCGACGCCGGCCATCTCGATGACGTTGTCCGGCTGGTCGGTGAAGCTCGTCATGCATACTCCTCCCCTGCTGCGCCGGCAAGCGGGTTGAACTGGCTCCCGCCGGAGAATGCTACGCGCGAAGATGGACTCTAGGCAGACGGATGAGTTTATTTGCGCAGCTACCGAGTACAGGCGAAACGCCCGTACCGATCACGCAGGTCCTGCTCAGGCAGCCCGGAGCGCTCGACGACGGCGGGATCCGATTGACCGGCATGCCCGACGACGGTGCCGGCGGCGAGAAACTCGGGGAATCTCCCCGGATGCCACGGCAGGTAGCCGGCGGCCCGTAGCGGCCGACGCCCGTTCACCAGCGCGACAACGGGCGGAAAGTCAATATTCACAACCACGTTGAGCGGTGCAGCGAGTGTTGGCGCAGTCAGCGAGGCCTCGCCGACGAAGCCGGACTGCTCCAAGATGCAGGCGAAGCTGAAACGGTAAATGATTGCCCTTGATCGGGCGGCCGAACGGATGGAGCGACGAGTGGTGCACCGTATTCCCGTGGCCACAGTGAGCCTGAAGCAGGTGCTACTGATCGCTCTCTTCAGCGCGGCAACTTCTCGGCCAACGATCGATCCGTGCGCGACGTCTCCCAAGCCCGTCGACGACTCCACTCGGGCGCCAGCCCTCACCTATGCGGCCAAGTCAGGGACGCCGTGGTGGTCGCAGCCACCATTGGTGCGGCGACGATTACGTCCCGAACCCGCCGCCGGACTCGTCGACGACGCCCGACAAACGCCGGGGTGGCCCGTCCGCATACGAACGCCCCGCCGCCGCGGCCTACCGCGGCCCAAGACCGCGGTCTTAATCGGGCCACCTTGCGGCGCAACGTGCTCGGTACTGCGACGCGCTGGCGTGAACCGATCCGGCGATTCCCCGCCCGAAGAAGGCCGCTATCAGCAGGGCGCTGCCTCAACAGCAAGGCTGTCTCCTGGAGGACGGATTGATGCGGGCTGGCACCCGCAGGGAATGACAACTAGTGCAGCAACCATTCGACACGATCAATAAAAGGAGATCAGATGGGCACCGAAACAGAGGCTCAGCACCCGCAGGTGGCCGAGGCGTTGGAGCAGTTGAAGCGATTCAACAGCCTTCTCGAGGACCAGATGACCCAGTCCGACACGGGATCCTTCACTGCCACAGATGAAGAGAAGACGGTCACTGCGACGATCAACGGGCACCGCTTGTTAACCGGCTTGTTCATTGAAGACGGCCTGCTGCGGCTGGGCGCAGAAACTGTCGAGCAGCGCATCAACGAGGCAATGCGCAACGCGCAGGCTGAGGCGACGGCAGCCATTGCCGGCCAGCAGCAGCACGTGATCGCGTCCCTGATTGAAATCACCGGCAATCTGGCGAAGTCGGTAGGACTTTCAATCTGAGGCCGGCCGCCGGGATTGCACGAACCGTGCAGCTGTTCATTGTCGGGGCGCCGAGATCCGGGACGACCATCGTCACCCAGTACCTCAATTCCCATGACAACATTACGATCTTCGACGAGATCGATCTGATCCAGGTCAGTCGGTCCGGCTCGTCGGTAGTAGGGACCCTGCAGGCCTTCCTTGTCGATCGTGGTGTCTTTGGTGACTACCAGCGCTACGCCCGGGAAACGAACGACCCCGCCGGCGCCCTGCGAACGGTGGTAAGCGAGATCACCGGCCCGTGCACCATTTGGGGCGAGAAGAACCCGCGGTACGCGACCCAGCTGGGTGCCCTGCGGCGGACCTTTCCGGAGGCCGTGCCGGTCTTCGTGCTGCGAGATCCACGTGAGGTCGTGAATTCTTGTCTAGCGCATCGGGACTCGCCCATACGCACGCCGTTGGACTTCTGGATCCAAGACACGGTGGCTAACGCCCTGGAGCTGGTGAAGGGTTGCCTCAAGCCACTCGAAACCGATGTGGGCGAACTTGTCGTGCTGCGCTACGAGACTTTTGCGGCCCGACCGAGAACGAGCGTCGATGCCGCTCTGGGTCGGTGGGGTCTGACCTTTTCCGACAACGCGGCACACGTCACCAATCCACCGCCCGAGACGGTCGGCGACCACCAGTTCTTCCGGGGCGGGTCGCCGTTACCGTGGAAGGTCGGCAACCTCTCCCCCCTGCGCCGGGTGTCATCCGCCCAAGAGCGGGTCGACGCCGACGATCCAGCCTGGGCAGAGGTGGACGCCCTCGCGCGGGACCTGGGTTACGACTCACCGGACCATGCCGCGCAGATCTAAGCCTCAAACCACCGATGGACCGTGTGGCGTGATCTGTTGATTGTTTGATCTTGATTAAGTGGGCTGGGGTATGACTGTTCTGCTGGTCTGCCCAGCTTTTCCTGTTGGTTCCTGG
>JALHRH010000193.1 GCA_022841565.1 Mycobacterium sp. | reverse complement strand
CAGTCGCGGCGGGATTCCTCGGTGCCTCATTGGCAATCGGCTGGACAGTCAGTGAGATCGTCAGCGCGTCGCTGAAAAACCCCCAAGTGATCAACCGCGTCGTCTTAGTGGCGCCACTGCTGATGGCGGCTGGCCTGGCGTTCGGCGCCGTCACGCAGCGGGCCGATGCCTCGTTCGGGTTCATCGTGGTGTGGGCCGCCGCTCTCCTGGTCGCCGGAACCGGCATCGGGATGGCGTGGCCGCATCTGTCGGCGCGCGCAATGGGCTGCGTCGACGACCCTTCGGAGAGCGGCGCGGCGGCCGCCGCGATCAACACCGTGCAACTGATCTCCGCGGCCTTCGGCGCTGGGCTAGCGGGCGTGGTGGTAAACACTGCCACCGGCGGCGGTGCGGTGATGGAGGCCCGCTGGCTGTACACGGTTTTCACCGTGCTGGCCGCGTGCGGTGTGTTGGCGTCCTACTGGACGGCTCGCCGTGCTTGTCGCCCCGAGCATCCACCGACGGCTGAGTTGCGACCGTAACCTACCCGGTCCTCCTACGGTGTAGGAGCGGCGGAGAGGGTCAGCGAGACCGGCAGTTAACGTGAGCTGCTCGGCCAGCACCTGGGCACCTGTACCGTCTTGGCCGGTGGCGTCGAGCTATCCACCACCAAGAATTCTTCACCGTCGGCAGGCTCCCGGGCATCGTCGCCGACATCGGCGGCGACCGATAGTCCTCTCGGGCGACAACCCCGTATCTGATCGGTTCCGTAGTGCGTTCGGATTCTTCGCCCCCTAGCGGGCGACCCAACGGGACAGACGCTCAGCGAGTTGACTTGACGACCTGGGAGTAGTGGAACTGCCATCGCTCCACGATGCGGAAGCCGAGGTAACTCGGGAACTGGTAAACCGGAGCCTTCCCGAACGCCGCTCCCGGCGACAACGCCTGTCCCACTTGATGATCGGGGAGCGACTTATCCCGGTTGGTGATCGTCCACAACGCGGGGCACTTGTTGATCTTGGCCGTCGTCAGCCACACCGCGACGTGACCGTCCCACAACGCACCGACCTTGGGCCCGTAGACACCGCGCTCGACGTCGATCAGCGACCGGAAGGCCGCCGGCCTGCTCGCCAATAGGGCACGGATCGGGCCGGGCCGCCACGGCACCGTGTTATCCACCAGTAGACAGTCGCCGCGGGCGGCGTGGGCGCTGATGACGTCGGCGACCTGGCTGTAGTCCCAGCCCTCCTTGGCATACGGTCCGCGCTGGGTGAAGTAGTAGTTCGGGAAGGCGGCGACGGCGAGAACCACCACGAGCGCGACGAGCTGCCACCGCCTGCGGGCGACCGCGAGGATGCAGATCGCCAGGACGACGGCCGCACCCGGAGCAGTGAAGATCAGGTAGCGCGGATAGTAGATCGGTTCGCTCACCGCCGAGTAGATCAGGACGGCGGCAGTGGGGACAACCACCCACAGCGCGCTGACCAGCAGCAGACGGCCCGCGCCGTCCTCGGCCCGGGCCTTGCCGATGACCCGTAGTACCAGCGCGGCGATCAGCAGTACCCCCGCCAGGATGGCGAACGGCACGCTGTGGTCGAAGTACTGCCGGTGCACGACATCGAGGAACAGATTCCGGTTGAGGCCGTTGATCCATCCGACCTGCCACACCTGTCTGTGGGCAAAGAGCATGAACGGCGTCATCGACGCGAGAGCTACGGCCGACGCCACGGCAAGCCAGATGGCGGGCCATTTGTGCGGCCTCCCGGGCGCCGAATGGGGCAGGATCGCGGCGTAGACCAACACCAGCAGCACCATGTTGATGTTGACCAGGATCGCCACCATTAACAGCAGCCCGTAGGACACCCACAGACGCGCGCGGTTACGCCGCACCGCGGCAACCACCAGTACCGTCAGCCAGGCCGCTATCGCCACCACCAGCGCCGAGGAGCGCGCCTCGATGCCCGCCCAGGTCACCCTCGGCAGTACGGCGAAGACGGCGCCCGCGCACAGAGCGGTCCCGCGTCCGCAAAACTGTTTGGCGAAAACCACCACACCGGCGGCAGCGGCTCCGACGGCCAGCGCGCTGGGGACCCGGGACCAGAACTCTGTCGGCGGAAACATCGCGAACCAGCCGTGCATCAGCAGGTAGTAGAAGCCGTGCACGGCGTCGATGTGCCCCAGCAACTTCCACAGCTCGGGCAGCGTGCGGCTGGCTGACGCCGAGATCGTCGCGCCCTCGTCGAACCACAGCGACGGCCTCCCGGCCCAAGCGCCGCTGATGATCGCGGTCAGCGCCGCTATTGCCCAGGGGTCGAGGAAACGGCCCCTCGGGTGTGCCGTGACCGCCGGTCCGGCGTCGTCAGCCACGGGATTTTCGACGATTGACACAGACATGATTGATCTCAACTTTATGTGCACGGGTGCCCGCCGACGCGGCCAAGTGGCAATTGAGGCGGTCCGAACGTGACCCGCGCCGCAATCCTCTCCCGTCTACGTCCAGCAACGCGATAGTGTCTTGAGTTGGCGGAAACCGACACCTGGGAGGGTAAATGAGCGCCTATCAAACCGTGGTCGTAGGGACTGACGGCTCGGATTCGTCGATGCGCGCGGTAGACAGGGCAGCCAGCATCGCGGGGTCGGACGCCAAATTGATCATTGCGTCGGCATACCTACCCCAACATGAGGACGCCCGCGCCGTCGACGCCTTGAAGAACGAAAGCTACAAAGTCACCGGAACCGGCCCGATCTACGAGATTCTGCACGACGCCAAAGAGCGGGCGCACATCGCCGGCGCCAAGAACGTCGAGGAGCGGGCGATTGAAGGCGCCCCAGTGGACGCCCTGGTGCAGCTCGCCGAGTCGGAGAAAGCGGATCTGTTGGTGGTCGGCAATGTCGGTCTGAGCACGATAGCGGGACGGCTGCTCGGCTCGGTCCCGGCGAACGTCTCCCGCAGGGCCAAGGTCGACGTTTTGATCGTGCACACCACCTAGGCGCTCAGGCCGCTTCACCAGCCGCGCTGGCGCCACTCATCGATATGCGGGCGCTCGGCTCCCAACACCGTGTCATCGCCGTGGCCGGGGTAGATCACGGTGGAGTCGCCGTAGACGTCGAACACCCGGGTAGTGACGTCTTCGAGCAGTTGCTCGAAATCGCCGGGTTGCCATGTCTTGCCGACACCACCAGGGAATACCGTCGACACCGACAACAGCAGCAATGTCACCAACACCGTGAAGTACTCATCCGGCAGCGGGCAAAATCTCGATAGGTATCGGGCGAGACTTCACCAAGCACCTCGTGTGGTAACTAGTGGTGTTGTTTGTGGTGTTGTTTGACGGTGACATAGTGGTAGCCTTGTGGTGGATACAGCCCGTCCGGAGGTCCCAAAATGTCCGTTTTGACAGCCAGTGCCGCTGAGAAGCTCGATGTCGAGGCAACGACCCGCCCAATTCGTGAAATCGCCAGCTACCTGCAGGAAACGGTCGGACAACGAATCGCCGCAGCCCTCGCAGGCCTTGCCGATGCAAAACAGATCGGCCGATACGCGCGAGTCGGCGGCCCGGAACCACACGAGATAACCGAACGTAGGTTGCGAGAGGGCTACAAAGTTGTCCGAATGCTTGTAGATGCGTACGACGACAAGACTGCGCGGGCCTGGTTGTTCGGCACGAACACACGTCTCGACGATCGTGCGCCGGTCGAAGTTCTCGGCGGCGCGTCGGAGACGGGTGATTTCGCGATGGTCGTGCAAGCGGCTAGACAGGTCGCTAGCTTTCAGGCGTGAGCAAAGTCGGCTCCGAACTTTTGTTGTGGCGAGTTGGCTACCACGCAAGTCCACTTGAATTCACGCCGCTTGAGCTATACAGCTTCAGCCATCGGTTCGACGATATCCGCCACCGCTTCCGCACTCTACTACCTGGCGGACTTGCCCGAAACCTGCCTACGCGAAGTGCTGGCGGACCTTCGGCCAAATCTTGATGCCAAGCTCAGGCATATCGAGCGATACGGGCCTGAAGCGGCTGAAGACTTCGCCTCCGAGCCGGTGACTGCAAGCTGGCGCCGCCAGAACGTACTGGTTCCAGCGCTATCAAGAATTCAAGGCCCGCTGATTGACCTGACCGACGTTGCGGTCCGTCAACAGATAGAAGATAGACACGCCGCACTTCTGGTCGAAAATGGCATGGAACACCTTGATCTGCACGAAGTTACGACGAGTCGGCGCGTGGTTACCCAGACGATTGCTGGTGACCTCTACGACGGCGGTGTAGCTGGCGTGCGATTCTTGTCTCGGCTCGACGCTAAACCTTGTGTGGCCCTATTCGAGGGCCGCGGAGATGCAGACCTGATCGGTGACATCATTCCGCTGACGGACCCCGCGCCCGGTCCGCTTCTCACTGTCACGACTGACTGGGATCTGGATCTGGAGGACTGTCCTGCCTAGTTGAAGGTGGCTCTCTTGCAGTGCACCTTCACTTCTGCTGTGTGGGCAGTGCTGACTGGGAGTCGCGCTCGGGGCTGTTGCCTGCTTAGTGGGCTGACAGCCCGGGCTGGAATTACCAGCCTCGTTCGCGCCACTCTGCGAGATGGGGTCGCTCGTTGCCCAGCTTTGTGTCGTCGCCGTGGCCGGGATAGACGACCGTTTCGTCGTCGTACTGTGAGAACACCTTGGTTTCGAGGTCCGTCATCAGTGAGTCGAATTCTTCTGGGCGTGTTGTCCGGCCAGGACCGCCCGGGAACAGGCAGTCACCGGTGAACAAGTGCGTCACCCCGCCAGTGGCGGGTCCGTCCAAAGCCAGCGCGACCGATCCCGGGGTGTGTCCGCGCAAATGAATGACGTCGAACGTCAGCTCGCCTATCTGCACCTTGTCGCCATTCGCCAGCAAACGATCCGGCTTGACCGGAAGCGGTCCGGAGTCGATCTGGTGGGCGGCCGTCGGTGCCCCGGTGGCTGCTGCGACGGCTTCCAGGGCCTGCCAGTGGTCGAGGTGTTGGTGACTGGTCACAATCAGAGACAACGTCGGCGCGTACCGTCGAACCAGGTCGATGAGGACGTCGGCGTCGTTCGCGGCATCGATCAGCAGAGTTTCTCCGGTCGCGGAACACGTGACCAGGTAGGCGTTGTTGTCCATTGGGCCTACCGAGGCCTTCACGATGGTTGCGCCAGGCAGGGTGCGTCGGGCGGAGGTGCCCGGTTCGACGTGTCCGGTGTAGTTGTCGCTGACGTCGTTGGGAGCGGTCATACCCATGCAGGCTACTGGGTGACGGTCGGCTCGGTCGGCTTGGCCGAGTTCGTGTCAGTGGGGACACCTAGCATGGAATGCGGCCCGCGCTCTGACTATTCAGAGCCAGGGCAACACCAGTTACAGCTGAAAGGGGCAGCGTGGCTGACCGCCTCATCGTCAAGGGCGCACGCGAGCATAATCTGCGCAGCGTCGACCTCGATCTACCCCGAGATGCCCTGATCGTCTTCACCGGTCTGTCTGGATCGGGCAAGTCCTCGCTGGCGTTCGACACCATCTTCGCCGAGGGGCAGCGCCGCTATGTGGAATCGCTGTCGGCCTACGCCCGCCAGTTCCTGGGGCAGATGGACAAGCCGGATGTCGACTTCATCGAGGGGTTGTCGCCGGCGGTGTCCATCGACCAGAAGTCGACGAACCGCAATCCGCGCTCGACGGTCGGCACCATCACCGAGGTGTACGACTACCTGCGGTTGCTGTACGCCCGTGCGGGCACGCCGCACTGCCCGATCTGCAACGAGCGCATCGCACGTCAGACCCCGCAGCAGATCGTCGACCAGGTGCTGGCGATGGACGAGGGCATCCGGTTCCTGGTGCTCGCGCCGGTGGTGCGCACCCGCAAAGGCGAGTTCGCCGACCTGTTCGACAAGCTCAACGCCCAGGGCTACAGCCGGGTCCGGGTGGACGGTGTGGTGCATCCGCTGACCGAGCCGCCCAAGCTGAAGAAGCAGGAGAAGCACGACATCGAGGTCGTGGTGGATCGCCTCACCGTCAAAGCCAGCGCCAAGCAACGGCTCACCGACTCGGTAGAGACCGCGCTCAATTTGGCCGACGGCATCGTGGTGCTGGAATTTCCAGACGACCGCGATGAGCACGATCATGCACGCGAACAGCGGTTCTCCGAGAAACTGGCCTGCCCCAACGGGCACCCATTGGCCGTGGACGACCTGGAACCGCGGTCGTTCTCGTTCAACTCGCCCTATGGCGCCTGCCCCGAATGCGTCGGGCTGGGCATCCGCAAGGAGGTCGATCCCGACCTGGTGGTGCCCGACCCGGACCTCACGCTGGCCGACGGCGCGGTGGCGCCGTGGGCGTCGGGCCACACCGCGGAGTATTTCACCCGGATGATGGCCGGCCTGGGTGACGCACTCGGGTTCGACGTCGACACCCCGTGGCGCAAGCTGCCGGCAAAAGCCCGCAAGGCCATCCTGGAAGGCGCCGACGAGCAGGTGCACGTGCGGTACCGCAACCGGTATGGACGCACTCGGTCGTACTACGCGGAGTTCGAAGGTGTGCTGGCGTTCCTGCAGCGCAAGATGGCGCAGACGGAATCCGAGCAGATGAAGGAACGCTACGAGGGCTTTATGCGGGACATCCCGTGCCCGGTGTGCGAGGGCACGCGGCTCAAGCCGGAGATCTTGGCGGTGACGCTCGCGGCGGGGGAGCACGGCCCGAAGTCCATCGCCGAGGTCTGCGAGCTTTCGATCGCCGATTGCTCGGATTTTCTGAACGCGCTCACCCTGGGCCCCCGGGAGCAGGCGATCGCCGGGCAGGTGCTCAAGGAAATTCAGTCACGGCTGGGATTCCTGCTCGACGTCGGGCTGGAGTACCTGTCGCTGTCGCGAGCGGCGGCCACGCTGTCCGGCGGTGAGGCCCAACGCATCCGATTGGCCACCCAGATCGGCTCCGGGCTGGTCGGTGTGCTCTATGTGCTCGACGAGCCGTCCATCGGGCTGCATCAACGCGACAATCGGCGCCTTATCGAAACCCTCACTCGCCTAAAGAATTTGGGCAATACGCTGATCGTCGTCGAGCACGACGAGGACACCATCGAGCATGCCGACTGGGTCGTCGACATCGGTCCGGGAGCCGGCGAGCACGGCGGTCGCATCGTGCACAGCGGCACGTACCGCGACCTGCTGCGCAATACGGAATCGATCACCGGCGCCTACCTGTCGGGGCGGGAGAGCATCGATATTCCCGCGCTACGCCGACCCGTCGACAAGCGCCGTCAGCTCACTGTCGTTGGCGCCCGCGAACACAACCTGCGCGGTATCGATGTGTCCTTCCCGCTCGGGGTGCTGACCTCGGTGACGGGCGTCTCTGGCTCCGGCAAGTCCACCTTGGTCAACGACATCCTGGCGTCCGTGCTGGCTAACCGGCTCAACGGCGCGCGGCAGGTCCCGGGCCGGCACACCCGGGTCACCGGCCTGGACCACCTGGACAAGCTGGTCCGGGTCGACCAGTCGCCGATCGGCCGAACCCCGCGGTCCAACCCGGCCACCTACACCGGGGTGTTCGACAAGATCCGCACCCTGTTCGCCGCCACCACCGAGGCCAAAGTTCGCGGCTACCAGCCGGGCCGGTTCTCGTTCAATGTCAAGGGCGGTCGCTGCGAGGCGTGCACCGGCGACGGCACCATCAAGATCGAGATGAACTTCCTGCCCGACGTGTATGTGCCGTGCGAAGTGTGCCAGGGCGCCCGCTACAACCGGGAGACCCTGGAGGTGCACTACAAGGGCAAAACCATCTCCGAGGTGCTGGACATGTCGATCGAGGAGGCGGCGGAGTTCTTCGAACCGATCAGCGGCATCCACCGCTATCTGCGCACCCTGGTCGATGTGGGGCTGGGTTACGTGCGGCTCGGCCAGCCTGCCCCGACGCTGTCCGGCGGCGAGGCCCAGCGGGTGAAGTTGGCCTCCGAGCTGCAGAAGCGCTCGACCGGACGGACGATCTACATCCTCGACGAGCCGACCACCGGCCTGCACTTCGACGACATCCGCAAGCTGCTGAACGTCATCAGCGGACTGGTGGACAAGGGCAACACCGTGATCGTCATCGAACACAACCTGGACGTGATCAAGACATCGGACTGGATCGTCGACATGGGCCCCGAAGGCGGGGCCGGCGGGGGAACCGTTGTGGCCCAGGGCACTCCGGAGGATGTGGCCGCGGTGCCGGAAAGCTACACCGGGAAGTTCCTCGCGGAGGTGGTGGCCTCGTCGACTCCCCGGCGGGCCAGCACCAAGCGACGCAAAGTCAGCGCATAACAGAACCGCGCTGTGCCGGTAAAGTGCGCGACTTGTTGCAGGGACAGCTCGACAGTTAGGCAGCTGATTTCCAAGCCCGCGTCAAGAACCTACTAATCCAGTTTGGGAACGAGGAAACTCAAGCAGCACAAGCGATTCCGTCGATAGGCAGGACCTCACCGGTTACCGATAGCACCCTGACGGTGCGCCGGTCCGTTCGCAAGTGGCAACCTCACGGTCGCGGGTTACACCGGGTGCCGGTTACCGCGCGACAAGAAAAGGCGGGTGAATGGTGCTCGGAGCCAATGATTTCCAGGAGCCTGATCTGAAGCTGCAGCGCGCCCGTGCTTGCTGGCACAGGCCTCGGCTTGATCATTACGTCAGGCGTCGATGCTTCGATGCTGCTTCCTGCGTCTGGGCGCCTTCCCCGCGGCCGAGTGCAATCGTCGCCGCCAACATCGCCGCGACCGCCATCGGCAGCGCCACCGCTCCCACACCGTGAACGGTCAGATGCTCGCCAAGCACGACAATGCCAAGCATCACCGCGACCACCGGCTCGCCGACCAGCATGATCGGTACCGACGCCTGCAACGCCCCGGCGTGAAAAGCCCACTGCTGCAGGATTGTCGCCGCGACCGCCAGGCCCACGAGCACGTAAGGTGCTGGGTCGGCGAGCAGAGCGTGCCAGCCACCGACCGCGTACCGGTTCGTACAGGTCTTGGTCAACACCGCGATCATCCCGAGCACGACGGCGACAGCCAGCCCCAACCACGCGGCGCGAACCCTGTCGGCGGTGTGACGGGCCGCCACCGCGGCGATCGCGACCACCGACACTGCGGTGGTGAGTGCGACCGTCCAGGCCGCCGTGGCAGGCCGATAGTGTCCTTCCCGAGGTTGTCCAAACAGCACGAAAACTGCGAGCGCGGCGGTCAGCAGCATGGCCCATGCCCAGTCGGAACCGGGTACCCGATTCCCCGACCGCACAGCGCTCAGCGGCAGCACAAACAGCAGCGAAGACACCAGTAACGGCTGCACCAACAGCAGGGATCCGTGCGCCAGGGCCATGGCTTGAAACGCGTACCCGGCGACGGCCGCGGCCGTGCCCGACCACCAGAGCCGGTCGCGGAGCACGGCCACGGCGTTGGCGGATCCGTCGTCAGCGGCAGAACCTTGCAGGGCGGCTTGTCGAACAACGATGCCCACCGCCGCAACGAACGATGCCAGCAGTGCCGAGCCGATCGCCACCGCGTGCGACATCAGCCAATCCATGGTTCAGGCATACCCTGGTGTCCCGTTCTTCAATGTCAGCTCTGAGGTCCCGATGTCAACGGCGGGGACGGAAGGGCGCGCGCTGCTCTGGACCCGTTCAACCGCTCGGTGCGCCGGTGGCCCGCTGTTGCAAAGTCCGCGGCCCATGCCGTGATCCTCTAACAGGTGTAACTGCACGCGGGCGTCGGCATCCTGACGCCAGATGGTCCCCCAGATACCAGCCCTGGCGCTGCCAGACAGATCCACCTCCACCGCGCCGATAGTGGCCTACGACGCCCGCACCGCCGTCAACCACGAAAAACCGCTGTTTGCCGAATCCAGGGAAATTGCGGCTAAGGCAACCCGTCCGAACCGTTCAGGCCGAACAACAACACGGAACCGCCGGGCCCTCCACTTCCGCCAGTTGGGCCGGTTCCGCCGTTGCCGCCTTCGCCGCCGATACCGATCAGCACAGCGCTGCCGCCCATGCCACCGGCGCCTCCCGTCGACGGACCAGCGGCGGCCGCACCGCCGGCACCGCCGGCTCCACCGATGCCGAACAGCGGGCCCGCCTGGCCGCCGTTCCCACCGGAGCCGCCAATGACAGTCGCGCCGACCCCACCGGCCCCGCCCACGCCACCAAATCCGACCAGCGTCGCGTTGCCGCCGTTCCCGCCGGCCCCACCGGTGCGCGACGAGAACCCGCCGACTCCGCCGGCTCCGCCGGTGGACACCAGGAGGCCTGCGTTGCCGCCATTGCCTCCGGCACCTCCGGACCCGGTCGAACCACCGAAACCGCCGTCGCCGCCGTCTCCTCCACTGCTGAAGAGGAGACCGGCGTTTCCGCCCATTCCGCCTCTTCCGCCGTTAAGGGTGCTCCACCCGCCGGCTCCGCCGTTGCCGCCGGGGCCCCCGAGCATGCCGGCGTTGCCTCCGGCCCCACCGGCACCCCCGGTTCCGCCGCCGAGGCCGCCGCCACCGCCGTTCCCGCCTCCGGCCCCCAGAGGCCCGCCGTTCCCGCCAGCGCCGCCCGCACCTCCAATGGTTCCCAAGCTAGCCAGGGCGGCCCCACCGAGTCCGCCGTCACCACCGGGGCTCGCCAGCCCCCCGGCCCCACCGGACCCGCCAGCCCCGCCACGGCCGTTGACGACATTGGTGAGACCGCCGCCGCCGCCGATACCGCCGCTGCCGGCTATCACCCCGCCCGCCCCGCCAGACCCGCCAGCTCCCGCGTCGCCAACCGACGAGTTACCGCCGGCCCCGCCGACGCCGCCGGTGCCCCACAACCCGGCCGCTCCACCGGCGCCGCCTTTGAGGCCCGCCGCGCCGGAGCCGCCGGCCCCGCCGTCACCGAGCAGCCATCCGCCGGGGGCGCCGTCTTGTCCCGTGCCCATCTGTCCGGGCGCGCCATTACCGATCAGCGGGCGCCCGGTGAGCGTTTGTATCGGCGCGTTGATCGCGCGGAGCACCTGTTGCTGGAAAGTGTGCAGCGGCGAGCTGCTGGCCGGAGCGTTAAAGCCGTCGAGGCCCAGCAGCAGGCCGCTGGTTCCTCCAACGCCGGTGTTGCCCTGCGCCGTGCCGGTCCCGCCGTTGCCGGCGTTCCCGCCGTTGCCGATCAGCACCCCGTTGCCGCCGTTTCCGCCAGCCCCGCCGGCGCCACCCAGCAGGCTCGACCCGCCGTTTCCGCCGGCTCCGGCGTTGCCCCATAGCAGGCCGGACTGGCCGCCAGTC
>JALHRH010000192.1 GCA_022841565.1 Mycobacterium sp. | reverse complement strand
CCTTTCCGAAATGGGTTTGGTTAATGCCTTGACAACATCAATCATCCCAGCTCAGAGGGCACTTTCCTCATTCCGACACCCCCCACGCGGAATCAATTCATCCGTGGATCGAGGCTAAGGGGGTGCCAGGGGCGGAGCCGGCGGGCACGGCGGAATGGTTGGCGTCCAGCGAACTGTCGGGGCCAACGGCGACGGAGGCGCGGCCGGCGCCGCCGGCCATCAGGGCTTCAGGCCCTAGGCCTGCAGTCGGTGCGGCAGCATCGGCGAGATCAACGCCGGGCAGTAGGTCGCTATCGCAACGATGGTGAACGCGGCCGCACGTTCCTGCGGCAGGCCGTTGAGCTCGGCCATCTCGGAGACAATGGAATCGAACGATCCACCGGGCGCAAGCACCTTGGGACACACCGAGCGGCCCAGAGCTATCGCCGTGGCCGGTTGACTGTAGGGGATTCCCGCATTATTCAGCGCGTTGAGAAAAGCGTTGCCCATGATGTCGGCATGGATCGGCGCCGCTACCGTGGCCGACACTCCAAACACGCCTGTGGCCAGAGCCAGAAGTCTGAGGGCGATCGCGGGTGCGGTCATCGTGACAACAGTGCTCAACAACTGTCACAACCGCAACACGGTGAGGTAAAGGTTTGCCCACCACCGCGTTTTGATTCCGACCTCCCAGCAGAAAGCGGGCTAACGCGTTTGCCGTCCCCCGTTCGGCGGACACTGCCCTCATGCCGACGGCGGACCCGGATTTCCGCCCCCGGATTGGCCAGCGGAGGGATACCACGGCGGTCCGGTGCAACCAAGAATTGGTCTACACGCAGTCACGACACCCAGGAGAAAAATCCCATGGCCTACGACACCCTGTTCTGCGAGACCGAGAACGCCTACTCCGCTCCGGCGTTCCACGCCGGCGACGCCGAGTGAATTGACTCCCAGCGGGGTCTCATCGCCAACCCCCTCCCCCTCCCACTCCCCTCGCGATGAGACCCCGCTGGATTCTTCTTGTCCAAACCCCACCGAAGGCCCGCCGTTGATGCCGTTACTCAGTAGCGTGAGGCCCATGTCGGAATTGCCGGTCCAGGGCACTGCGCAACTCAGCGGCCCCGATTGGTCGCACTGGCCGACACGGGTGTTGGGCCACGCCGATCCGCTCAAGATCGGTCACCACGCGGGTACCCACCGCATCATCTCTCCGGACCAGACGTGGTCGGCCATCCAGCCGCTATTTGCGACGGCCGGTATCACCCGGGTGGCCGACCTCACCTGGCTCGACGATCTGGGAATTCCCACCGTGCAAGCGGTCCGCCCCGCGTCGCTGACGCTGTCGGTGAGCCAGGGCAAGGCCACCACCTACCGGGCCGCTCAGGTCTCCGCAGCCATGGAATCCCTGGAGAACTGGCACGTCGAAAACATCACCCCTGACTTATCATCAACGCCAACAACCGAACTCGTCGACGCGCTGACGTACGACCCGGTTGATCTCAACCGGCCGGCGGGTAGTTTCTACCATCCCGGCGCCAAGCTCGACTGGATGGCAGCCACGACATTGCTGACCGGCCGCCGAACCTGGGTGCCGTGGTTGGCCACCGTGGTGAATATTTCGGTTAACGACGCCTGGGGTCCACCGATCTTCGGCATGGACACAACGGGATTGGCTTCGGGTAACAGCTATCACGAGGCCACCCTGCACGGCCTGTACGAGGTGATGGAGCGGTACGCGATGGCCACCGCACAGCCGGGTTCCACGCTGTTCGAGGTGCCGATCGAGGACGTCGCCGGCTCGGAGTGCGCGGAACTGGTCGAGATGATTCACCGAGCGGGAAGTGAACTGCAGGTTGCCCGCATGGACACCTGGGACGGCTTCTACTGCTTCGCCGCCGAGATCACCTCACCGATGATGGAGATCCCGTTCAGCGGCAGCGGACTGCACCACGATCCCAATGTCGCGCTGTCACGGGCCATTACCGAAGCCGCACAATCACGCCTCACCGCGATCAGTGGAGCGCGTGAGGATCTACCCTCAGCCGTTTACCAGAGATTCGCCCGGATTCACACCTTTGCCCCCGCGCGAAAGTCCATGCAGCCCATGCCCGAAGCGAACCCCACGCCCTGGCACATCACCAGCACCGACTCGCTGGGCGAACTGCTCGCCTCCGCAGCAACCGCGGTAGCGACGGTCGCCGGTGCCGAGCCGCTTGCGGTGGTGTGCGACTTCGACGATGCCTGCGTACCCGTCGTCAAGGTCATTGCGCCAAGCTTGTCCGCGACGGTGCAATCACCATTGCGCACCCCGCTGCAGGAGCATGGATGACAACCGACGCTCGGGTCGTCGTCACCGCGGGGCCCACGATCAGCACCAAGGACATCCATGCGGTGATCCCTCATGCCGAAGTAGTACCACCGATTTCATTCGGCGACGCCCTGCGGTACGGGCTCCGGACCGGCGACACCCTGCTCATCGTCGACGGCCTGTTCTTCCAGAGCGCATCGGTGCGGCACAAGGAACTGCTGATGCTGATGGACGACGGAGTGCGTGTGGTCGGGTCGTCGAGCATGGGCGCACTGCGCGCGGCAGAATTACACCCGTTCGGCATGGAGGGCTACGGCTGGGTGTTCGAGGGATACCGCGACGGGATCATCGACGCCGACGACGAAGTGGGCATGGTGCATGGCGACCCCGAAGATGGCTACCCGGTCTTCGTGGACGCGCTGGTGAACATCCGTCACACGGTGGCGCAGGCGGTGGCATCCGGCGTGCTGCCCGCAGCAACGGCCGAGCAACTCATCGAGACAGCCCGCAGCACACCCTTTACCCAGCGCACCTGGAACCGCCTGTTGGAATCCGCGGGGATGCCCGAAACCCGTACGCTGGCAAAGCAATTGAAGGCCATGCGGACCGACATCAAGCACGCCGACGCGGTGCTGGCGCTGCAGGAGGTAATCCGTGGCCCGAGAGATGTCGCGGTGCGTTCAGGACCTCCCGCGACCGTCTGGTCGGAGCGTTGGCGGCAGCGGTGGGCCCCGCCGACACCTGTGGCCGTGACGCCCGGGGGCGACCACGTCGTCGACATCCGGGACGTCGACGTGCTTTCGCTGCTGAGTATGTGCGCCACCGACCGCTGGGCCTACCGTCCGGCCCTGGAGCAAGTGGCCGCCTGGTATTGGACCCTGACCCATCCCGACGACGAGGGCAGCGTCCGGGACCGCGCGTCGCGGGCAGTCGCGGACATCGACTTCGAGGATTACGAAGGCGCGCTGGAAGTCATCGCCCACCGCTACGCGGTAGCGTCGGGAATTATCGATGCGTCGGGTTTTCCTGAACGCGTTCGGGCACACTGGCTTACCGACGATGAGAGCCGGACATTCGGCGATGACCCAGTCTCGGTCTCGGCGCGTTTGACCACCCGCACGCTGTTTTTCGCCCGGTCATTGCCGGCAATCCAGCACTTCCTCGAACTGCTGCGTGCGGACCCGCGACTGCCCGATTGGCGTGCCATGGTCGCGCAGGCGTTGGCCCGTCGGGACGAATTAGCGCGCCAGAAGCCGAATTTGAACCTGCACCGGCCCGACCCCATCCAGCTCAAGCGCCTGTTCAGCACGCGATGGGGCACGGAAGTGAATCACATCGAACTCGCGCAGCGGGGCCTGATGACTGACGACGCCTTCTACAACGCGGCGAGCCTGCTCGCGGTGTCGGCCGCTGACGACCAGCTGCCCTCGATCCAGGTCGGGACGCTGGGTGGCGCCTAGCCCGGGCTAGACCGAGCCGACCCTTTCGACACCCGCGACATTCCGCTTGCCGCGGCGCAGCACCAACCACCGCCCATGCAGGAAATCCGTTAGCTGCGGCGACCATTCGTCACTACCCACGCGAATGTTGTTGACCGACACACCACCTTCGCCGATGATGCGCCGCGCGGCCTTCCTACTCTCGGACAGGCCACTGGCTACCAGCAGGTCCACGATCCCGTCCGGCTCTCCGGGTTTCAACTCTGCCACCGAAGTCTCGCGCAACGCCGAAGACAACGTCGCCTCGTCCAGCCGGTCCAGCTCCCCCTGGCCGAACAGCGCCCGGCTGGCGTGCTGGACGGCTTCGGTGGCTGCCTCGCCGTGCACCAGCACGGTGAGTTCAGCGGCGAGCCGGCGTTGAGCCGCACGCTGTTGCGGCCGCTCCGTAGTCGCCTGTTCCAGCTCGGCGAGTTCATCGGCGGACAGAAAGGTGAACCACCGCAGATAGCGGATCACGTCTGCATCCGCGGTGTTGACGAAGTATTGGTACCAGGCGTACGGGCTGGTCATCTGCGGATCCAGCCACAGGCTCCCGCCGCCGGTGGACTTGCCAAACTTCTTGCCGTCGGCCGATGTCACCAGCGGCACGGTGAGCGCATGCACTGCCGCACCGAGCTTTTGGCGCACCAGGCGGACCCCGGCGATGATGTTGCCCCACTGATCCGAGCCACCGATCTGCAGCGAGCAGCCGTGCCGGCGGCGTAGTTCGACGTAGTCGTTGGCCTGCAGCAGCATGTAACTGAACTCGGTGTAGGAGATGCCCTCCCCCTCCAGGCGGCGCCGCACGGTGTCGCGATCCAGCATCACGTTGACCGAGAAGTGCTTGCCGATGTCCCGCAGGAACTCGATTGCCGACAGCGCACCGGTCCACTCCAGGTTGTTCTCGACGATCGCGCCGGTCGGCGAATCGTCGAAGTCGACGAAGCGCTCCAGCTGCCCCCGGATCCGCTCGGCCCATTCGGCGACCGTGTCCGCCTCCTGCAGGCTGCGTTCGCCGACCTCACGCGGATCGCCGATCATGCCGGTCGCCCCGCCGGCCAGCACGATCGGTCGGTGCCCGGCGCGCTGGAAACGACGCAACGCCAGCAGCGGCACCAGATGTCCGGCATGCAGGCTCGCGGCGGTGGGGTCGAATCCGGCGTAGACAGTCATCGGCCCGCGCTGCTCCTCAGCCGCCAGCGCGTCGAGGTCGGTGGACTGCGCGATCAGTCCACGCCAGCCCAACTCGTCGAGAATCCGGGATGACTCGTTACCCATGGCTGCGATCCTTCCAGTTCCAGCCGGTCGTAGACGAACGGCGGTGGAATAGTTCCTTTTCTCCGTCCGCCGCCTTGATCCGCACTACCGAGGCGAGTCTTGGCAGGACACCTAGTCGCTGGCACCCGGTGTCGGTGCTCGCGGACTTCGTCGGTAGGCGGACACCTCCGGCCGGCCGGTCAGCCAGAACCGCCACGCCCGGTCCGCGGCTTGGCTGACCCCGACCCGAGGTCCCGCGGTCGCAGTCAGGGGCGTGCAGAGTCGCAGCGTCACCGGAGCGCCTGGGTCGAACAAGTTAATCCCATTGTCGTCCATGGTGATTCCCAGAGCTGAGCATAGATTTCCCGGGCCCCGGGCCAGCGCGCTGCTACGGACCGCCGTGCCGCGCCGCGCCCGGGCGACGTCGATGCCGTCCTCGATCGCGCCTGCCCGCAACAGCACCGCAGCGGCTGTGCCGTCGGGGCCACACGCCACGTTGGCGCAGACGTGGATCCCGTGGCTGCGGTAGGTGTAGAGCCGCCCCGGCGGACCGAACATGACCGCGTTGCGCTCTCGAAGGCCGCGGTAGGAGTGCGCGGCAGCGTCCGGCCAGGGGCCGTCGGGAACGCCGCCGTAGGCCTCCACCTCTACAATCAGCGCCGTGACACCCCTTGCGCTCAGAGTCGCGCCGAGCAAGCGGCGGGCCGCGGCGACTGGATCGACCTGCAGGTCGGCAGCCGAACGAGAGGCGATCACCGCACCGATTCTGCCCATCCCCTTGACAATTATCGACAACGGGGCAGATATTAATCACTTGATGACTTCGTCACCGGACGAATTACCCCCAAACGCCTCTTCTGTGGCGGTCGGCATCGAGCATCTGCGGGTCATCCGAGGCAAACAACTAGCGTTGCAAGACTTCTCGGTCACGATCGCGCACGGCACCATCACTGGCTTACTCGGTCCGTCCGGGTGTGGGAAGACGACCCTGATGCGCAGCATCGTCGGCACCCAGATCATCGCGTCAGGCACTGTCACGGTGTTGGGCCGGCGGGCCGGCAGCGCAGCGCTGCGGCGGCGGGTCGGATACGTTCCGCAAGACCCGACCATCTACCGCGACCTACGGGTCATCGACAACGTCCGCTACATCGCGTCGCTGTACGGCTACGACCGCCGCGCCGCCGACGAAGCCATCGAGCGCGTAGGCCTGGCCGAGCATCGCACCGCGTTCTGCGAGAACCTGTCCGGCGGACAGCGCACCAGGGTGTCACTGGCCTGCGCCCTGGTCTGCCAGCCCGATCTGCTGGTGCTCGACGAGCCCACGGTAGGCCTGGATCCGCTGCTGCGCGTTGATCTTTGGCGACAGTTCGCCGAACTGGCCGCCGGCGGCACCACGCTGCTGGTGTCCAGCCACGTAATGGATGAAGCCGACCATTGCGCTGACCTGCTGTTGATGCGGGAAGGTCGCCTCGTCGCCCACACCACCCCGGCCCAACTACGAGCGGACACCTCATGCACGTCACTGGAGGAAGCGTTTCTGTCCATCATCAGGCGCAGCACCGAGCGCCGAGCCGGATAGCGCTACGTGCACACCTGACGCCATATGCGGCGACCACCATACGGATCCTGCGTCAGGTGGCCGTCGACCACCGCAGCGTCGCGATGATCCTCGTGGTTCCCATCCTGGTGATCACGCTGATGTACTTCATGTTTCGCAACGCCCCACACCTTCCCGGGGCGCCGACGCCCTTTAACAACTCCTGTCTGATCCTGCTGGGGTTGTTCCCCTTGTTCGTGATGTTTGTCATTACCTCGATAACGATGCAGCGCGAGCGCTCATCGGGGACGTTGGAACGCATCCTAACCACGCCGCTGCGTCGGCTCGACCTCCTGATGGCCTATGGGACTGCGTTCTCGATTGCCGCTGCTGTGCAGGCGGTCGTGGCTTGTGCCGTCTCGTTCTGGCTGCTCGGGTTCACCACCGCGGGCAGTCCGATGTGGGTGTTCGTGATTGCGATCGACAATGCCATCCTCGGTGTCGGGCTGGGATTGTTGTTCAGCGCTTTCGCCCGCACCGAATTCCAGGCCGTGCAATTCATCCCGCTGGTCATGGTCCCGCAACTGCTACTGGCCGGCGTGATCGTTCCACGGGCGGCGATGCCGGACTGGTTGCAGTGGATCAGCAACGTGCTTCCGGCTAGCTATGCGCTGGAGGCCTTGCAGCAGGTTGGTGCACATCCGCAACTGACCAACACCGCGGTGCGCGACATGGTTGTGGTGCTGGCATTCGCCGTCACATCACTGTGCCTGGCGGCTGCGACATTGCGGCGACGGACACCCTAGCGTGGTGGCTACCGGTTCTGGACGCCGACGGCCCGGAAGACCGCCGGGAACCTCGGATACCCGCGAACGCATTCTGGCAAGTGCGCGAGAACTGTTTGCCGAGAAGGGGATTGATCGAACCTCGATAAGGGCCGTGGCGGCCCGGGCCGGAGTCGATCCCGCTCTGGTGCATCACTATTACGGCACCAAGGAGAAACTTTTTACCGCGGCGATACAGGTTCCGGTCGATCCCATGGAGGTACTCACGCCAATGCGGACCGCCCCGGTCGAGGAGCTGGGTCTGACACTGCCATCGGTGTTGCTACCGCTGTGGGACAACCAACCTGGTTTTGTCGCATCGTTGCGATCGCTGATCAGCGGCGCTGATGTAGGTTTCGCACGCTCATACCTTCAGGAGATTGTCACTGAGGTGGTGGGTTCCCGCGTCGACGACCCGCCTGGCACGGGCAGAATCCGTGCCCAGTTCGTCGTCACACAATTGATTGGGGTGGTGATGGCACGCCATATCGTGAAGATCGAACCGTTCGCGTCGCTACCGTGGGAGGAGGTCGCGCAAACCATCGCGCCGAACCTGCAGCGCTACCTCACCGGTGATCTGCCGGAAGGTCTCACGCCGTAAGCCGGGCGTGTTCCTCGTCGTCGACGTCGCGGGCCTCGTCGATCAGCAGGACGGGAATGCCGTCGTCGATGCGGTAGGCGCGGCGCAGCCTGGGGTTGTAGAGTTCGCGGCCGTCATTGACCAGCAGCAGCGGGCCCCGGTCGGCCGGGCACACCAGGATGCTCAGCAAGGTGTCATCAAGCATCGGCACTCTCTCGCTTTCCGCTGAGCTCGGCGCGCGCCGCCGCCGTCAGCTTGCGAAATTCGTTGGTGGCGGCGTCGAAGTACCAGGCCTGACGGCCGGACTTTGGGATTCCGGCTGCCCGCAAGGCGCTGACGGTGGGCCGAAAGGTCGCACTGAGCGTCATCTTAGGCACCACGTGCACAATGTCGGGCCCGAGCCCGACCGGCATGCTGTCGATGGCCTCGGTGAGGTCGGCCGCCGTGATCGTCGCGCCGGGCCGCAGGGTCACCGCGGACACCGCCAACTGCCGGTCGCCGACCGAGACGCCGTAGGCCACCGCCAGGTCGACGGCGTCAATAAAACCGAGGGCGTCGACGACCGGCTCTGCGTAAACCATGCCGCGCACGGTATGGATAACCGAACCGCGTCTGCCGGCCAGCCAGTAGTCGCCGTCTTCGTCGCGGCGAAACAGGAACTCGGTGGAGATCCAGGTGTCGGCCGGGGCGAAGACCCCGCGCTTGACCGATGCGGTTGGGTCGATCGGGCCGCGCGACTGAGCGAGCAGGACGCCGATCTGGTTGGTCGCGGCCACCTGCACGAAGCCGTCGTCGTTCTCCAGAATCAGGTCGTTCTCGGGCTCGTAGGCTCCGAGTTCGACCCGTCCCACGCCGGGCAGCGGCCGGCCCTTGCTGCCGATCTTGGCACCCGACACGTTGGCCAGTACCGCCTGCCCGTCGGTGGTGGCGAAGAACTCGACGACGTGGGCGGGCGCGAACGCGTCGACAACGCGCTCCCACAGGCCGGTTGGCATACCGGAGCCGATGAACAGCCGCACTGGATGGTTGCCGTGCAGCGCGAATTCTGGGTCGTCGACCACGTCGCGCAGCATGGCCCAGGTGTAGGACACCACTGTGACGCCATACTGACGGATCTCGGCGACGAACCGGTCCGGGTGCAGGCCACGGGACAGCGCGATCCGGGTGCCGCCGACGACCGCCCCGCCCAGGCTGACCAGCAGTGCCGACTCGTGGTGCAGCGGCGTCAGGGCGTACACGGTGTCCTTGCGGTCCAGCGCGGCCGTCGACGCGGTGCCGAACGCCGACAGGGCCCACCGGTAGTTGGTGATCTGCTTGGCGACCAGTTCGCCGCCGGCCGCGTTGAACGCGATGAACGCCAGGTCCCGCGCGAATCCCGGGTTGGCGCGGTACCAGGCGGGCAGTTGCACCGCGTCGGGGTCGATCTGTTCCATGTCGATGACTTTGGCTTGCTCGAAGCCGTCGTTGGGCAGACGCAGATCGCGTGACTCGCCACCGCCCAGCACCAGGATCTGGCCCGGCAGCTGGCAGGCCGCTTCGAGGTTGGTGGGGTCGGTCAGGATTTCGCTGACCGACCCGAGCCGGACCTGGGCCCCCAGGTCGACGTCGTGGCGCATCAACACGGCCACGCCGCCCAGCCGGGATAGCGCGGCGATGGCGACCAGCGCGCTGGGCCGGGTCTCCATCAGGATGCCCACCCGGTCGCCCTGACGCACGCCGACCTCGATCAGACCGCGAACGACATTGTTGATGCGCCGGTTGACCGCCTCGTAGGTGTGCACGCGACCGTCGAACAGCAAAAATTCGCCTTGCGGCGCGTCGTGGGCCTGCTCTTCGATGATGCGGCCCAAAGAAATTCGGGTGTGGTCGTTGAGCTGTCCGAGGCGGGCCAACCGCGGGAGGGTGCGGACGGTCTCGACGGCCAGGGTGCGCATGGAGCGGTTGGCCGCGAAAACGGCGTCTGCGGCGCCGCGAGCCATCGCCAGCGCCGCCTCGGAAACTTCACCAATTCCGTGAGCGATCCGGGAGCTGAATGCCACACCGCTGTCGTTGTGTTCGGCGGGCTGCTCGACCATCAGGCTGATGCTGGCCGGCTTGTCGCCGTTGTTGGAAATCCAGCGCACCCACTCGGCGACGGTGGGCCAGCTCTGCAGGGCCGCGCGGGATCCCACGACCAGACCGAAATGGCCTGTGCGAATGAGGCATTCGTATACTTCGGTGTTCGGTGCCGCCCGCCGGATACCGCGCACCGATGCTGGCTGGCCGATGTCGTCGACCTCGCCGACGAAGGCCAGGACCGGGCAGGTGATGTCGGTCAGTGTCACCATCTGACCGTTGATGGCAAAGCCGCCGGTCATCATCCGGTTGTGGGCGATGAACTGCTTGAGCAGCTCCGAGATGGCCGGCCCGGACCAGGCGATCCACCCCTCGCGCTCGAGGAATCTGCGCTGCTGTTCGCGCGGCAGCAGCGCCTCACGGTCGTGCAGCTGGCGCACGAAGTCGATGCGGGCCTGGGCCGTCTTGATCGGGTCCATCATTTGAAATCCTGTGCGGGCCATCCAACTTGGGATGTTCAACCGGTTGAACACATGGTCTGCCATGAAGTCGGCGACACTGGCGCCCATATTCGCCGGAATGCCCATCGGCAGCGCGGCCAACGTGTCCACCGGAGAACCGAATGCCACGATGCTCGCCAGGTTCCTCGACCGCCGATAGGCCGCAACCTGATAGCACCACATGCCGCCTTGGGAGTAACCGACCAGGTGCACGTCCTGTCCGGCGGTGTCCTTCACGGTGTCGATGGCCTGGTCGAGTGCGACGATGTGGTCGGCCAGGGTGCGTCGCATGCCGCCCTCGACCTTGTCGGGCGACCCGAAGTCGATGACCCAGGGGTCCAGCCCGCTGGAGTGCAAAATGCCCACGGCGCCGTCTTCGCGGGTGACGTCCCACATGTCGGCCGACATCATCATCGGATGCACCATCAGCACCGGGGGACCCACCGGCGGCTGGCCGGGCCGGTTGTCGGGCGGAAAGTACCGTCGCAGCTTGTACATCGGCACGCTCTCGACGACCTGGGACGGCGACGGGATGCTGCCCGTTTCCAGGCCCCCCAGCCGCAGCACTTCCAGACCGTTCTGAGCCGTGGCCACCAGCCGCTCGACCGGTCGGGTGACCATCGAAAAATTGAGATCCACCACTGCTCCCTGAGTGCTTCCTGGATACGCCTTGACCAGCGTGGACATCATGGCACATCGGCCCGGA
>JALHRH010000191.1 GCA_022841565.1 Mycobacterium sp. | reverse complement strand
GCAATCAATGCGAAGTCGATGGCCAGCAACCAAACCAGCGGCACCGCGGTGAAATCGTCGCCCACGCGCGGGGTATGCGCGAACGGTTCCAGGTCAAGCAGCCACTGGGGTGATCCCGATAAGGAACCAAGCAGGTACAGCGCGACAAACCCGACCAGCACACCCCACGCGACCGGCGTGAATCGCGGTGTGGCGCCGAATAATACGGCGGTCACCGCCGAAAGCAGCCAGACGGCGGGCAGTTGCACCGCAGCGGTGCCCACGACGGTGGGTAACTTGCCCGCGACGTCACCAGCGTCCATGCCGTAGGCCAGCCCGCCGGCCAACCCGGAGAGCACAATGGCCACCGTCGATCCGCCTAGCGCCACTAGCAGATGACTTGCCAGCAACCGGGAGCGCGAAACAGTTGCAGCCAGTAGGGTTTCGGCTCGTTGGCTGGTCTCCTCATGGTGCACTCGCAACGACATCGAGACCGCGAACGCGGCCGCGATCATGCCCAGCATGCCGTACCCGACGTGGATGAAGCCCTGCTCCAGCGCGCTGGTGCCGCCCAGGCGCGCGACGATGTCCCGGCCCGTTGCGCCGCCCAGTTCGTCCCCAATCCCGTGTGCCACGCTCCCGATCAACAGTCCGTATAGCGCCAGCCCCACTGTCCACGCCAGCAGCGCGCCGCGATCGAGGCGCCACGCCAGGCCGAAAACACCACCAAGCGCCGCTGAAGCGGTGCCGCGGCCGCTGCGTTCGGCGAACAATCCGGCGCCGACGTCGCGGCCTGCCAACAATCGGTATGCCGCACCGGTGAGCACCACCGTGGTCGCCAGATGCAGCAGCAACACCCACCAGCGTTCACCCGCGAAGGGACGGACCTGAAGCGACCACCCCAGCGGAGACAACCAGGACACGGCGCCAGATCCCGCGTCGCCGACCGCGCGCAGGATGAACGCGACGCCCAGCACTGCGAACGCGAAACCGCGGGCGACTCGGGCGCTGGGCGACAGCTGCGCTGCCACCGCTGCGACGGCGGTGAAGACCAGCCCTGACGCGGCCAGCGCCGTGCAGAATGCCACCGAGCCACCCGGGGGGACGTCGGTGGTGAGCAGCCCCACTGCGCCGATCAACCCGGTCGCCACCGACGCCCCGAACGACAACAGCAGGGCGGCGGTGAGACTGGCGTAGCGGCCGACCGCGGTGGAATCGATCAGTTCGGCCCGGCCCGATTCCTCGTCGGCCCGGGTGTGACGGATGACGGTGAGAATGACTGCCACCGCGATCAGCGTGTGGAACATCCCGGCTTTCCAGATGCCGACGGCGCCGAGGCTGTGGTTGTAGATCTGACCGTACAGCGCGCGCTGCGCGGGGCTGGCCATGATGGTGGCCGCGAACCCGGCTCGCTCGGCATCGGTGGAATAGATCTTTTCGATGCTGCCGATATAGACGCTCGCCAGCGGCGCCGACAGCAGGAGCGCCCACAGCGGTAGGACGACCCGGTCACGGCGAAGGTACAGCCGCAGCAGCTGCAAGGTCCCGGCAAAACTCGAATTACGTTGCAGCGCAAAGACAGGACGGTCCAGAATTGACGTGCTCATAGCGCCGCCACCTCTTTGGCGTCCTGGGCGCTGTTGGTGCTGTAGTGGCGCAAAAACAGCTCCTCGAGGGAGGGCGGTTGGCTGATCAGACTGCGCACGCCGGCATCGCCGAGTGCCCGGATCAGTTCCCCGAGGCTGTCGCTGTCGACCTGGGCGCGCAGCGTGTGGCCTTCGATGCTGACGTCCGCGACACCCTTGATCCGGGTGAGATCGCCGGGGTCGCCGATCAACTCGGCCCTGATCGAGGTGCGGCTGAGGTGGCGCATAGACTCCAGCGAACCGCTCTCGACGGTCCTGCCCGCCTGGATGATTGTTACCCGCTCGCACAGGGCTTCCGTCTCGGCGAGGATGTGACTGGACAGCAGTACTGTCACGCCACGGTCGCGTGCGTCGGCCACGCATTGCTGAAAAATTCTCTCCATCAACGGGTCCAGCCCGCTGGTCGGTTCATCGAGCAGCAGCAGACTGGCCCGCGACGAGAACGCGGAAATCAGGGAAACCTTCTGCCGGTTGCCTTTCGAGTAGGTGCGCACCTTCTTGTGCGGGTCGAACTCGAAGCGCTCGATCAGCTCCGCCCGCAACCCCTGGTCGATCCCGCCCCGCATCCGGGCCAGCAGGTCGATGGTCTCGCCTCCGGTCAGCGACGGCCACAACGTGACATCGCCTGGCACGTAGGCGATCTGACGATGGAGCTGCACGGCATCGTTCCACGGGTCCCCGCCCAGTAGGCGCACGGCACCGCTGTCGGCCTTCGCCACACCGAGGAGAATCCGAATGGTCGTCGACTTGCCGGAGCCATTCGGGCCGAGGAAGCCGTGCACTTCTCCCTCCTGCACGGTGAGGTCGAGGCCGCTGAGCGCCCGGACCTTGCCGAAGTTCTTGGTGAGACCACGAATTTCGATGGGCACCTGGCGATTAGCTGGCATGTGACCCTCCTTGGTTCTCTTCGGCGAGAAACGCGTCGTACATCGTGCGGTCGGTCAGCAGACCCTCGGAATACAGCTCAAGGGCAGGTAGCACCATTTCACGGGCGTAGTCGCGCAATACTGCGCGCAAATCCGTCGGGGTCGGGTGCATTTGCAGATAGAGCAGGAAGCCGCCGCCTCCGATGATGCCAAGGTACCGGGCCCTGGCGTGCGGATCGCGGCTTGGCTTGATGGTGCCGGCCTGCACACCTTCTTCCATGTACGCTTCAACGTTGTCGATCATTCGCTGCCACAACATGTTCGCGAGTTCGCCGCCGGTCTGCATGCTGCGTACCAGGTATGCTATCAGCGGCGCGTAGGACTCGATCTCGGCCATTTGACCCAACCAGACGGCCGGGTCATTGGACTGCATGGTCTCCGACTTTGCGGAGCGGATCTCTTCGGCGACGTATTCGTCGCAGGCCTTGCGCAGGCCTTCCTTGGAACCGAAATGGTGGATAACCAGCGCTGCGCTCACCCCAGCGGCCTCGGCGATGCTGCGCAGTCCCACGTCGAATCCGTGCGCACCGAACTGCTCGATGGCCGCGTCACGAATTCGTGCCACCGCCGTCAGGTCGGCTGAACGCATGTTCAGTATGCTAAACGCGCGTTCAGTCGGGCGTCAACATCATGCGAGACAAGGCCACAAAAGCTCGACGGCAACTCGTGCAAAGCGACCGCGTCTGCCCCGCATCTCAGTATCGTTGGCCGGGTCACCACCACGGCCCTCTCGTGTGATCGGCGATTACTCATGGGGAGATAGTGAATTTTTCCGCACTGCCGCCGGAGGTCACTTCGGCGCAAGTATTCACCGGCGCGGGATCAGGCCCGATGTTGGCTGCCGCGGCGGCGTGGGATGGACTTGCGGCCCAGTTAGGTTCGGCGGCGTCCTCGTTCGCCTCGGTGAGTTCGGTCCTGGCCGGGACTTCGTGGCAGGGCGCGGCGTCAGGCGCGATGATCTCTGCGGCCGCAGAGTATGTGCAGTGGCTGAGCACCGTCGCGGTCGAAGCGGAGGTAGCGGCTAGTCAGGCGACGGCGGTGGCTTCGGTGTTTGAGGCGGTGCAGGCGGCGATCGTTCATCCGGAGCTGGTGGCGGCCAACCGATCTCAGCTGGTGGCACTGGTGCGGTCGAATCTGTTCGGTTTCAATGCCCCGACGATCGCGGCGGTCGAGGCACTCTATGAGCAGATGTGGGCTCAAGATGTGACGGCGATGTCGGGCTACTATGCCGAGGTGTCGGCCGCTGCCGGGCAGCTGGTGCCGTTCCAGCAGGTGCGTACCGGTCTGAACGTGGGTATCGGCAACGTTGGCAGTTTCAATGTTGGCGGCGGCAACATCGGCAGCTTCAACGTCGGCGGCGGCAACAGCGGTCCACGCGCTACCGGCGGCAACAGCAACGTCGGCCTGGGCAACTACGGTTCGTTCAATATCGGCGCCGGCAACGGAAACGCTGCTCTGGGAGTCACCGGCGCGCCGTATCCGGGTGCTGCGTCCTACAACCTGGGACTGGGCAACATCGGCCAGTTGAACATCGGTCTGGGCAATGTTGGCTCGGGCAACATCGGGCTCGGCAACGGAAACCTGGCCACCGCCATCGCCGGAATCCCGTCGTCGTTCAACGTGGGTGTCAGCAACCTCGGCAGTTACAACACCGGGATTGGCAACGTCGGCGTCAACAACCTTGGCCTCGGCAACGTCGGCACCAACAACATCGGAATCGGGCTCACCGGTGACCATCAAATCGGAGTCGGCGGGCTCAACGCCAACAACGTGGGCTGGAACGTCGGTGTGGGCAACAGCGGCAGCTTCAACGTCGGCTTCGCCAACTCCGGCAACGGCAACTTTGGCCTCGCCAACTCCGGCAGCGGCAATCTCGGCATCGGGCTGACCGGCGACAATCAGGTTGGTTTCGGCGGCTTCAACTCCGGCAGTGGCAACATCGGCCTGTTCAACTCGGGTACCGGCAACACGGGATTGTTCAACTCCGGCGGCGCCAACTGGGGTGTCGCCAACACCGGCAGCCACGATTGGGGGCTGTTGAATTCCGGTGTCCTCAACACCGGCATCGCCAACACCGGCACCACCAATACCGGGTTTTTCAACGCGGGCAGCCTCAACACCGGCTCGTTCAACACGGGCAGCACCAACATGGGTCTCGGGAACTCGGGCAATGGCAACCTCGGCGCTTTCAACTCCGGTGGCACCGCGCTATTCGGACACAATGTCGGCTTCTTCAACGCGGGCAACCATAACGTGGGTTCGTTCAATGCCGGTTTCGGCAATGTGGGTTGGTCCAACACGGGTATCGGCAACACGGGCGGCTTCAACGCCGGCGGCAACGGCACCAATCCCGTCTTCGGCCCGGGGATCGTGGGGCAGGCCGGCAACACCGGTTTCTTCAATACGGGCTTCACCAACACCGGTCTGTTCAACGCCGGCAACACCAACACCGGGTCGTGGAACGCGGGCAACGTCAACACGGCTTCGGCGGCACGGGCAGCCTCAGTGGCAACTCCGGCTTCGGGAACTCCGGCTCCGGCAATTCCGGCTTCTTCAACTCAGGCAACTACCACTCGGGACTGAGCAACTCGACCAGCGGTGGCTACAGCTCGGGGTGGGGCAACGGCGGGGGCGGCCAGGACAATGTCGGTTTCTTCAACGCCAGTGCAACCGGCACCAACACCGGGTTCTTCAACCATGGCGCCGACGGCTTGCAAGTCGGCTTCTCCAACGCGGGCGACCATTTCGTGGGTTTTGTGAACTCCGGCTACTACAACACCGGAGTCCTCAATGCCGGTGTACACAGCTCGGGTGTGGGCAACACCGGCGCGGGCAGCAACTCGGGATTCGCCAACTCCGGTGCTGGCTTCGACTCCGGCGGGTTCAACGCGGGAATCGGGCAGTCAGGCTTCTTCAACCGCGGCTGAAATTGGCGGCAGTTAATCCCGGACCGCGGCCAGCAGACCGTCGCCCAGCGGTATCAACGCCGGCGTCAGCCGCTCGTCCTGGGCAATCAGCCGGGCCGCCTCGCGCACAGCGGCCACCTCGGCGTCACGTGCGTCGGGATCGCCCGCGCGGCCGCCCAGCGCCGCCCGGTGCACGACGATGACACCGCCGGATCGCAACAAACGAACACCTTCCACCACGTACTCCGGTTGGTCGATCGGGTCTGCATCGATGAACACCAGGTCGTAGGAGTCGTCGGCGAGCCGGGTGAGCACTTCCTGGGCGCGCCCGCTGATCAGCCGGGTGCGTGACGGGCCCACCTGCGCCTCGGCAAAGGCCTGGCGAGCCAGCCGGACATACTCGGGTTCGATATCGATGGTCGTCAGGACCCCGTCGTCGCTCATCCCCGACAGCAACCACAGTCCACTGATACCCGCCCCGGTGCCCACCTCCGCAACTGCCTTGCCGCCGCTCAGCTTGGCCAGCAAGCTCAGCAGGGCGCCGACCGCGGGCGTGACCGCGCCGGCACCGCTGTCTACCGCACGTTCCCGGGCTCCGGCCAGGATCGCATCCTCGGATATCGACTCCTCGGCGTGCGCCACCAGCGAGTCTGCCCTGCTACGGGTAGCGTCGCCGATCCCGTCGCTGGTGTTGGACGTGCCCTCCATGTCCGCAGAGTATGCCGAACCGGTGGAGCCGTCGCTCAGGCGCGCCCGGTGAGGCCGGTGCGACACGCCCGGGATGTGCCGCGCGACGGAGCACATAGCAAACTGCATAACCACAGGAAATCCGAGGTAACAGTCTGGTTTCTCAGCCAAAGCTCAGACTGCTCATATCTCGCCCACACTCGGGTAGGCAACGGTGGGCCGTATGGAACGCGGTGCACTCTGGGGCGAGGAACGTGGGAATACGCGGTGGGAACTTCGTGTTTCGGCGAGTGAAGAAATGCCGATCCTGGATGGCAGGGGAAGTCCGGAGGAATTGAAAATCACCACATTGAACCCGACCACCATGTCGCACCCGCAACAGGTTGCCCATGACGACTGGGTGGAACCAATTGGCGCGTTGCTCGGCACCGCTGTTTTCGACGCGACCGGCGACAAGGCGACCATGCCGTCCTGGGATGAGCTGGTGCGTCAGCACGCCGACCGGGTGTACCGCCTGGCATATCGGCTCTCCGGCAACCAGCACGACGCCGAGGACCTGACACAGGAAACTTTTATCAGGGTTTTCCGGTCCGTTCAGAACTACCAGCCCGGTACATTCGAGGGCTGGTTGCACCGCATCACCACGAACCTGTTCCTCGACATGGTGCGACGGCGGGCGCGCATCCGGATGGAGGCGTTGCCCGAGGACTACGACCGAGTGCCCGCCGATGAGCCCAACCCCGAGCAGATCTACCATGACTCCCGGCTCGGGCCGGATTTGCAAGCCGCGCTCGATTCGCTGCCGCCGGAATTTCGCGCCGCAGTCGTGCTGTGCGATATCGAAGGTCTGTCTTACGAGGAAATCGGTGCCACCCTGGGCGTCAAGCTCGGCACGGTGCGCAGCCGCATTCACCGCGGGCGCCAAGCGCTGCGCGACTACCTGGCCACCCATCCTGAAGTCGGCCTGCACGCCGATGACCGTTCGATACGGACGGCCAGTTAAGCCACTTGCTGGGGCCGACTCATCTTTTCGGCCACTGCACGGTTGCCAACTGGTCCCGAAATCTGGGGTTTGAACGGCCGATCATGGTTATCAAGCAGCATGCCGCGCTACATTCAAGATACGAATGGCTTGAAAGGGCGCGAAAGGAGCTGGTGATGTCCGACCGGGGAGCCGTGTTCCGCCGCGCGTTCTCGTGGCTCCCCGCGCAATTCGCCTCCCAGAGCGACGCTCCAGTGGGCGCGCCGCGTCGCTTCGGCTCCACAGAACATCTCTCCACAGAGGCCATCGCGGCATTCGTGGATGGCGAGCTGCGGATGAACGCACATCTGCGCGCCGCGCACCACCTTTCGCTGTGCCCGCAATGCGCGGCTGAAGTGGACGATCACACCCGCGCGCGTGCGGCGCTGCGCGACTCCCATCCGATCCGCATCCCCAGTTCGCTGCTCGGGTTACTGTCCGAAATTCCGTTCTACCCGCACGACGATGTGCTGCCGCTCGCGGACCCCTGCGCCGAGCGCGATGATCAGCGGAAGCGCCGCTAGCTTGAGGTTTGGTGCCGGTGCGGGCCTTCGCGTGGGTTCATGCCGACCGGCGGCGATCCGTGGATACTAGGGTGGATATCACCATGACTTCCAGGGCCGTGTGGTTCTTGCTGCGCACACGGCCGGCCCGGTGCCGGGCCCCGAAACGGATCTAGAAGAGGAACCGTGACCTCCGACGAAGGCAACAATAGCGGCCAGGACACCGAACGGCTGGCTCCGCGCCCCATTTATCGACCGCCGGTCGACGCCGGGTCGCGTCAAGCGTTCGGCCGTCCGGCCGGGCAGCATGGATCGTTCGTCGCCGATCGCGTGCGCCCGCAGAAGTATCGGGACGAGTCCGAGTTCCGGCCACACGACCCGCCGGCCGACCCGGTGCTGGCCGAGGCCTTCGGCCGGCCCTTCGGCGGCACCGAGACACTGCAACGGCACCCGATCGATGCCGCCGTGCTGGCCGCCGGGAAGAACGGTGAGCCCGACGAGCCCGAGGATCCATGGCGCGACCCCGGTGCGGCCGCCGCGCTGGGCAACCCCGCCCTGCCGCCGATGGTGGCGCACGGCGAGGTGCGGCACAGCGGCAAGCTCGGTGTCCGCGATGTGCTGTTCGGCGGCAGAGTATCCTACCTTGCGCTGGCTGTGCTGCTGCTCATCGCGTTGGTGATCGGGGCGCTCGGCGGGGTGATCGGACGAAAGACCGCTGAGGTCGTCGAGGCGTTCACCACCTCCAAGGTGACGCTGTCGACCGCGGGCAACGCCGAGGAGCCCGCCGGCCGATTTACCAAGGTGGCGGCCGCGGTCGCCGACTCCGTGGTGACCATTGAGTCCAAGAGTGACCAGGAGGGTATGCAGGGCTCCGGCGTCGTCATCGACGGCCGCGGCTACATCGTCACCAACAACCACGTCATTTCCGAAGCTGCCAACAACCCCAGCCAGTTCAAGACCACGGTCGTGTTCAATGACGGCAAGGAAGTGCCCGCCAGTCTGGTGGGCCGCGACCCCAAGACCGACCTGGCGGTGCTTAAGGTCGACAATGTCAACAACCTGAGCGTGGCCCGGTTGGGTGATTCCAACAAGGTGCGGGTGGGCGACGAGGTGCTGGCCGCGGGCGCCCCGCTCGGATTGCGCAGCACCGTCACCCACGGCATCATCAGCGCGCTGCACCGGCCCGTGCCGTTGTCTGGTGAGGGGTCTGACACCGACACCGTCATCGATGCCCTGCAGACCGACGCCTCGATCAACCACGGCAACTCCGGCGGTCCGCTGATCGACATGGACTCTCAGGTCATCGGCATCAACACTGCCGGCAAGTCGCTGTCCGACAGCGCCAGCGGGCTGGGTTTCGCGATTCCGGTCAACGAAATGAAGTTGGTGGCGCAGACACTGATCAAAGACGGGAAGATCGTGCACCCGACGCTCGGCATCAGCACCCGGTCGGTGAGCAATGCGATCGCCTCGGGTGCGCAGGTGGCCAACGTGAAGGCGGGAGGACCCGCGCAGAAGGGCGGGATTCTCGAGAACGACGTGATCGTGAAGATCGGTGGCCGTAAGGTCGCCGATTCCGACGAAGCTGTCGTTGCGGTGCGGCAGCTGACCATCGGTCAGGACGCGCAGATCGAGGTGGTCCGCGATGGCCGTAACGTCACGTTGACCGTCAAGCCCGACCCCGACACCAGCTCGTGATGATCGCAAGCGCGGCGCAGCCGGGCGCTGGGGGCACCTCCCGCTTGCGGGGGACGGGTCATCACCATCTGACCGTGATGATCGCAAGCGCGGCGCAGCCGGGCGCAGCGGGTCATCACCATCTGACCTGATGTTCGCCAACATCGGCTGGGGGGAGATGCTCGTACTGGTCGTGGTCGGCCTGGTGGTGCTCGGCCCCGAGCGGCTCCCGGGCGCTATTCGCTGGACGTCGGGGGCCCTGCGGCAGGCGCGCGACTATCTCAGCGGCATGACCAACCAGCTACGCGAGGACATGGGTCCGGAGTTCGACGACATCCGCGGTCAACTCGGCGAGCTGCAGAAGTTGCGCGGAATGAGCCCGCGCGCGGCCCTGACCAAGCACCTGCTCGACGGTGACGATTCGATCTTCACCGGCAACTTCGACAACCCTGCGCCGGAACCACCGGCCACGCCGCCGCAGCCACCGGCGCCGTCCGCGCCGCCCGAGCGCACCCCGTTCGATTCCGACGCGACTTAGCAGTACAGATGGCGCCGGCGCGGAGAGTTAGTGCCGGGTGGGGTCCAGCCCCAGCGACATGCCTGCCAGCCCGCGGCGTCGCGACGTTAATCCGTCGGCGATGCGGCCCAGTTCCTTGCCTACTGCGGAGTCCGGCGTGCTGAGCACCAGGGGTACGCCCGTATCGCCGGCGGCGACGAGGGCGGGGTCCAGCGGAATCTGACCCAACAGCGGCACGTCGGCGCCCACCGCACGCGACAGCCGTTCGGCGACCTGCTGGCCGCCGCCCTGGCCGAAAACCTGCATCGTGGTGCCGTCCGGCAGCGTCAGACCAGCCATGTTCTCCACCACACCCGCGATGCGCTGACGCGTCTGTATCGCGATGCTGCCCGCCCGTTCGGCCACCTCGGCGGCGGCCAGCTGTGGTGTGGTCACCACCAGAATCTCGGCGTTGGGCAGCAGCTGTGCCAGCGAAATGGCGACATCGCCGGTGCCGGGTGGCAGGTCGAGCAGCAGCACGTCCAGATCGCCCCAGTACACGTCCGACAGGAACTGTTGCAGCGCGCGGTGCAGCATCGGCCCGCGCCACACCACCGGGGTGTTGTCCTTGGTGAACTGGGCAATCGAGATGACCTTCACCTCATGGGCGATGGGCGGCAGGATCATCGACTCGACCTGAGTGGGCCGGTCGGTGGTCCCCATCATCCGCGGTATGGAATGCCCGTGGATGTCGGCGTCGAGCAGCCCGACGGACAGGCCGCGGGCGGCCATCGCCACAGCCAGGTTGACTGTCACCGTGGACTTACCGACGCCGCCCTTGCCCGAGGCGACCGCGTACACCCGGGTCAGTGAATTGGGCTGGGCGAACGGAATGACCGGTTCGGCGGCATCGCCGCGCAACTGCTTGCGTAGCTCGGTGCGCTGCTCGTCGCTCATGACGTCCAGGCTGACCCGAATCGCTCCGGTGCCCGGAACGTCGGCCACCGCCTGGGTGACCCGCTCGCTGATCTCGGATTTCTTCGGGCAGGCGGCAGTGGTCAGGTAGATCTCAATCTGCACGCTGCCGTCGGCGCCAAGGCTGATGCTCTTGACCATCCCGAGCTCGGTAATGGGGCGCCGTAGTTCGGGATCGATCACCTTGGCCAACGCCGAGCGGATAGCCGGGGTCAGATCGGTTGCGTCATTCTGGGTTGCGGACATCAACGCCGAGTGTAGGCGGCTCGAACGCAAGTCTCAGCTGACCGGGGTGAGCACCGGTTCGCCGGGAGCGGGCGGGCGGGGTTGCGCCGGGCCGGCAGGCGCAGGCGCAGGCGCACCGTTAGGCGCCCGAGCGGCCGGTGCCGCCGGAGGTGCGGGAGCCGCCGG
>JALHRH010000190.1 GCA_022841565.1 Mycobacterium sp. | reverse complement strand
GGATGGCGCGGGCCGTGGTCGGCTCACCCGCCGAGGCCGCCGAGCAGATGCGGGCGCTGGCCGGACGGTTCGACGTCGACGAGGTGATGGTGCACCCGGTGGCGTCGGCTCGCCGCGGCACCGACCCCGCGACGGCACCGGCCCGGGTAACCACGCTCGAGCTGCTGGCCAAGGAACTGTACTAATCCGGTACTGATCCAGTACTAATCCGTCACGCCAGCCTGTTCCGGTTCGCTCGACGCGGCATCAGGAGCATTGGCGGCAATCCACCGCAGCAGGTTGCCGGCCGGCATCGGTGGAGTGTGCACAAAGCCCTGCGTGATGGTGCAGCCGTACTGCCGTAGTGCCCGGAGCGTCGCCTCGTCCTCGACGCCTTCGGCGACCAGGTCCGCGCCCAGGCTTTCGGCCAACGCCACCGTCGAGCGCACGATGGCCACCGAACGAGGGTCCTGCGCCAGACGTGCCACGAATACCCGGTCGAGCTTCAGCTCGTCGACCGAAACGTCCTGCAGCCGAGCTAGCGACGACCATCCGGTGCCGTAGTCGTCAAGCGAGATCCGAACACCGAGGCGCTGCAGCGAAGCGACGGTGTTGCGGGAGCGCACCGAGTCGACGAGCGTGCTTTCGGTGATCTCGATGATGAGCTCATCGGCGGGCAGACCATGGGTCTGCAACAGCTGTTCAATGGTGCCGACGAGGTCGAGGTCCAGCAAGTTGGTGGTGGACAGGTTAACCGCCACGGTGAGCGCTACGCCCTGCTCCCGCCAACACCGGGCCTGCTCGAGGGCGAGATTGACGGTGCAGTTGGCCACCTTGCGCATCAGGCCGGCGCGTTCAGCGGCCGGCAGAAACTCCTCGGGCCACAGCAGCCCACGGCTGGGGTGATGCCAGCGCAACAGCGCCTCCACACTGTGCACGCTGCCGTCGCTCGCATTGATCTTGGGCTGGTAGTGGCAGGTTAGCTGGTCATTGCCGTCGGCCAGCGCGGCGCGTAGCTCCTCGACAAGGTTGGGGTCGTTGTCGCGATACAACTCGTACGCCGGGTCGTACACCACGATCTTGCTCTTGGCGGACCTGGCGTGCGGAAGTGCGATCTCGGCGCGGTTGAGCAGTTCCTGCGGATGGTCACAGTGGTCAGGGAACAGGGCGATGGCGATGCGGGCATCGACTCGCACCGTCATTGGGTCCAACGTGAAGGGTTCACTAAACGCCTCCAGGAGCCGACCCGCCTGCGCGCGCGCGGCGATCAGGTCGTCGCCCGCGCCAAGCAGGATTGCGAACTCGTCATCGCCTGCACGGGCAAGCAGGTCGTCGCGACGCACCTTCGCGGTGAGGCGATCGGCGATCTGGCACAACAGCTCGTCGCTGAAGTGGTGTCCGACATTGTCGGTGATTTCGTTGAACTCGTGGAGTTGCAGCAATAGCAGCGCTCGACAAGCCGGCCCGCGGGCGCTCAACACGGGCCCGACACCCGATGCCGAGGCGACGGGTATGGCGGTCAGCGTCGTCGCCAGGAAGCGCCGGTTGGGCAGTGCGGTCAGTTGATCGGTCATGGCTTGTTTGTGTGATTCGGCCACGTTGCTGACTTCGCGGAAGGTCACCGAGAACCGTGCTGCGACGGCGATCAGACTCAGCGCGGCCAGTGTCGGCGCGACCCGCGAGCCGTTGGTCCCCGCGGTGACCGCGAGCGCGACAACGGTGCACGCCACCGGGGCGGCATAGGAGCCGAGCCCGCGTGCGGGCAGCGGCGGCGTCAATGACGATGCGCTCCAACTGGCAAGCGCCATCATCAGGAATGACGCCGGCCAGAACGCGTCGAGCACGGTACCGACTCGGTATGAATCAGCCGAAGTCTCGAACAAGTACGCTGCATCGGCGGCTGCGAACAAAACGAACCCGATTACCATGAGGCCCCAACGGAATTCGTGACGCCAGCCGAGAATCGGCAGCATTGCGGCCGCCACCGCCAAAAGGACAAGGTCCAACCACGGATAGATCAGACCGACCAGCACGGTGGCCGGCGCTCTCATCGCGGCCGCGTGGATCGGCCCCGCCGTCAGCGCGGCGGCCACCGAGGCCATGGCCAACCCGCTTACTACGGAGTCAAGCCGTACCGGGACGGGCACCCGCTTGAGGCGGGACCGCATCAGCAGCAGTATCCCGACATAGGCAAGCGGATAAAAGGCCACGTAAGCCGGGTCGGCGAGCGACGGCGATTGCCCGTCCGGCACCCACTGTGCGTAGATAACGTCACCTATCGCCGAAACCGCCGTGCCCAGTGCGATCAGGGTCCACGCCACCCGGTCGGCCTGCACCCGGTATGCGCGAAGAGCGATTAGCGCGGCGGCAAAGAGGTTCAGCGCCGGGTAAAAAACGTTGGCGAACAACGGAGTGTGGTCGGCGTGCGGGTCGGGCAGGCATGACAATCCGAAGATGAGGACGCCAATTGACAACGCCCCCAAGCTGATCCGGACCGCAGTCGGGGGCCACCGGAAGCCCTGAGGTACATCGTGAAAAGCATGAGAGCCCGATTTCGCCTCGGCGGCGGGCGGTTTGATAGCGCGTGCCAACACCGTCGCGGTGCCGGTAGCACCTCGATAGAGACGACCGCCGTCGAATCCGTGGTCCAGGCTGTTCTTGACAGCCAACATCGACTCGTCGTTGAGTTCGGGCAGCGCGTAGGGCAGTGGCAGATCTGGCACGAAGCTGCGGATGCATTGTCCGCCCTCGCGTTTGGCGGCATACATGGCCAGGTCGGAATGGCGCAGGAGTTCGTCGACGGTGTAATTGGATTCTGCGGCGGCCACGGTGAAACCGATGCTGGGCCGCACCGCCAACGGAACGCCGTCGACAACGATTGCGGCATCGAACGATTCGAGGACTCGCTGGGCCGCCGCGTGCGAATCCTCTACCGGACCTTCGATGAGCACCGCGAATTCGTCACCACCGAGCCGAGCGACGGTGCCCTGCTCACCCACCGCAGTGGTGAGCCGGCCGGCGACCCGAACCAGAAGTTCGTCGCCGGCCGGATGGCCGAGTGCGTCGTTGACCAACTTGAAATTGTCGAGGTCCAGACTCATGAGCGCGATCGGCGCGGAGTCCTCGCCTCGACGGGCGACCGCTTGCTGCAACTTGTGCAGGAAGGCGGCGCGGTTGGCGAGGCCGGTCAGGCTATCCCGGAAGGCTTCCTGCGCCACTTCAGTCAACAACCCCTGGTTTTCGACCAGCACCACGAACTGCCGCGCCAGCACCGCAGCCACCAGAATGCCCAAGCCGACCAGCAGCGGTCCGTGTCGCATCAGGCGCAGCGCATGCCCCAGCCCGATGGCGGCTGCCACCAACAAGGGCAGGTACGGCAGCCACAGCTGGATTCGTGAGGTGATCTCCATCCGTGTGGTGCCCACGGGCGGCTCTTTGACGCTCGCCAGGCCCGCCAGTGCCATGAGGCCCAGCCCGGCCACCCGGCTCACGTCGACCACATCGCCGGTTTGGTAGCTGCCGATTCCGGTGTGGAACAGGACCAGCATGTCGGCGAGCATGATTGTCGCGACGCCGCCGGCCAGCATGTTGACGCTGCGCCGCCCGCCGGGACGACCTCGCGACAACAGCAGAATGGCGAAGGTCATGAGCACGATATCGGCGATGACATGGACCACTGTCACGGGCCTTGGGCTGTTGTCCGTCTTCAGCAGCTTGTCGAGAACGAACACCCAGGAGGCTACGAATAGTGAGGTGGCTACGATGACGCCGTCCAGCACCAGCCGCCACACGTTGTGCCCGTCGGGATCGGACATCAACAGCATCGCGGCAAATACCCCGATCGGATACAGCAGCAGCACGAACTCCGCCGCCGCCGGGTGACTGGCGTGTTCGAAGTCCGAACGCACGTCGTAGACCGACCAGATGATTTCGCCCACCGCCCAGCCGGCCAGCGCTACCGCCAAAGCCAGCCAGCCAACCCGGCGGCGTCCGACCGCATGACGCGCCGCCCGGCACGCGCACGCGGCCGCGAAGGCCAGGCACAAGACGGTCACACCTTGCACTACCGGACGGGTGGCATAGGGGCCGTGCCAACCCCAGACATATGACGCGATGACCATCCCCGCCGCCAGGCTGTAGCCGCCGACGACGGCAGAGGTGACGCCTGGGGACAGTCCGGTGAACGGGCACTGCATCCCCGTCCAGCGCTTCATCCGTTGCTCCAGCTCGCACATGCTTAGGCAGGCGAAGTACCTAGGAGCTTCACCGCACGCCACCACAGAATAAACTGCTACTCGCGGTCGTGCGGAACTACTGGCGCTGCTCTGCCGTCTATTGCTGTCAACCTCGACTGGGTACGTTGCTAACCGCTTGCGTCGATGCGCGCCAGCGCGTCCCGCATGAGCTGTCCGGTGCCCTGCCGGTCGGGATCCCGGCGCACCAGCATTCCCTTGGCCACCGAGAGCTTGTCGCCGTTGCGCCGCGGCAGCACATGCAGGTGAATGTGGAACACCGTTTGGAAGGCGGCGCGGCCGTCGTTGATGGCGATGTTCGTCGCGTCGGCCAGTTCGGTCGCCTTGGCCGCCTGGGCGATGCGCTGGCCAAGGACCATCATTCCGGCCAGGGTATCCGGCGGGGTGTCGTCCAGGTCCACACTGTGTTTCTTGGGGATCACCAGGCTATGTCCGCGGGTGAAGGGCCGGATGTCGAGGATCGCCAGATAGCTATCGTCTTCGTAGATCCGGATGGCCGGGGCTTCGCCGGCTGCGATCGCACAGAATACGCAGGACATGTCGCCACGGTACTGGTCCCGTGGTGATCGCATATCCCGTGCAGCGGGACGCGGCGGGTCACCACGATGAGGACGAGCCCAAGCGCGGGATACGCTGCGGCAGTGGACCCTCGCGATCTCGCCTTCGCCGGGGCGGCCGAACAGGCACGAATGCTGGCCGACGGTGAAATCAACGCCCCGCTCCTTCTTGAGCTGTACTTGGAACGGATCGAGCGGCTGGACAGCGAGCTGCGTGCGTACCGGGTGGTGCGCTACGACGGTGCGCGCGAGGAAGCCGAGATCGCCCAGCAACGCTTGGACGCCGGCGAGCGGCGGCCGCTGTTGGGCGTGCCGATAGCCATCAAGGACGACGTGGACGTCGCGGGTGAGGTGACGACCTACGGCACCGGCGCACACGGGCCGGCCGCGGTCAACGACGCCGAAGTGGTGCGTCGGCTCCGCGCGGCGGGCGCGGTGATCATTGGCAAGACCTCGGTGCCGGAGCTGATGATCATGCCCTTCACCGAGTCGTTGACCTTCGGGGCCACCCGCAACCCGTGGAACCCGCGTCGCACACCGGGCGGCAGCAGTGGCGGTAGCGCTGCGGCGGTCGCGGCGGGTCTGGCGTCGCTGGCCCTGGGATCCGACGGCGGCGGATCGATTCGGATCCCGGCAACCTGGTGCGGTGTGTTCGGGCTGAAACCGCAACGCGACCGGATCTCATTGGAGCCGCACGACGACGCGTGGCAGGGCCTGAGCGTCAACGGCCCGATCGCGCGGTCGGTGCTTGACGCGGCGTTGCTGCTCGACGCGACGAACACGGTGCCCGGCCCCGAAGGCGAATTTGCCGCTGCCGCCGCACGCCGGCCCGGTAAGCTGCGAATTGCGTTGAGCACCAAGGTGCCAACCCCGATGCCCGTGCGGGTCGGCAGGGCGCAGTTGATGGCGGTCGAGCAGGCCGGGGCGTTGCTGCGCGATCTCGGCCATGAGGTGATCGTGCGCGACCCGGCCTATCCGGCGTCGCTGTATGCGAACTATCTGCCCCGGTTTCTGCGGGGCATCAGCGACGACGCGGACGCGCAGCCCCACCCCGAGCGACTTGAAGCGCGCACCCGGGCCATCGCCCGCCTCGGTTCGTTCTTTTCCGACCGGCGGATGGCTGCGCTGCGAACGGCCGAGTTCGGGCTCAACACACGGATCCAGGCGATTTTTGACGATATCGACGTCGTCATCACGCCGGGCACCGCTGCGGGCCCGTCCCGTATTGGCGCCTACCAGCGCCGGGGTGGTGTCTCGACGCTGTTGCTGGTGGCTCAACGGGTTCCATACCAGCAAGTCTGGAATCTGACTGGCCAGCCCGCGGCTGTGGTGCCGTGGGATTTCGACGACGACGGGCTACCGATGTCGGTGCAGCTGGTGGGCCGGCCGTACGACGAGGCGACGCTGCTGTCGTTGTCGGCTGAGATTGAAGCCGCCCGGCCCTGGGCGCAACGCCGACCGCCGGAGTCGTAAGCCAGGCAAGGCTCAGCCGTCATTGCCGGGCTGGCCGTCGCTGCCGCCACCGGGCAGTCCGCCGTCACCGGGGCCGTGCCGCCGCCGGGCAGGCTGCCGCCACCGGCCGTGCCGCCGTTGCCTCCGTTGGCGTCGATAATGACCCAGCCTTTCCCCGCCGTTGTTACCCGACCATCTCGCGGCCCCACCCGCACCACCGACCTGACCGGTCACCCCGGGCGCAGCTTCGTCGCCGTTGTCCCACAACAGCTCGCCGGCTTGGTGCGGTGGCGTTGGCGCCGCTGCTGATCAGCGCCCTGGCTAGTGCGTGCACTAATCTAATTCGGCGCCCCGACTGTCGACCAATATTCGATAGTCGCTCGGTACCGGGTAGTGCCCGAACTGAAGAATGCAAATAGGTTCATATCTACTGCAAAGTGCGTTCGATGTCACGAATCGACCCTTGGGCGGCTGGCCTGGCGGTTTGTTCATCTGAAAGACAAATCGCCCGTCCTGTTAAATGGTAAGTCATTCGGCCGCTTATGCATCATAAGAAAGCGGGCAGCAACCATGTAGACATGGGTAAAGGGCACTTGCGGTCGGTAGTTATTGCAACTATGTTCGGTGCCGAATAAGGCCGCAGATAGTTGCGGAAGCCGTTCCTCAGAAGTTCTCTTGAGCGGCCCGTGCGGGTGCATCCGGGCTCGTCGAAATGAGAGGTAGCAAGATGCTGCACCTGATCGTGGCCACGCCCCGAGCGGGGGCTGATCGGTTTCGCGTGCGACCGGGGCGCGGCTAAGAATGCCTGGGTCCGTCCACCCGCTTGTGGTACCTGAAGCACCTCGGCCCGACCATCGCCAATCGACTCGCGTCTGGACTAGACGATATTTGAACCCCATGAGGCCATCAGTGCGGCAAAAACGGACCATCGCCGAAAACGAGACAGACGATGTCCTGGAACGGTCCCACGATGCCGCGCGGCGCGTGGAACATTGTGCCGCTGCCATCAGCCTGAGGGGGCTTGCATGATCCGTGACACCAACATCGAGCGTGAATTCCTCACTCGTATTGGGGCCCCGCATTACCTGTGGGCCATCGGTGAAGCCGCCGGCCAGGTGGTCGATGGTTGCCGGTGGCCGGCGCGACCGGGACTCATCGAATCAACCGAGTCGCTGCGGGAGACACTTGCGGCACTCGCGATGATCCCGCGAACCGGTCTCGGACTTTCCGCCGTGCTCCGTGAGGTGACCAGAGTGGTGATACCGCACTCCACTGCGGTCTCCGACCCCCGCTACGCCGCCCATTTACACTGCCCCCCAACTATTTCAAGTCTTGCTGCGGAAACTCTGCTAAGCGCGCTGAACCAATCAATGGATTCCTTTGATCAAGGCCCGTCCGCTGCCATCGTTGAACAGCACGTGATCGACTGGCTCTGCGACGTCTACGGGCTAACGCACGGTGACGGCGTCTTTACCAGTGGGGGAACCCAATCCAATCTCCAAGCTCTGATGCTTGCCCGCGACAACTTTGCCGCTCGCACCCTGGGACTCGATATCGCTACTCACGGCTTGCCTGCCGAGGCACGGCAGTGGCGGATCGTGTGCACCGACGAAACGCACTTCACCGTTGCGACCGCCGCCCGGCTCCTCGGGCTCGGAACGGCGGCGCTACTGCACGCCGAAACCGATGCCGCCGGCCGGCTCGACCCACAGTCCCTGACCGAGGCACTGCGGGTGGCGCGGGCCCGCGGCGAGCACGTCATCGCAGTGGTGCTGACCGCAGGTACGACCGATCGCGGCGCTATCGACCCGCTCGCCCAAGCCATTGGAATTGCTGCGGCACAGGATATCTGGGTCCATGTCGACGCCGCCGCCGCAGGCTGTCTAATGCTGACCGACCGTTACCGCGGGCTGCTCGACGGCATTAGCGGTGCGCATTCGATCGGTATCGACTTCCACAAGCTGCTGTTTCAGGCGATTAGTTGTGGCGCCCTGCTGATCAGGAGACGATGCGATCTCGACGTCATGCCCAACCACGCCGACTGCCTCAACCCGATCGACGACCCGGAAGAAACGCACAACCTCGTCGGGAAATCGCTGCAAACCATGCGGCGCTTCGATGCACTCAAAGTGCTGGTCACACTCCGATCATTGGGACTCGACACCGTGGCGGCAATGATCGAACGCACCGTGGATAACGCGCGCAGCGCAGCCGCGGCGGTAGTGGCTCATCCCGATCTGGATTTGTTAAGCCCCTGCGCGACCAACACCGTAGTCTTGCGCTGGGACGGCCCGCAAAGTTCATGTCAACAACGGGAATTCGTCAATACTCAGATTCGGCAGCGGTTGGCCGAGACGGCCCAGGCGATAATCGGACGCACCCGAATCGGCGGCCAGGCGGCGCTGAAGCTCACCTTTGTCAATCCGGTCTGCACGCCCGAGTTCGCCAGAACACTCGTGCAATCCATCGCTGACTGCGGCGCCGTAATCGCAGCCACCATGCCCCTGGTGCAGGCTTGATGGAGCAGCGCCTAGGGCTCATCATGCTCGCCGCCAATACGATTCGGAGGCCCAAGCCATTTCCCGTCGACACCTTTTGTTTGGCGTTGATCGCCACGATGGCCCTAGCTGCGTTGCTGCCAGCGCGCGGTGAGACCGCCGACGTTGTGCAGGGCGCCGCTCAGGTGGCAATCGCGTTGCTGTTCTTCCTCTACGGGGCCCGGTTGTCGCTGCAACAAGCCTGGAGCGGTGTCTACCAATGGCGGCTGCATCTGACGGTACTGGCCACCACATTTGTCGTCTTCCCGGTGCTCGGGCTGGCGGCTAGAACGCTGGTGCCCTCGGTGCTGAACATCGACATGTACGACGGTGTGCTGTTCCTATGCCTAGTACCGTCCACCGTGCAGTCGTCTATCGCGTTTACCTCGCTGGCGCGCGGCCACGTCCCCACGGCGATGGTCAGCGCGTCGTTGTCCAACATCTTGGGTGTGGTGTTGACGCCGTCGTTGGTGGGGCTGTTGATGAGCACCGGCCGGGTGCCCGGTCCACAAGGCAGCGTGGTCGTCGAGATCGTGCTGCAGCTGTTGCTGCCGTTCACCTTGGGCCAATGCGCACGGTGCTTTCTGGCGCCCGTGCTCACCCGGCACGAAGTCTTGGTGCGAGTGGTCGATCGGGGTTCCATCCTGCTGGTCGTCTACACGGCTGTGGCGATGGGTATGGCTCAAGGAGTATGGAGCAGCGTCGATCCGTGGCAGGTGGTCTCGGTGACCGCTGTCACCACCGTGCTCCTCGCACTGGCGCTGGCGTGGACGACCGTCTTCGGCCGGTTGGTCTGGCTCGACCGGGGCGACGCCATCGTGCTGCTGTTTTGCGGTTCGAAGAAGAGCCTGGCGTCCGGCCTTCCGATGGCGCTGGTGTTCTTCCCGCCGGCTACGGTCGGATTGACCATGTTGCCGCTGATGATCTTTCACCAGATACAACTGGTCGTCTGCGCGGTGATCGCACTCCGGCTCGGCCGGCACGCGCCAGCCGAAGGCGAGCGGGTTAAGTCCGGCTGACGTCGACGGGTTGGGTGGCGAGGATCGGCAACGGCAGCTGCTGTCGTCGCGGCAGCTGGCCCACCAGGTGCTCGAGCCGCCCGGAAATCCACGGTGCTACCGCCTGGGGCACGGCAAGCGTCCCGGACTCTAACGTGGAGGCATGGCAGATCAAGCGGACGTCCCGAACCTCGATGACCTGCTCGACGGACTCGAGGGTCACGCGCGCACCGAGCGCGCCGAGCTGGTGCGCTGGCTACTCGACCAGGGCGTCACCGCCGAGGAGATCCGGACGACGAGCCCCCCTTTGTTGCTGGCCTCTCGCCACATCATCGGCGATGACGGCACCTATGTGTCCGCGCGGGAGATCAGCGAAACGTACGGCATTGACCTGGACTTGCTGCAACGGGTGCAACGTGCCATCGGTCTGGCGAGGGTGGACGACCCGGATGCGGCGGTCCACATGCGCGCCGACGGCGAGGCGGCGGCCTACGCTCAGCGGTTCGTCGAACTGGGGCTGACTCCCGATCAAGTGGTGTCCGTGGTACGCGTGCTTGCCGAAGGCCTGTCGCGCGCGGCGGAGGTGATGCGTTCCACCGCCTTGTCGGCGATCATTCGACCGGGTGTCACCGAACTGCAGATCGCGCAGGAATCGAAGGCTCTGGTGGGCCGGATCGCGCCGCTGCTCGGCCCGATGATTCACCAGATGTTGTTCCTGCAGTTGCGGCACATGATGGAGACCGAAGCCGTCAATGCCGGTGAACGGGCCGCGGGCAAGCCGCTGCCGGGAGCCCGATCGGTTGCGGTCGCCTTCGCCGATCTCGTCGGGTTCACGAAACTGGGCGAAGTGGTCTCGGCCGAGGAACTGGGCCAGCTCGCCGGCCGACTGGCGGACATTGCCCGCGACCTGACCGCTCCGCCGGTGCGTTTTATCAAGACGATCGGCGACGCGGTGATGTTCGTTTGCCCCGACCCGGCGCCGCTACTAGACATCGTTCTCAAGCTGGTCGATGTGGTGGACAACGACAACGACTTTCCGCGGCTTCGGGCGGGCGTCGCCTCCGGCATGGCCGTGAGCCGGGCCGGGGACTGGTTCGGTAGTCCGGTCAACGCGGCGAGCCGGGTCACCGGGGTAGCGCGCCCGGGTACCGTGCTAACGACGGATTCTGTCTATGCGGCCGTTGGCGACGACGCCGGGTTCAGCTGGTCTTTTGCCGGCGCCCGTCGGTTCAAAGGCATCAAGAGTGAAGTCAAATTGTTTCGGGTGCGCCGCGATTAGCCGCGAGCAGTCGCAAAATCGCACGGCGCGAACCACTTTCGGGTGAGTTCAGGTCGGCTCGCCGAAGGGGCAGAGGATCCGCATAGGGCAGGCCCGGTGTGACTCGCGGGGGCGTTGCTGACTCCGACTGCTGCGGGTCTGACGCGGCCGTTTTTCACCCTTCTTCCGGCGCTTGAGATTCGGTCACTTCCGGGCCTGCTTCG
>JALHRH010000189.1 GCA_022841565.1 Mycobacterium sp. | reverse complement strand
TGCGCGGCAAGGTCATTCATCATGTCTTCGTCGGTGACGTCGGCCCGGTAGACAGCAGCCTGGGCACCGGCCGCACGGACGGCGTCCGCGGTCTCCTCAGCCGCACCGAGGTCACGGTCCACAATCACCACAGCGGCAGCTCCGTTGCGGGCCAATTCCACCGCCGTCGCGCGGCCGATGCCCGCCCCTGCCCCGGTGACCAGCGCCAGTTTGCCGACCACCTCACGCGGACCGCCCCGCACTTCCGACTCGCCCGCCGGCAACCCGCCGACGACCCGGTCAATCCAGTCCCCGGTCAGCCGCGCGATGACGTCTGGGCGCGACGTCACGACCCAGTGCCCACCGTGGATCGGGACGACCCTTCCCGTCGGCGGAATCGCACCTACGTACCGCTGCAGGGCCGGCGTGATGAATAGGTCCTTTCCGGGGATCAACACCTGCACCGGGACAGTGGTCTGCGGTACCTGCGCACCCGGTGACACCAGAGGGGCGGGCAGGTTTTCGCGGTACAGGTTCAAGCCGTTCACATAATCATTGATCGCGCGCGGCATTTTGATGCGGCGGCTCAGCGTGCTCGAACGGCCAACGCGTTCAAGGTTTTCCACGACTTTCACGCCGAGCCGGGATCGGAAGAACAGCTCCGGCAACCCAGGACTCAGGAAGAATCCGACATACACCGACGAACCCGTCTGTCGGACTACACTAGCGATCTCGCGCGGGGTGCGCGCTGAGCGCATGAACTGACCGATATGGCGCACGTGCGGACCCGAAATCGAGGTGAAGGAACCGACTTTTACTTTGACGGTGTCGTCGGTGACCGCCGACCACGCCTGAACCGAGCCCCAGTCGTGCGCCAACAGATGCACCTGATCAACACCCAAGCTGTCGATCACGGCACCGATATCAGCTACCAACTGACCCAAGCCGTACCCGGATCTGTCTGCCGGAGAGCATGATTCACCGGCACCGCGCACATCGTAGGCGACGACGTTATAGCGCCGCGAGAGCAATTCGGCCGCACCGTCCCAGACGTGATGGTTGTCCGGATAGCCGTGGATGGCCAGGATGGTCGGGCGCGTCGGGTCAATTTCGTTGTAGCGGTGAACCGCCAGGGCGACGCCGTCAGATGCGGTGACAAATGCGTTGACGTAAGCCATGTTTCAGTGCGAGGCACGAGCGGCGGGCGACACCGCGAGATAGTCGACGGCCCGCTCCAGCCCGCCCAACTGCGACGGGTGAAATCCTGGTCGATAGTACGAACCGACGACCCCGATCAACCGCCGCGGCCCGGGCACTAACCCGCGACGTGCGGCCCGCAGAAAGTCGCGCCAGCGCGCCTTGGTCCCCGGTGGCACGCACGGGTCCACCGAGAACATGAACCGCACCCCGCGAATCCACAACAATGTCAGCACCGGCGTCACGGCCAGCTGAGCCCGCACCTGCCGCCAGTATCCGGCCCGCAGGTGCCTCATGGTGTCGAACGCCACGGCCTTGTGCTCAACCTCTTCGGCCCCATGCCAGCGCAGCATGTCCAACATCACCGGATCGGTGCCTACCGCGTCCAACGCCGGAGAGTCCAGGATCCACTCACCCAGGACGGCGGTGTAGTGCTCGATCGCTGAGATGAACGCAACCTGCTCCAACAACCAGCTCTGCTGACGGCGTGCGCTGCGATGCGGCTTCTCCCCGAGCAGCTTCTCGAACAGCCAGCGCACTTGGTCGGTGAACGGCTGCAGATCGATGCCCTGGGCGTCGAAGTGGGCAAGTACGCCAGAGTGCGCCTGGGAGTGCATTGCCTCCTGCCCAATGAATCCCTGCACGTCGAGGCGCAGTTGATCGTCCTTGATCAGCGGCAGCGTCTTCTTGAAGACGTCGACGAAAAACTCCTCCCCGGCGGGCAGCAGCAGGTGCAACACGTTGAGGACATGGGTTGCCATCGGCTCGCCCGGCACATAGTGAAACGGCAGATTGGCCCAGTCGAACTCGACATCGCGCGCTTCGAGCACAAGTCGCTCGTGGTCGCCGGCGTCCGTTTGTCTCGAGTGCGGACCCACCGCCCGGTCGTCAACTGTGCTCATCAAGGCCCCCTTGCCTCGGTGCTGCCGAAGATGTGGCCAGTGTACTGAAGCGCGACGGGTATGCGATACCCGCGGTACTACCTTTTCTCTGCCCGCTGCTTGAGTCGCTGCAGCGTCATTTCAATGTTCTTGAGGTTGTGAGAGTCCCGATCGGCAACGCCGGTGATCTGTGGTGCGAGTTTCTTGAGCCAACCGGGCCGCCGATCCCAGGTGCTTTCGGTGACACGGCAGCCGCCGTCGCCCCCGACGATGTCGTACTGCCAGCGCGCGATCGGCAGGAACGCAGACCGCACCTCGAACGCAAAGGCGCGACCGGGTTCGGCGTCGGTGACCGTGCATTTCGTCTTCCAGCGTTTGTTGCCGTTCTCGTTGTGGCCGACGAACACCGCTCCCCTGGTGACCGCATCGCCCTTGCGGACCTTCATCGCCACCGCCTCCTCGGCCAGCGCGGCCAAGGTCGGCAGGTCGGTGATCAGCTGGTAGATCTCATCGGGACTAGCGTCGATCTGCACGGTCGCTGTCGCAGAAGGCTTCGCGGGCTCACTCATGGGCTGATCATAGTCAGGCCCGCAGTCGCTAGAACGGTGCCGCCCCACGCGAATGATCATGAGAGCACCAACGTTTGCGTCCCCGCCACGCCGCCGTCAACGGACAGATTCCCCACCACGAACGAGCGCAGACCTCCGGCGTCGCGCGCCGCGACGTGCAGAATGAAATCGTCTGCGCCGGCATGGAAATAGCCGTCGACACCGATCGCTTGCCGCGGATCTGCTCGATGAGACTTCGGGCTACCACCGGGGCAGACTGTAGAGCATGCGCATCGGTATCCCGACCGAGACGAAGAACAACGAATTCCGGGTCGCCATCACCCCGGCCGGAGTCGCGGAACTGACCCGGCACGGTCACGAGGTACTGGTGCAGGCCGGCGCCGGGCAAGGGTCAGCGATCACCGATACGGAGTTCAAGGCGGCCGGTGCCATAATCGCTGACCACGCGGCGCAGGTGTGGGCCGATGCCGAGTTGGTGCTGAAGGTCAAGGAACCGATGCCCTCCGAATACGACTACTTGCGCTCTGGGCAGATCCTGTTCACCTTCCTGCACCTAGCCGCCTCGCGATCCTGCACCGATGCGCTGCTGGCTTCCGGAATCACATCGATCGCCTACGAGACGGTGCAGACCCCTGACGGGACACTTCCGTTACTGGCTCCGATGAGCGAGGTGGCCGGGCGCCTCGCCGCTCAGGTCGGGGCATACCACCTGATGCGGACACAGGGCGGTCGCGGTGCGCTGATGGGTGGAGTGCCCGGGGTCAAACCGGCCGACGTCGTGGTGATCGGTGGCGGCACCGCCGGCTACAACGCTGTCCGAGTCGCCAGCGGCATGGGGGCATCGGTCATGGTTCTCGATGTCAATCTCCACAAACTCCGGTTGCTCGACGCGGAATTCGCCGGCCGTATCGGCACCCGTTATTCGTCGGCCTACGAACTTCAGGGCGCTGTCACCCGGGCCGATCTGGTGGTCGGTGCGGTATTGCTCCCGGGTGCGAAGGCGCCCAGCTTGATCCCTAATTCCCTGGTGGCACAGATGAAACCAGGAGCGGTACTGGTGGATATCTCCATCGACCAGGGTGGCTGCTTCGAGGACTCCCGGCCGACCACACACGACGAACCCACGTTCACGGTGCATGACACGTTGTTCTACTGCGTGGCCAACATGCCCAGCGCAGTACCCAAGACGTCGACGTACGCGCTGACCATCGCCACCATGCCCTATGTGCTGAAGCTGGCCGATCAGGGCTGGCGAATAGCCTGCCGGTCGGATCCCGCTCTGGCCAAAGGCCTTTCGACACACGCCGGAGCGTTGCTGGCCGACCATGTGGCCGAAGACCTCGGGCTGCCGCTCACCGATCCGGCCGACGTTCTGGCCGGTTAACGAATGTAGGGGGCCAAGGCGGTGACGATGTCGGCGGCCGGCCCAGTGCGGGCATCCCGGTATGCCTCGCCCGCCCACAGGTTCGTGCCGTGCGGATCCTCCATCTGGATCGCGGCCGCTCGGATCGGCTTGGTCATCTGGTTGACCTCGGGATAACCCAGCGGCGCAACGTGATCGAGCAGACGAGTGAAGTTGTTGGCCAAGCCGCGCGCGTAGCGGCCGGAGAACGCCCGGGTCACCACGGTCGAGTCGAACTGCGGGTTCTTTAGCGCGACTCGGTAGGCCGGGTGGGTGCCGGCCTCGTCGGCCAGCAGCAGCGCGGTGCCGATCTGGGCGGCCACCGCTCCTCTGCGTAGCACCGCGGCGACCTGTTCAACCGTGCCTAGGCCACCAGCTGCAATCAGCGGCACGTCGTGCGTGCTGCCGATGCGGTCCAGCAACTGGTGCAGCGACTCGGCCCCGGGCTCCATGTCCGGGGCGAAGGTGCCGCGGTGTCCGCCGGCCGCGGGCCCCTGGACCACCAGGTTGTCCGCGCCCGCCGCGATCGCAACCCCGGCCTCGTATGCCGACGTCACCGTCACTGAAACCAGCAGACCCTGCGCACTCAGGCGTCGGATGACATCCGGGGGCGGGGCGCCGAAGGTGAACGACACCATCTCCGGGCGGACATCGGCCACCACTTCGAGCTTGCGTTTCCAGTCGTCGTCGTCGCCGTGCACCGGGTGGCCCACTTCCACGCGGTAGTGATCGGCAACCTCTTCGAGGTCCTCCGCGTAGTACTCCAGTTGCACCCAGTCAGCGACGCTGGGTTGCGGCACGAACAGGTTGGCCCCGAGCGGACCCGTGGTGGCCTTCCGCGCGGTCGCGATGTCCTCGGCGAACTGCTCGGCGGTCAGGTAACCACCCGCGACGACCCCGAGCCCACCGGCGTTCGACACCGCCGCGGCCAGCGCCGGGGTTCCCGGGCCACCAGCCATCGGCGCACCCACAATGGGCGCAGCAATGTCCCAGAAACCCAACACCATCGGATTAACTTACCATCGCTCGAAGTTGTTGGGGCAGCGATCGTTTCGCGCTATAGGGACCGATAACGGCAGCTCCGTAGCGCTTGTTCAGCAGGCGCCGGGCCACCGCATTGACCTCATCAACGGTGACCTGCTCGATCTTCCGCAACGTGTGCTCGATGCTGCGATGGGCGCCGTAGTTCAGTTCGCTACGGCCGATCCGGCTCATCCGGGAGCCGGAATCCTCCAGGCCCAGCACCAGGCCGCCGCGGAGCGAACCTTTGGCGATGCGACATTCGTCCTCGGTGATGCCGTCCCGGGCAACCGATTCCAGTACCGCGGTGGTGATCTTCATGACGTCGGCGAATCGTTCGGGCAGGCAGGCGGCGTACACCGACAGCGCGCCGCTGTCGGCGAAGATGTCCAGCGACGAGTAGACCGAGTAGGCCAGCCCGCGCGCCTCGCGAATTTCCTGGAATAACCGGGACGACAGGCCGCCACCCAATGCGGTGTGCAACACCGACAGCGCCCAGCGGTGTTGCCAGCCGCGCCCTGGTGTTCGGACGCCTAGCGACACATGGGTCTGCTCGGCGTCGCGACTGCCCATCACCAGAGTGGGGTCGCCGCTCACCCGGCCCGCCCCCTTGCGCGGGGCCGCGGGTCGACGTCCCCGCACCAGCCGGGCCGCGAAGTGCTCGCGCACCAACGCGACGACCTCGTCGTGATCGACGTTACCGGCCACTGCCACCACCATCCGCTCGGGGGTGTACCGGCGCAGGTGAAACGAGTGCAATTGCGATCGCGACATGGCCGACACCGACCGCACGCTGCCGATCACCGGGCGGCCCACCGGGTGGTCACCGAACAACGCCGTCATGAACATGTCGGCCAGTGCGTCTTCGGGGTCGTCGTCACGCATCGCGATCTCCTCGAGGACCACGTCGCGTTCCAGTTCGACATCTTCACCTGCGCACCGGCCGTTGAGCACCACGTCGGCTACCAGATCGATGGCCAGCGCCAGGTCGGTGTCCAGCACGTGCGCGTAGTAGCAGGTGTGTTCCTTGGCCGTGAAGGCATTGAGCTCGCCGCCGACGGCGTCCATCGACTGCGCGATGTCTACCGCCGTTCGGGTCGGGGTCGACTTGAACAGCAGATGCTCGAGGAAGTGCGCGGCTCCGGCCACCGTCGTGCCCTCGTCGCGAGATCCCACTCCCACCCAGACACCGACCGACGCCGAGCGCACCGCCGGCAAATATTCAGTAACGACCCGCAGACCGCCCGGCAACGTGGTGCGACGCACTCCCCCTGCGTTCAGATGCGGGCCGGCCCTGGTGTCAGCTGCTGACCGTCGCGGCATCGGCGGGCGCTGCCCCTGAGGTCTCGGGAGCTGCAACGGTGTCGTCGTCCACCAGGACCAACGAGATCTTGCCCCGCTTGTCGATGTCGGCGATCTCCACCCGCAGCTTGTCGCCGACGTTGACCACGTCCTCGACCTTCGCGATGCGCTTGCCCTTGCCGAGCTTGGAGATGTGAACCAGACCGTCACGTCCGGGCAGTAGCGAGACGAATGCACCGAAATCGGTTGTCTTGACCACGGTTCCGAGGAACCGCTCGCCCGCCGTCGGCAGCTGCGGGTTGGCGATGGCGTTGATCCGGTCGATGGCGGCCTGCGCCGACGGACCATCGGTAGCCCCGACGAACACGGTGCCGTCGTCCTCGATGGAGATCTGCGCGCCGGTTTCCTCGGTGATCGCGTTGATGATCTTGCCCTTGGGTCCGATGACCTCACCGATCTTGTCCACCGGGACCTTGATGGTGGTGACCCGGGGGGCGTAGGGGCTCATCTCGTCGGGAGTGTCGATGGCCTCCGCCATGACTTCGAGGATGGTAAGCCGGGCGTCCTTGGCCTGTGCGAGAGCGCCGGCCAGGACCTTTGACGGAATCCCGTCGAGTTTGGTGTCCAGCTGCAGGGCGGTGACGAAGTCCTTGGTGCCGGCGCACTTGAAGTCCATGTCGCCGAACGCGTCCTCGGCTCCCAGGATGTCGGTGAGGGTGACAAACCGACGCTCGGTCTTGCCGTCAACTTCTACGTCGTCGGACACCAGCCCCATCGCGATGCCGGCTACCGGCGCCTTGAGCGGCACACCGGCGTTCAACAGTGCCAGGGTGGACGCACAGACCGATCCCATCGATGTCGAACCGTTGGACCCGAGGGCTTCGGAAACCTGGCGGATGGCGTAGGGGAACTCCTCAACGCTGGGCAGCACCGGGATCAGGGCCCGCTCGGCCAGCGCGCCGTGCCCGATCTCACGCCGCTTGGGCGAGCCGACGCGGCCGGTCTCGCCGGTGGAGAACGGCGGGAAGTTGTAGTGATGCATGTAGCGCTTGGACGTCTCGGGTCCCAGCGAGTCGATCTGCTGGGCCATTTTGACCATGTCTAGCGTGGTCACCCCGAGGATCTGGGTCTCGCCCCGCTCGAACAGCGCGCTGCCGTGCGCCCGCGGAACCACCGCGACCTCGGCCGACAAGGCGCGGATGTCGGTGATGCCGCGGCCGTCGATGCGGAAGTGGTCGGTGAGGATGCGCTGGCGGACCAGCTTCTTGGTCAGCGCACGGAACGCAGCGGCGATCTCCTTCTCCCGGCCCTCGTAGGTGCCGGCCAGCCGCTCGAGCACCTGGGCCTTGAGCTCGTCGGTGCGCTGGTCGCGCTCGGCCTTGCCGCCAATGGATAGCGCTGCCGTCAATTCGTCGGTAGCCACCGAGGACACCGAGTAGTAGACGTCTTCCTCGTAATCGGGGAAGGTCGGGTACTCTTTGGCGGCCTTGCCCGATTTTCCAGTGGCGTCCGCCAGCTCCTGCTGTGCGATGCACAGGGCGGCGATGAACGGCTTGGCGGCCTCGAGCCCTTCGGCAACCACGGTTTCGGTCGGCGCCTGGGCACCGCCTTCGACCAGCTCGATGACGTTCTCGGTAGCCTCCGCCTCGACCATCATGATCGCTATTTCTTTTTGGTCCGGCTTGCCGTCTGCGTCGGTGTCGTCGACCAACCGGCCGGCAACCACCATATCGAAGACCGCCCGCTCGAGCTGCTCGACGGTGGGGAAGGCGACCCACGTGCCTTCGATGAGCGCCACCCGCACACCACCAACCGGTCCGGAGAACGGCAGGCCGCCCAGCTGGGTGGAGGCCGACGCCGCGTTGATCGCCAGTACGTCGTACATGTCGTTCGGGTCCAGGCTCAAGATCGTGACCACGACCTGGATCTCGTTTCGCAAGCCCTCGACGAAGGACGGGCGCAGCGGCCGGTCGATGAGGCGGCAGGTCAAAATCGCATCGGTGGAGGGGCGGCCCTCCCGGCGAAAGAACGAGCCGGGGATGCGGCCGGCCGCGTACATACGCTCCTCGACATCAACCGTCAGCGGGAAGAAGTCGAAATGTTCTTTGGGGTTCTTGCTAGCGGTGGTCGCCGACAGCAGCATGTTTTCTTCGTCTAGGTACGCGACCACCGAGCCGGCGGCCTGCAAGGCCAGGCGTCCCGTCTCGAAGCGGACCGTGCGGGTACCGAAGCTCCCGTTGTCGATGGTGGCGGTGGACTCGAAGACGCCTTCTTCGATTTCAGTCGCAGGCATAACGTCAGTGCGGCCTCTCTGGTTATTCATCTGTTTCGCGGTCCATGCGCACCCCGAACAGGCTCGGCTCCGTAGGAGCAAACCAGAGAGCAGTGCCTGAATACGGCTACGGCCATCGATCGAAGCTGCCGACCTACCCCAGAAAGCGGGAAGCCCGGCAGCCACTACCGAAGACCGCCCGATACAGAGCTGCTTCCCGTGACACGCTTTTGACTCGCTGGAACGGCGCACCCGGATCTGCGTGAACCGCACCACATTGCTCGGGCCGAACCGGCCCAGAACGTCCCTACTCTACACCGGCTAACTCCCTGCGATCAGCAGAGCCCATGGGACGGCCCTCCGACCTTCAGTTCCGGTGAGCGCTGCTGATGTCCTCAACGCACACGGCGAACCGCCGCTGCGAGTACGCGTAACCCTGGCCGCTGGCGCACTGGTCCACCGACACCGGTGGGTCCAGGTCGGTAAGAATCTGGGTGGCCCGCTGACGGTTCGGCACCGAGGTGTCGTTGCAGTCGACGCGGAACGGATCGGCGACGTGGTGCGGATCAACACTCATGCAGCCACCAATCACCCAGTCGATGTCCAGGCAGACGGTGTTGTTCGTGCCGCTGATCGAGTTGTGGGTCGAATACGACGAATCGACGTCGCCGGGGCATTGGGCTCGCTCGGCGACCGATGCGACGACCTTAAAGTTGGACGCGGGGCTGCCGCACGGTGCCTTGGCGGCCTCCGGCCGGGTGGCCGTGCCACTGAGCTTGAGACAGTCCCCCACTGCGAATTCGGTGGGGTCGGAGCCGCTTTTTCCCGCCGAACACCCGGTCGATGCGCCGATGACGCCAGCCAGGATGGCGGCCGCCACGGCGCCTGACGCAGCACGGGTCAGCGGCGCAGACCCAGCCGCTCGATCAGCGAACGGTACCGCTCCACATCGACCTGGGTCAGGTACTTGACCAGCCGCTTGCGGCGCCCCACCAGCAGCAACAAGCCGCGGCGCGAGTGGTGATCGTGCTTGTGAACCTTGAGGTGCTCGGTGAGGTCCGCGATGCGCTTGGTCAGCATCGCGATCTGCGCCTCGGGCGATCCGGTGTCGGTCTCGTGCAGACCGTAAGACTTCAGAATCTCTTTTTTCTGCTCGGCAGTAAGCGCCACGAAATATCTCCATCAATAGGTCCGCGATCAAAGAATTCACAGCACGGCCACCGCGAACCGCAGCACGCACCGATGTCGTCGGGCAGTCTAGCAGGGGTTCTAGCTAACCCAGCAGGCCGCGGGTGCGCTCGGTGTCTCTGTCGATCTCCGCTATCAGCGCATCGATCGAGTCATACTTTTGCTGACCGCGGATGCGCGCAACGAAGTCCAGCGCCACATGCTGGCCGTACAGGTCCGCGGTGGTGTCTAGGACAAAGGCCTCCACGGTACGGGTTCGCCCGGAGAACGTCGGGTTGGTGCCGACGGACACCGCAGCCTGGTAGCGCTCGCCCGGAATGACGGTTCCGGTTACCGGCCCGTGCCCGAGCACGGTGAACCAGGCGGCGTAAACGCCGTCGGCGGGGATGGCCGAATACATCGGCGGCGCCACGTTCGCGGTGGGAAAGCCCAGCTCAGCTCCCCGTCCGTACCCTCGCACCACGACTCCCTCGACCCGGTGCGGGCGGCCCAGCGCTTCGGTGGCCGCCAACACGTCGCCAGCGTCCACACAGGACCGGATGTAAGTAGACGAGAACGTCACGGTCTCGTTGCTGTGGTGCTCGGACAGCAGGGACATGGCCTCGACCGCGAACCCGAACCGGTCGCCGGCCTTGCGTAGGGTTTCGACGTTGCCGGCCGCCTTCTTGCCGAAGGTGAAGTTCTCGCCTACCACCACCTCCACCACATGCAGGTGCTCGACCAGCAGCTCGTGGATGTAGCGCTCGGGAGTCAGCTTCATGAAGTCGGTGGTGAACGGCATCACCAGAAAGACGTCGATGCCCAGGTCTTCGACGAGTTCGGCGCGGCGCGTCAGGGTGGTCAGCTGCGCTGGGTGACTGCCCGGGTACACGACCTCCATCGGGTGCGGATCGAACGTCATCAGCACCGACGGCACGCCCCGGGTGCGGCCCGCCTTCACCGCATGTGCGATGAGCTCGGCGTGCCCGCGGTGCACGCCGTCGAAGACCCCTATGGTCAGCACACATCTGCCCCAGTCCGTGGGGATCTCGTCCTGGCCGCGCCACCGTTGCACAGTGGCAAGCCTACGGCGCGCAATGGCCGCTGCTGCGAACAATCCGTGGCGAAACAGTGGCCGGCACCGCGATCAGCTCATGCAAAGGGGTGGGCAACCTAGCCGCGGCGAACGCACGGCAGTTATCCATTCCCGCCGCTGAACCCGTCCTCGCCCGTTGAGCCAGCGGCGCCGACGGAACCGCTGGTGCCCGCGCCGCCGGTGAGAACGCCGCTAGCACCGCCGGAACCGCCACTGCCGCCCATCCCACTAGCGCCGCCGTCACCTCCCTCGCCGCCGGTGCCCCCAGTACCGGTGCTGCCGCCCGTACCGCCGGAGGCGCCGCCCGCACCGCCATCTCCGCCGTGGCCACCGGTGCCGCCGGCACCGCCACCACCGCCGGCACCGCCGGCGCCACCGGTGCCGGCGAGCAGCCCGCCTGCGCCACCCTGTCCACCAAGCCCGCCTGCCCCGCCGGCG
>JALHRH010000188.1 GCA_022841565.1 Mycobacterium sp. | reverse complement strand
ATGGCCACCTCCGCGATGTCGGGGCTAGGCGTCAACGCCGCGGAGATGGCGCAAGCGGCTGGAGCCGCGGGCGCCGGTGGCGGTATGCCGATGATGCCGATGCCGATGGGTGGTGGCGGCGCCGGAGGGGGTATGCCCGGCGGGATGATGGGCCGCGGCGGCGCAAGCCCGCATGTGGTGCAGAACCGGCCCAGCGTGATCCCACGCACCGGCGTTGGATAAGCCTGGTGAGATCGTAGGCGCGGGTGACGGATGAGGGCTAAGTCGCCCCGAGGTCGCCCAGGTCGCCCCGAGTTTTTTCCTTTGCAGCCCAGCAAATAGCTGACCGGTCAAGCGTGATCGATCCCACGAGTCACCAAAAAAACGCCGAGCAGTCCGATCGCCAAAGCGAAGACCTGCTGCCGTCGAGCCTTTGCCCACCGGTTCATCGCGAACATCAATTGGTCGGTCTTTGCCGGCGCCGCCAGTTGGCTGACGAGTGGAAGCTCGACAAAAGCCAACGCAATCAGCGTGTATAGGCCGGCGGCGCTGACCTGAGTTCTGATCGCGACTCCCGATGCCACGATGGCGGTCAGCGCGGCTAAGAACCGGAAATCCACCAACAGCCCCATGCCCAAAGCGAACGACACTCCGAGTGGCCTGGCCTGCAGCGCATCCCGGGCGCGGGTGGACATCCGCGAGATGATCGCCGACGTCTTCAGCCGCAGTTCGGATGAATGGTCGTCGGGCAAGCCGAGCCGCGCGCATTGACGCGGCACGATGCCCACGGATACCCCGGCAATCAGCAGCGCCACCACGCCCATCGCGATCTGAATGTGGCTGGCAGTGGGGGTGGCGGTGGCGAGTTGCACCCGATGCATCGCCGCGAGGGCAAAGTCGCGCCCACCGAACAACACCCCTGCTGCCATCAGGGCACTGGCAGCGATACCGCCCACCCAGAACGCGACCAGTGATCCGACAGCTCGGGGCCGCGACGACAACGCAACGCTGACGCCGATCCGGACTGGGTCTGCGGTCGCCACGATAGATAACACCAGCACCGTCAGCCACATGGCACGGACGCTACAACGCCGGTAGCTACTACGGAACCCGTGGGTGACCACCATTTTTCGATGACCCTGGCACAATTAGGGCACGATATCGGTCCGCCAATCATTTCTGGCGCTGCAATAAGAACATCGGTACAGGTACCGGACCTGAACAGCCTCCGGGGGAGACCGCTGACCTCGAAAAACCCGGTGAGCCCCGGCATCGGTGCCACGACGCGAATTGGCTTCATGAGGGATCGGTTAGGAATGCGGGATTGCCTAAGTTTTTTCTTCGAGCCATTTTATTCGCCGAGCTGTATGCGACTACCCAACCCCGACACGAACCGCGCGAATGCAGTGCGACCGAGAGCGCTCTCGTCACGCTTCTGCAACGACCCGCATCGCAAGCGGGACGGCTGGCGAGGGGGTCAGCATGCAGGACATTGATGCCGTCCGGGTTTCCGGGGATATGCGGGCCGCTCGGTCTGGGCTTTGCGTCCCCGGCATGAGCGTGTCGACGTTGACTCGAGCCAGCTATTGTTGACGGCCGTCCGGTAACACGGCGCGTTCAATGCGGTATTGAGACACGACGGGCGGGCGCCCTGCCGGCCATTCCCTATCCGCCGCGTATGCCGATTCAATAAACTGCAACCGTTTCGCGAAGCGGCCGGCCAGCGCAGCGAGGCACGGCAATCATTCCAGACCGGTGTGCAATGCCGGCGCAAATCAGCGCAACCAAAAACATTTTTCGGCTGGCAAACAGAATTGGCACGACACGCCGGTCTGCGTAAGCGGGCTATCGCCCGCGCAACTATACCGTGAGCTCGAAGCGGCGCAAGAAGCGTTCGAGGAGGGCGTGTGGGGACCGAGCACCCAGTCGACGGAATGACCCGTCGGCAATTTCTGGCGAAAGCCGCGGCCGCCACCACTGCCGGCGCGTTCATGGATCTGGCCGGGCCGATTATCGAAAAGGCTTATGGCGCGGGTCCGTGCGCCGGTCACCTAACCGACATCGAACACATTGTGTTGTTGATGCAGGAGAACCGGTCATACGACCACTACTTCGGCACGATGTCCAGCACGGCCGGCTTCCAGGACCCCAACGCACTACCCGGAGTGTTCCAGCAGAAGGGCTGGAATCCGGCGACCCAGGCAAACGACCCTGCCGCGATCACCATGCCCTTCCGCTTCGACACCACTCGGGGGCCGCTGGTCGCCGGCGAGTGCGTCAACGACCCGGACCACGGCTGGATATCCCAGCATCAGTCGTGGAACGGCGGCGCCATGGACGGCTGGCTGCCGGCGCAGGCCCAGGTCAGCGCCGTACAGGGCAATGTGCCGGTGACGATGGGGCATTACACGCGTGCCGACATCCCGATTCACTACTTGCTCGCCGACACCTTCACCGTTTGCGACAACTATCACTGCTCGCTGCTGGGCGGCACCACACCGAACCGCCTCTACTGGATGAGCGCCTGGATCGACCCGGCCGGTACCCAGGGCGGGCCGGTGATCCTGGAACCGAACATCCAGCCGCTGCAGCATTACAGCTGGCCCATCATGCCGGACAATCTGGAAGCCGCCGGCGTCAGCTGGAAGGTGTATCAGAACAAGCTGCTCGGGCCGCTAAACAATACGGTTGTCGGTTACAACGGCCTGGTCAACGACTTCAAGCAGGCGGCTGATCCCCGGTCAAACCTGGCGCGCTACGGCGTCGCCCCGACCTACCCTCTGGACTTCGCTTCCGACGTCAGAAACAACCGGCTACCCAAGGTCTCCTGGGTGCTGCCGGGCTTTCTGCTGTCCGAACACCCGGCGTTCCCGGTCTCGATCGGCGCGGTCGGCATCGTCGATACGCTGCGGATACTGCTGTCCAATCCGGCAATTTGGGAAAGGACAGCGCTGATCGTCAACTACGACGAAAACGGTGGCTTCTTCGACCACGTCGCTCCACCGACACCGCCACCGGGCACCCCCGGGGAGTATCTCACCGTGCCTGACATCAACGCTGTTCCGGGCTCCGGTGGAATCCGTGGGCCGATCGGCCTGGGGTTCCGCGTTCCCTGCATCGTCATCTCTCCCTACAGTCGCGGGCCATTGATGAACCACGACACCTTCGACCACACCTCCACGTTGAAATTGATCAGCACCCGCTTCAATGTGCCGGTCCCTAATATCAGTGCCTGGCGGAACGCGACAGTCGGCGATATGACCTCGACGTTCAACTTCGCCCAGCCGCCCAACGCGACTAAGCCGCACCTGGACCACCCGCGGCTCAAGGCGCTGCCCAAGCTGCCGCAGTGCGTCCCGAACGCAATATTGGGCACTACGACGAAGACGTCCATTCCCTACCGGGTGCCGTTCCCACAAATGATGCCCACCCAGGAAACCCAGCCTGTCCGTGGCTTGCCCAGCGGACCCTGCTGAATTTCATCGGAGCCCTGCCCCACCCGCCGGATTATCCATTACCAGGCACTATGGCTACGTTTTTGTAGGTACGTGCCCGCGATGTGCCATGCCGATCACCGGGCTAACTGCAGCGGTACATATGCGGCGGGCTCCACTATGCGCCCACGATCGCTTTGCCGGGTAATTGACAATCAGTGGGTGAAATGTCGCGCAGCTCCGCCGCTGCTTCGCACGCGGGACCAGCTGAGCGGCATCGAGCGCTCCTGCGCGGTGGCGGTCAGATACATCGCTTGTCGCTTCCCGCTCCGCCAGGTATCGGTGGCGAGGGTGGTGTCAAGCCCCGAGGCCGCTGCTGCGCGGATTGACGCGGCATCAATCGCCCTGCCACCGGGGGTCTCCGGCTGCGCGCGGGTCGGTCGGTGACCCGTTCGGTGCAGGCCGATGCGAAGTTGACGGGTGTCGACGCCTGGGTGGTCCGCTCGAAGGGCGACGCGGGCGCCGGATTGGGGGGTTCTAACGACACTGAATCCCCGATTTCGCCAACATTTGTCACGAGATTGTCTTACGATTCTGGTGCTCGGTGGTGTGTACTTACCATGGAGCAACAAGTAGTGAGATCGACACTGAAAGGGGACAGGCGTGCTGTTGCCTCTTGGTCCGCCCTTGCCGCCCGATTCTGTGGCGGCAAAACGGGGTGAGTCGGGCATGCTAGGCGGGCTATCGGTTCCGCTCAGCTGGGGTACGGCCGTCCCACCGGACGACTACGACCATTGGGCGAAGGAGTCTGAATCAGGAGTCGAGGACGTCGTCGTAGTGCCAGGTGCGGTCGATCCGGAACCGATCGAACCGGGCAACGACGAGTGGGATGAGTGGGCGGAGTGGAAACAGTGGGAAGCGGAGAACGCTGAACCTCGTTTCGAGATGCCACGCGGTAGCAGCGTGGTCCCGCATTCGCCGGCAGCCGGATGAGAGAAAGGGAAAGACTGTCGATGTCTACGGGTGATTAGCGGTTTCGGAGAGTCCGGACCCGGTGATCACATCAATCAAACTGGTTGAGAATTTCTAGCAACACATCCACGAATCCAAAGGAGAAAGCCAAGATGGCAACACGCTTTATGACTGACCCGCACGCGATGCGGGCTATGGCGGGCCGCTTTGAGACCCACGCCCAGACCGTTGAGGACGAGGCCCGCCGCATGTGGGCGTCCTCGCAGAACATTGCCGGCGCGGGCTGGAGCGGTATGGCTCAGGCCACCTCGCTGGACACGATGGGCCAGATGAACCAGGCCTTCCGCAACATTGTGAACATGCTGCACGGAGTGCGTGACGGACTGATCCGCGACGCCAACAACTACGAGCAGCAAGAGCAGGCTTCGCAGCAGATCCTCAGCAGCTAGCCCAATGGCGGCGAAAGCCGCTGCAGCTTAAAAACTTTCACAAACTAAGGAGACCAGTTCAATGACCATTAACTACCAGTTCGGTGACGTCGACGCGCATGGCGCGCTGATCCGCGCCCAGGCCGCCAACTTGGAGGCCGAGCACCAGTCCATCGTGCGCGATGTGCTGGCTGCCGGTGACTTCTGGGGCGGCGCCGGTTCGGTGGCTTGCCAGGAGTTCATCGCCCAGTTGGGCCGCAACTTCCAGGTGATCTACGAGCAGGCCAACGCCCACGGCCAGAAGGTCCAGAGCGCCGGCAGCAACATGGCGCAGACCGACAGCGCCGTTGGGTCCAGCTGGGCCTGATAGAGGTTCTCGGTTCGCGGCGGCGCACTGGGCAGCGACCCGGTGCGCTCGTCGCGAGCCACCTGAACTCGAGCAAGACTGCGCACTCCTACCTCCGGGTGGGGGTGCGCAGTTTTTTTCTGGCTCCATTCGCGGTCTAGAACCGCCCACCGCCACCCATGAAACCACCGCCGGATGAGCCACCCGACGAGCCCGACGGACCGGAAGACCCGCCGAACGAGGTCGGGCTCCAGCCCCCGAACCCACCCCGCAGCCCTCCGCTGAGTATGTTCCCGATGATGATGCCGCCCAGCATCGCGCCGGTGTCACCGTCGCCGCGACGGGCGTAGGCGCGCTGTGCCGCCTGCACGTCGCCATTGGCCAGCGACTGGGCTTGTGCGGCCAGCGCCGAAGCCCCGTTGGCATACGCGATGGCTTCGGGCAGGTTGGACGACTTGCGGGCTTGGGCGGCCTCCAGCTGGCGTTTGGCCTCAGCCAGCCGCGTCCGCGCCTCCGGGCCGATGCTGCCGCGGCGGGTGTCGATGTACTCGGACACCGCGTGCACTCGAGCCTGGGCGGTGAACAGCGCCTGCTCGAGCGAACGCTCGAGCCGTTCGGCGTTAGCCTGCTCCTGCGCCACCGTGGTCAGCATCTGGTTGAGGTGCGCGTCGGCCTTGGTCAGCCGGGCGAATAGCCCCAGTGGGTCGGCGGCGCCCCGAGCGCCGCGGGAGCTGTCCAGCGCCCGCGCCGCCGCATCACGCGCGGCGATGAGGTCGCCGGTATGCGCCGACTTGTTGCCCTGGGTCTTCTGCAACTGCTCGTTGGCGCGTTTGATGGCGGTTTGAATGTCGGCCAGTACCGAGGGCAGGTTCGCCACGGCATGCCGGATGTCGCCGGCCGCACTGTCTACCGCGTCGAGCAGCGAGCGGGCTTGCCCGAGAGCGGATTCGGCGGCATGCACCGCATCCACCAGGAAGCTCTGCTGCCCGGGCACGGCTTGACCGGCCAGATCGCGCGCCACACCGATATTTCGGTCAGCGAACTCCAGCCGCTCTCTGGCGGTAGCGACGTTGCCCGAGACCGAATTCAGCGCGCTAGCACCGAACTCGTTGTGTAACTCGGCGAGGCGGCGTTCCGCCGGATCCATCCGGGCGGTGAGTTCGACGTACTGCTGGGTCAGCGCATCAAGCCGGGACGGTGCATTGATCACCAAACCGCGCAGCTGCTCGAACGCCTCGGTCTGTGACTCCAGTTCGCGGTCGGCGTTGGCTGCCGACACGACGACCCTGGTAAGCAGCTCACGGCGCAGTGCCGGCGTCTCGGGCGTGCTGTCGTCGAGTTGTTGGCGCACCGTGAAGGCTTGGGCCAGAGCGGATTTAGCTTTGTTTACCGCCTGGGTGAAGGCCGCGGTCCGCTCCTCGCCGAACTCGTCGATCGCCAGCGCCAGTTCATTGGAGCTGGTGCGCACCGCGTTGTCGACCTCCACCACCTTCGTCCGGGACAAATCGTCGAGAATGTCCAGCGGCACGGCCGCCAGTGCCGTCGCGTCAGTGGGATCAACCCGGCGGGCGGCGGCCACCGCGTCGGCGCGACGTCGTCGTGAGCGACGTCGCATTACGACAAGCAGTATCACCATTGCAAGGACGATGACGCCGAGCGCGATCAGCAGCACGTAACGCCCCGACGAACTGGGCGACACATTGAGTCCGTCGGCCGCGGCGATCGCTGCGGCGCTCCACTGCGCGTTGCGTAACGCCGGTTCGATTTGGTTATGCCGGAGGTTGTCGACCTGACTCGGGCTGACGCCCTGCATCCCGTTGGGCACCAGAAAGGAATACGCCCGGCCGGTGGTGGATACCGCCAATAGCGCGTCGTAGTTGCCCAGCTCGCTAGTCCGGAAGGTGCGCTGGCCCCAATTCTCGGCGCTTTGTCCGGAGAAGTTGTCGACGTAGACCACCCATAGGCGAATGTGCCGGTCGACATAAAGCCGGTCAACCGCGGCGGTGACGGCGGCGCGATCCGAATCGTTGAGCACACCCGCGTTGTCGGTGAGGTAATTTGCCAATCGAAACGGCGGCTGCGCACCGACGGGGGGAGCCCAAAGCAGCCCCCCGCTGAGCCCTAGCGTCACCATGGTCAGGAACACGCCGATCAGGCGAACAATGCGCATACCGCTAATTAAGCGTCTGCGGCCATCGGTATAGGGACTGCGGTGCCGCGTACGTAGCTGACGGATTGTGTCAGGCTGGCCCGCCGCCGCTAGCGCCCAGAGTGCGCTGCATGTCCCCCTTCATCGCTACTAACTGTGCATTCCAGTAGCCCCAGCCGTGCTGACCGCTGCCGTCGATGTTGAAGGTGGCGTTGCGGCCACCGGCGGCGTTGTAGGCATTCTTGAAGTCGACGTTGCTCTGCAGTACCACCTGCTCGATGATCTGGCCCGGCAAGCTGCTGCCGCCCAACTCCGACGGGGTGCCGTTGCCGCTGTACACCCACAGGCGGGTGTTGTTTCCGGCCAGCCTGCCGGCCTGGACGCTGGGATCGTGGCGCTGCCAGCCCGGCCCGCCGGATGGTCCCCACATGTCCTCGGGGTTGTAGCCGCCTTCGTCGTTCATCGCGAACCTGATCAGGGTGGGCCCGTTGCCGCTGGAGGGGGTCAGGTAGGCCGACAGCGCGCTGGCGTAGGCGAACTGGCCCGGATGGTATGCCGCCAGGATCAGCGCCGACGACCCGGACATCGACACGCCCACCACGGCGTTGCGAGTCGACCGCACGCCCTTGCCGGCCAGGTAGCCCGGCAGCTCACTGGTTAGAAAAGTCTCCCACTTGTAGGTGGCGCCATTGGCCGACCCGTACCAGTCGGCGTAGAAGCTGGAGCGCCCGCCGACCGGCATGACCACCGACATGCCCGACCCTTGGTACTCGTCGAATGCGCTTGTTTCGATGTCCCAGCCGTTGCGGTCATCGCGGGCGCGTAGGCCGTCGAGCAGGTAGACCGCCGGCGCCCCGCCCTGCTGGAACTCCACGGTGATGTTGCGGCCCATCGCCGCAGAAGGAACTTGGAGGAATTCTGGCGCAGCGGCCCGCGCGCTCGGTTCAGCGCCTGTGACGCCAAGCAGCCCGGGCACTGCCGCGGCCGCGACCGCAGCGGTTGTCAGTCGACGCATCCAACGTCTCTTGTTCTCGTACATCGTGACTCCTGGTTTCGGCTGGAACATTCGCTAGCGGGCTCGCCGTGGGTGCCTCGTGCCAACCGACCTGAGACGCGGGACGAAACGCAGCCCGTTCACCGGCCGTCTGCAACCCATGTATCCGACCCGGTGATCCGTGTCTGATACCCATTGCTAACGGATTCAATCGCCGCCGGCCGGTCGGAAGCTCTCGACACACTCGCCAGGTTCGCCCTGGCAGACTGTTCGTCGGTGAGCACCGATCAGCACGACCCCTACGACGACTTCGACCGCGCCCGGCGGGTACTCGAAGCGCCGAAAACCGCGGGTCTGCCGGGTACGGAAGGCCAGCATCGCAGCGATTTTGCACGCGACCGGGCGCGGGTGCTGCATAGTGCCGCGCTGCGCCGACTGGCCGACAAGACGCAGGTCGTCGGGCCCCGCGAAGGCGACACCCCGCGCACTCGGTTGACCCACTCGCTGGAGGTGGCCCAGATTGGGCGGGGCATGGCGATCCCGTTGGGTTGCGATCTGGACCTCGTCGAGCTGGCCGGCCTGGCCCACGACATCGGCCACCCGCCCTACGGGCACAACGGCGAGCGGGCGCTCAACGAGGTCGCCGCCGCCTACGGTGGTTTCGAGGGCAATGCGCAGAACTTCCGCATCCTCACCAGCCTCGAGCCCAAAGTGCTTGACGCACAAGGACGCAGCGCCGGCTTGAACCTGACGCGCGCCGCCCTGGACGCGGTCACGAAGTATCCGTGGCCGCGGACCGAAGACGCGCGCAAGTTCGGGTTCTACGAGGACGACCGCGCCGCGGCCGCCTGGGTCCGCCAGGGCGCCCCGGCGGGGCGGACCTGCCTGGAAGCCCAGGTGATGGACTGGGCCGACGACGTCGCCTATTCCGTGCACGACGTCGAAGACGGTGTCGTCTCCGAACGCATCGACCTGCGCGTACTTGCCGACGAGAACGAGGCGGCAGCCCTGGCCAAGCTGGGAGAGAGCGAGTTTCCCCGAATCAGAGCCGACGAGTTGATCCAGGCCGCGCAGCGGCTCTCGGGGCTGCCGGTGGTTGCCTCGGTCGGCAAATACGACGCCACCTTGGCGGCCGCCGTGGCACTCAAGCGGTTGACCAGTGAGCTGGTCGGCCGGTTCGCTACCGCCGCGATCGCCACCACCCGCGCCGCGTCCGGTTCGGGGCCCCTGGTGCGCTACCAGGCCGACCTGCAGGTGCCGGAGACGGTGCGCGCCGAGGTCGCGCTGCTCAAGATCTTGGCTCTGCAATTCATCATGTCGGATCCTCGGCATCTGAGATCCCAGGCTCATCAGCGCGAACGCATCCACCGGGTGGCGCAGTGGCTGCTCGCCGGCGCACCGCAGACACTCGATCCGGTGTTCGCGTCCGCCTTCACCACGGCAGCCGACGACGGGGCGCGCTTGCGGGTCATCGTCGATCAGATCGCGTCCTTCACCGAGGGGCGGCTGGAACGGATCGACGCCGGCCAACTCGGCGGCCCCACGGCCTAGACTAAGCCGATGGCCGGCCGGATCCCTGATCGCGACATCGCCGCCATCCGCGAACAGGCCCGTATCGAAGACGTCGTCGGCGACTACGTCCAGCTGCGCAACGCCGGTGCGAACTCGCTCAAGGGGCTGTGCCCCTTCCACAACGAGAAGTCGCCGTCGTTCCACGTGCGGCCCCTGAACCATCAGTTCCACTGCTTCGGCTGCGGGGCGGGCGGCGACGTCTTCGCGTTCATCCAGCAGATCGAACACGTCAGCTTCGTTGAAGCCGTTGAGTTGCTGGCCGATCGGGTCGGCTACACCATTAGCTACACCGGCTCGGCCACGAGTGTGCAGCGCGATCGTGGCAGCCGCAGCAGACTGATCGCGGCCAACGCGGCCGCCGCCGAGTTCTACGCGCAGGCACTGCAGTCCGATGAGGCGGCGCCGGCCCGAAAGTATCTGTCCGAACGCAGTTTTGACGCGGAGGCCGCCCGTCGGTTCGGCTGTGGGTTCGCCCCGTCGGGCTGGGAAACGTTGACGAAGCACTTGCAGCGCAAGGGTTTTGAGTTCAAAGAGCTGGAAGCCGCCGGACTTTCCCGGCAGGGGCGCCGGGGCCCGATGGACCGTTTTCATCGGCGCCTGCTGTGGCCCATCCGCACCGCGTCGGGTGAGGTGATCGGGTTCGGGGCCCGCCGATTGTTCGACGACGACCAGATGGAAGCCAAGTACGTCAACACCCCCGAGACGCTGCTGTACAAGAAGTCGCAGGTGATGTTCGGGATCGACCTGGCGAAACGCGACATCGCCAAGGGGCATCAGGCGGTGGTCGTCGAGGGGTACACCGACGTGATGGCGATGCATCTGGCCGGGGTCACCACCGCGGTGGCGTCCTGTGGTACCGCGTTCGGCGAGGACCATCTGGCCATGCTGCGCCGGTTGATGATGGACGACAGTTTCTTTCGCGGTGAGTTGATCTACGTTTTCGACGGCGACGAAGCCGGCAAGGCCGCCGCGCTCAAAGCGTTCGATGGTGAGCAGAACCTGGCTGGCCAATCGTTCGTGGCCGTGGCGCCCGACGGCATGGACCCGTGCGACCTGCGGCTGAAATCGGGCGACGGTGCCCTCCGGGACCTGGTAGCCCGGCGAACCCCGTTGTTCGAGTTCGCGATTCGCACCGCGCTCGGCGAATTGGACCTAGACAGCGCCGAGGGCCGGGTGACCGCCCTGCGTCGGTGTGTGCCGATGGTCAGCCAGATCAAGGACTCCACGCTGCGCGACGAGTATGCCCGCCAGCTGGCCGGATGGGTCGGGTGGGACGACGTCGCGCAGGTCGTCGACCGGGTGCGCAGCCAAGCCAAGAAATCGGGGGGAGCCGGCCGGACAGGTCCTGCCACCACCAGGACGCCGCGGCGAGGTGCGCTGCAAGCCGCTCAGCCGGCGGCCGACACGGGCGCCGCGACCCCCGCCGGAGCCCGGCCCGACCCGCGCGACCCGACGCTGTGGCCGCAGCG
>JALHRH010000187.1 GCA_022841565.1 Mycobacterium sp. | reverse complement strand
GTGTTGGATCTGGAACCGCGTGGCCCGCTACCTACAGAGATCTACTGGCGGCGAAGGGGACTAGCCCTGGGAATCGCGGTGGTGGTGATCGGGGTTGCTGTCGCCACAGTCATCGCATTCGTCAGCAGCAATGCCGGGGCCAAACCTGTCGACAAGCCTGCCTCCGTCCAGGGTCATCCGGGGTCTAACGCACCGCAGGCTCCCGGGCAGCCGCCGGCCGGGCAAACCGAGGCGCCCGTCCTGGGAGCGCCTCCCGGCGTGGTGAATCCGGAATCCGCCACACCGACGGCCGCGGTGCAGCCGCCGCCGGTGCTCAAGGACGGCGACGACTGCCCCGACGCGACGTTAGCCGTCAAGGGGCTGACCAACTCACCCCAGTACTACATCGGTGACCAGCCGAAATTCACGATGGTGGTCACCAACATCGGCCTGGTGTCGTGCAAGCGCGACGTCGGTGCCGCGGTGCTGGCGGCGTACGTGTACTCCCTGGACAACAAGCGGCTGTGGTCCAACTTGGACTGTGCCCCATCGAACGAGACGCTGGTCAAGACTTTCACCCCCGGCGAGCAGGTCACCACCGCCGTGACCTGGACGGGGATGGGTTCGGCGCCGCACTGCCCGCTGCCGCGGCCGGCGATCGGGCCGGGTACCTACAATCTGGTCGTCCAGTTGGGGAACTTGCGCTCGCAACCGCTTCCGTTCGTGCTCAATCAGCCGCCGCAGCCGCCGGGTCCGGCGCCTGCCCCGGGACCGGCGTTAGCGCCACCGCCGGAGGCGCCGCCTGCGCAGGGTGGTTAGTGATCAGCCATCGTTGTTAGTGATCAGCCATCGCTGTTAGTGATCAGCCATCGTTGTTAGTGATCAGCCAGGGTCGACTCCGCCAATTGAGATAGGCCCTCCCGCACGTGGCGGGCCCACATCGCGCCGATGCCGTCGACGGATTGCAGGTCGCTGGCGCTGGCCGCCAGTAGTCCCTGCAGCGTCCCAAATGCGCGGACCAGCAGGTCAACGTGCGCGAACTGCAACCGGGGGATTCCGGCCATCGCGCGGTAGCCGCGCGGGCTCAGCGCTGAATCCTGTGCCTCGGCCGTCGTCGGGTATCCGAACACCTTCGCCAGTGAAGCGAAATCGAGCAACTCGGTGTCCGACAAACTGTCCAGCTCGTCCAGTGTGGCCGAGATCTGGGAGTTGGACGGAGGCTCGGGATTGGCGTGATAGTCACGCACGATCAACTCCCGGGCGGTGTCGTTGCCGCCCAGGAGTTCCTCCTGTTGGAGCCGCAGCTGGCGCCCGTCGGTGCCTAGTTCGACCGCGTCGTAGTCGATCGCGAGACCGATGCGCCGGACCAATTCGAGCCGCTGCACCACCGTCATCACGTCCCGTAGCGTCACGAAGTCTTCGATCTCGGCACGTGAAAGTTGCCGACTTACCTCGTCGAGCCTCATCTTGTAGCGCTCCAACGTTGCAATGGCCTGATTTGCGCGCGACAGGATGGTCGCGGAGTCGGTCAGCACATGTCGCTCACCGCCGACGTAGACCGTCACGATGTTCATCGAATGGCTGACGGAAATCACCGGGTAACCGGTTTGAATCGCAGCGCGCTCGGCCGAACGGTGCCGGGTGCCCGACTCGTCGGTGGGTATCGACGGGTCCGGAACCAACTGCACGTTCGCCCTGACGATGCGGCTACCGTCGGTCGAGAGCACAACGGCGCCGTCCATCTTCGACAGCTCGCGCAACCGGGTCGGCGCGTAGCGGACGTCAAGCGAGAAGCCACCGTCGCAGATGGTCTCGACGTTCTCGTCGTGGCCCAGCACTATCAAAGCTCCGGTGCGGCCACGCAGGATGCGTTCCAGGCCGTCGCGCAGCCCGGTGCCCGGTGCCAGTCGGGCGACGGCCTCACGCAGGGTCGGACGAGTCACAGCGAGCATTCTGCTATGGCGGGCCCCGCAACGGGACCCCTACTCGACGCTATCCAGTCTGTGCAACTCCACCTCGGCAGCGGTGGAGTGCTCGGCGATGTCGATGAGGTGCTGCAATGCCTCGACGATGGTGGACGCGCTCAGGGCGCGCAAACCCGCCGGAATCGTCTTGCAACCCGGTGGGATCAGAGCGATGGTGAAGCCTTGACGGGCCGCTTCGGCCAGCCGCCGGTCCATGCCGTGGACCCGGCGCAGATCGCCCGCAAGTCCTACTTCGCCGATCATCACCGCGGTGGTGGGTAGCGGCAGGTTCGCGTAGGCAGACGCCAGTGCGGTGGCCACCGCTAGATCCGACGAAGGATCGGTCAGCCGCATCCCACCCACGGTGGACAGGTAGATGTCGTTGACGGCAATACGAAGGCGGGCATGCTTCTCCAAGACCGCGGTGATCATCGCGGCCCGAGAATGGTCGATGCCGCTGACGGCCCGCCGTGGCGAGCCGCCGTTCGGGGTGGCGAGCAGTGCCTGGACTTCACCGATGAGCGGCCGTTTGCCATCCAGAGTGACCGTGATTGCGGTGCCCGGGACCGGATTCGGCCGCTGGTCCAGGAACAGGTTTGACGGGTCGGCTACCCCTTCGATGCCGTTGTCGTGCAAGAGGAAACATCCGACCTCGTCAGCGGCGCCGAACCGGTTCTTTATCCCGCGGACCATCCGGAGGGCGCCGTTGCGGTCGCCCTCGAAGTGCAGCACCACATCGACGAGGTGTTCAAGGGAACGTGGTCCGGCGATGGCGCCGTCCTTGGTGACGTGCCCGACGAGAATCATTCCAACCCCGTTGGACTTGGCGGTGGCGGTCAGAGCTGCTGTGACGGCGCGTACTTGGGTGACACCCCCGGCGACACCGTCAGCCTCGGTCGTGGACATCGTCTGCACCGAGTCGATGATGACCAGCGCCGGTCGCACGGTATCGATGTGTTCCAACACCGCGTGCAGGTCGGATTCGGCGGCCAGGTAGACCTCGTCAAAGGCACCGCCGCAGCAGCCGATCCGGTCGGCCCGCAACCGGACCTGGCCCGCGGACTCCTCGCCGGTGATATACAGAGCGCGGCGTCCCCGCTGCGCCCAGCAGTGGGCCACCTCGAGCAGCAGGGTCGACTTGCCCACGCCGGGATCGCCCGCTAGCAGTGTCACCGAGCCGGGAACCACGCCGCCGCCCAGCACGCGGTCGAGCTCGTCCACCCCGGTGGATTGATGCTGGCTCTTATTGGCCTCCACCGCACTGATTGGCAACGCCCCCGAGCCGGATGGCACAGAGCGCTTGCCGTTACCCACAGCGGCCAGCACGGCCACCTCTTCTACGGTTCCCCAGCTGCCGCAATCCAGGCAGCGCCCGACCCACTTGGCGCTGACGTGGCGGCACTGCGAGCAGCGGTACTGCGATCGCGCGTTGGCCACTCAGTGACGGTATCGGGAAGCAGTGACAGAGTTCCCCGGACGGATCGCGACGGCGCGGTCAGGAGTGGTTAGAACCCTCGTGTGGTTGTGACAAGCCAGCCGAAATCGGTACCTGCACGCTGGCTTCACCGGCCTTCTCAAACTTGAAGGTGAATTTGTAGGTCAGGCCGTTGGTGATCGGCTTGGTTAAGTTAACCGTCGCCTTGGCCGCCCCATTACCCTCGGCAGGTCCCGGTGCCACGGCCTGACCCTCCGGCGTCCCGATGATCAACATCTTTCCGGCCGGCAGCTTGGCATCACCGGATACCGTCACGTTGCCGATATCGCTGGTGATACCGGTTAGCCGGTCGTTGACGTCCGGTGAGTTGTTGACCACCACCAGCACCAGATCGACTGATTTGCCGGGCTGCAGAAAGTCGCCGGTCTGCGCGGCCTGGATACGGATGTCGCGCAGCGCGACGTTGTTGATCGTGAGCCTGTTGCCGTTGACGGCGGGCTCCTGTCCGGCGGTCTGGGAGATCTGACCGGTACCACAACCACTGAGCGAGACCACGGCCAGCGCGACGGCGGCCAACCAGGCTGCTAGCTTCGCCGGGCCGAACGACAGGCGGATGTTCAAGTGGTTCACGAAATGCCTCCTGGTCGGCTCCGTATCTTGGGCCCGGAGCGCAATTCAACTATGCAGGGTAGTAGCAAGGTACCGCCCGCGGTAGCAGCGGTATACCTGGTGGTGACCTACTGCCGCTTCGCGCCGGATCCCCGATCAGACTGCGGAGGCCGTACAGCTATCCTCAGAGACGCTTCCAGGCCCGTGCCCGGGGGGCCGGAGGCGCAACCGGCGCCGGGAAAGTCCCGGTTCGGCAAGACCCCACTGCACGACTAAGCCCGCCTGTCAACCCCTAAATTGCGCGTGCATGCCCCTGACCTGCACTGTTGATCCGCACACGGTGGGCCGGCGTGTTAGAATGAACTAACGAAAGGGGCTCGAATCATATGATTTTCAAGGTCGGCGACACCGTTGTCTATCCACACCACGGTGCTGCGTTAGTTGAGGCGATCGAAACTCGGACCATCAAAGGGGAACCAAAAGAGTATCTCGTCTTGAAAGTTGCGCAGGGTGACCTGACTGTTCGAGTGCCCGCCGATAACGCCGAGTACGTCGGCGTCCGCGATGTCGTGGGCCAGGAAGGCCTAGACAAGGTTTTCCAGGTGTTGCGCGCTCCGCACACCGAAGAACCCACCAACTGGTCCCGTCGTTACAAGGCCAACCTGGAGAAACTCGCCTCCGGCGATGTGAACAAGGTGGCCGAGGTGGTCCGTGACCTCTGGCGCCGCGACCAAGAGCGTGGACTATCGGCAGGCGAGAAGCGGATGCTGGCGAAGGCCCGGCAAATCCTGGTCGGCGAGCTGGCGTTGGCCGAAAGCACTGACGACGCCAAGGCCGAGACCATCCTGGACGAGGTCCTGGCTGCCGCGTCCTGAACGGAAAGGTAGTCGCAGTCGTTCCGGCCGCGGGTTCCGGGCTGCGGTTGGCCGCCGGGGTACCCAAGGCGTTTTATCAGCTCGAAGGACGCTCGCTGGTTGAGTGGGCCGTTGCAGGTCTACGAGCGTCCGGCGTCGTAGACACCGTCGTCGTCGCGGTCCCCCGGGATCGTACCGATGAGGCACAACTGACCCTGGGGCACATCGCCACCGTCGTGACCGGCGGGGCCAGCCGGATGGATTCCGTGCGGCTGGCTTTGTCGGCTCTGGCGGACTCGGGACCTGAAACCGGCTCGCGACCTGAGTTCGTGTTGGTGCACGATGCGGCCCGGGCGCTGACGCCCCCGTCGCTGATCGTGCGGGTCGTAGCGGCGTTGCGGGCAGGCCACTGTGCGGTGGTACCCGGCTTGCGGCTCTCTGACACCGTCAAGGCCGTCGACGTGAACGGAGCGGTCCTGGGCACGCCGGCACGTGCGGGCCTGCGTGCCGTGCAGACACCGCAGGGCTTCGTCACCGAGGTGCTGTTGCGTGCCTTCGAACAGGCCTCCGCGGAGGCCGCCGCTACCGATTTCACCGACGACGCATCCCTGGTCGAGCACATCGGCGGCCAAGTCCAGGTGGTCGACGGCGATCCGCTCGCGTTCAAGATCACCACACAGCTCGACTTGTTGCTGGCCAAGGCTATAGTGCGGCAGTGATGCAGATGCCACGCGTCGGTATGGGCGTCGACGTGCATCCGATCGAACCCGGGCGGCCATGTTGGCTGGTGGGTTTGCTGTTCCCCAGTGCGGACGGCTGTTCGGGGCACTCCGACGGTGACGTCGCCATCCACGCGTTGTGCGACGCCGTATTGTCTGCTGCGGGTCTGGGCGACATCGGCGGCGTGTTCGGCGTCGATGACCCGCGCTGGACAGGCGTCAGCGGCGCCGACATGCTGAGCCACGCCGTCGAACTGCTCACCGACCATGGCTTTATGGTCGGGAACGCGGCGGTGCAGGTGATCGGCAACCGGCCGAAGATCAGCTGGCGCCGCTACGAGGCCCAGGCGGTGCTCTCCCGCCTGCTCAATGCGCCGGTATCGGTGGCAGCCACCACTACCGACGGGCTCGGCCTTACCGGGCGTGGAGAAGGCCTGGCCGCCATCGCGACGGCTCTGGTCATTCCGCTGCGATAAACACCGGCCACCCGGGCGCTACAGGCGCAGGCAGTAAGCTGGCACGTCGTGACCGACCGTGCCCAATTGCGGCTTCATGACACGGCGACTGGAGCCGTGCGTGATTTCGTGCCGCTGCGCGCCGGGCATGTCTCCATTTACCAGTGCGGCGCCACGCCGCAGGGGCTGCCGCACATCGGGCATGTGCGCAGCGGCGTGGCGTTCGATATCCTGCGCCGCTGGCTGGTCGCCCGCGGGTATGACGTGGCGTTCATCCGGAACGTCACCGACATCGACGACAAGATTTTGAACAAGGCCGCCGCGGCCGGGCGGCCCTGGTGGGAATGGGCCGCCACTCATGAGCGGGCGTTCACCGCCGCTTACGACGCGCTCGACGTGTTGCCGCCGTCGGCAGAGCCGAGGGCGACCGGGCACATCACCCAGATGGTCGACTTAATGGAACGGCTGATTGAAACCGGTCACGCGTATGCAGCGTCCGGGGATGTGTACTTCGACGTGCTCAGCTACCCGGACTACGGTCAGCTGTCCGGTCACCGGATCGACGATGTGCACCAGGGCGAGGGTGTGGCTACCGGCAAGCACGACCAGCGCGACTTCACGCTGTGGAAGGGCGAAAAGCCCGGTGAACCGTCGTGGCCGTCGCCATGGGGGCGGGGCCGTCCCGGCTGGCACATCGAATGTTCGGCGATGGCCCGCACCTATCTGGGACCCGAGTTCGACATCCATTGCGGCGGAATGGATTTGATCTTCCCGCACCACGAGAACGAAATCGCCCAGAGCCGGGCGGCCGGGGACGGGTTCGCCCGCCTCTGGATGCACAACGGCTGGGTGACCATGGGCGGGGAGAAGATGAGCAAGTCGCTGGGCAATGTGGTGGCCATCCCGGCGATGCTGCAGCGGGTCCGGCCGGCCGAGCTGCGTTACTACCTCGGCAGCGCACACTACAGGTCGATGCTGGAATTCACCGAGACCGCCCTACAGGACGCGGTCAAAGCGTATGTGGGCGTGGAAGAATTCCTGCACCGGGTACGCAGCCGGGTGGGTGCCGTCTGTCCGGGCGAGTGGACACCGAAATTCGCCGCGGCGCTCGATGATGACCTGGCGGTACCCACGGCGCTGGCCGAGATCCACCAGACGCGCGCCGACGGCAACCGGGCGCTCGATACCGGCGATCGCGAGGGTGCCTTGAGGAGCGCGTCTGCGATTCGCGCGATGATGGGAATTCTGGGTTGTGACCCGCTCGATGAGCGCTGGGAAACCCGCGACGAGACATCGGCCGCGCTGGCAGCCGTCGACGTGCTGGTCCAAGCCGAGCTCGAGAACCGAAAGAAGGCGCGCGAGGAGCGCAACTGGGCACTGGCCGACCAGATCCGGGACCGGCTCAAGCAGGCCGGTATCGAGGTCACCGACACCGCTGACGGCCCGCAATGGACGCTCGGCGGTGACGGCAAGTAGATGGCCGGTAACTCGCAGCGCCGGGGGGCGATCCGGAAGGCCGGCAGCAAGAAGGGGCCTACCGTCGGCTCGGGCGGCCAGCGTCGTCGCGCCCTGGAAGGTCGTGGTCCGACGCCGCCGGCCCACTTGCGCCCTAACCATCCCGCCGCCAAGCGGGGCAAGTCCCCACAACAGCGGCCGACCAAGCCCGTCGACGAGGCCGAGACTGTGCTCGGCCGCAACCCGGTGGTGGAATGCCTACGCGCCGGAGTGCCGGCGACCGCGCTGTACGTCGCGCTTGGCGTCGATGCCGACGAACGGGTGACCGAATCCGTGGCCCGGGCCGCCGACAAGGGGATCGCCATCCTCGAGGTGCCGCGCAGCGATCTCGACCGCATGACCGCTAATCACCTGCATCAAGGTATCGCGCTGCAGGTTCCGCCCTATAGCTACGCTCATCCCGACGATCTGGTGGCCAGCGCGTTGGAAGCTCCACCGGCGCTGCTGGTCGCATTGGACAACATTTCCGACCCACGCAATCTCGGCGCCATCGTGCGATCGGTGGCGGCGTTGGGTGGGCACGGCGTGGTGATACCGCAACGCCGATCCGCATCGGTGACGGCCGTCGCGTGGCGAACCAGCGCAGGGGCCGCGGCCCGGATCCCGGTGGCGCGGGCCACCAATCTCACTAGAACGCTGAAGGATTGGGCTGATCGCGGGTTGCGGGTCGTCGGGCTGGACGCCGGTGGCGACACGGTGCTGGACGACCTGGACGGCAATGACCCGATGGTGGTTGTGGTCGGTTCGGAGGGCAAAGGACTGTCCCGCCTGGTGCGGCAGAACTGCGACGAGGTGGTATCCATCCCAATGGCCGGGCAGGCCGAATCCTTGAACGCCGCGGTGGCTGCCGGTGTGGTGTTGGCCGAGATCGCGCGACAACGCAGAAGTTGAGCGGACCGAGCCAGAGCGGCTTCGCCGGATCCGTGATTCTTCGGAACTGTCATAGGAACTGATGTCGACATAGCAAATGCAAAGAAAGCGTTTGGCACAGACCTGCAGTTCGTCCGGCCGTGCATCCCAGGACATTTCTGCCAGCTCAGCCTTCATTGACTGAGCGATCAGCTAAACGACATTCGTCATAACGGCCGCCACCGCAGGCCACCCGCGCGGGCACGCGACCGCAAACGCGAGCACGAGCGCCGGTAACAGCAGCGCCAAGGCCAGGATCAACGGCTAGACCCAGGGGTCTTCGCGCCGAAAGACCGTCGGCATCTGCAACTCAACCCCGTCCCGCGCAGCCAACTCGTCCAGCACGCGGAGCGAGACGTTCAAGTCGTCAGCCGCAAATGGCAAGGCCCGCAAGGGCTTTGTCAATGGGCGAAAGAAATCGTCCCAGTGGATCGGGACGACTCGGCGCGCGCCCACCGCACGCACCGTCTGCTGCCAGTATTCGGCGATATACGACCGCGGCTGCAGACCAAGCTGCCCGACGCCGAGATAGGCGGCATCGGCGCGCATGCCGTCCAGGGCGCCGCGAACGTAACCGGCGCTGCCCTGAATTAGCAGCCGTCGCCCGGACGGCCGGTGGTGGATCAGCGTTGACCATGCTTCGCCGCAGCGGTAGGCGGACGCCTTCACGGGCGTTCGCACCGGAGCGCTGATCATCCCGGGGAACCGATCGGGCGGGCAGTGGTTCGACTCGATCAGAGTAATGTCATAGGCGCCCAACGTCATTGGCGTGCCGGAGACCGCGACGACGATCCGATCCGCGGACAGCCCGTATCCGCGCCCCACATTTGCCGCAGATTCACCGCCGACCAGTAGGGCGCCGGTGCGATCTGCCACCAGCGCGGAGTCCAGGGCGTGGTCGATGTGGGTGTGCACGGGAATGACCGCGGCAAGCCGGGATACCTTGGCCCGGGCCAGGCACCCGTCGACGCGTGCCGGGGACGGTGCCACCCGCCCGGCCGCTACCCTGGCCAGGCGCGGACGGGAGAAATAGCCATCGGTCAGCAACGCCGATGCTCCGTCGTCGACAAGTACCGTTGCAACCCCCATCCACGTCACCCATAACGGCGAATCACGTTCTGCTATAGGGATACTGAAGCGGCCCGCGTATTGGCCAAGATCGGGACGGCCCAGTTTGAGCCGCATCAGCAAAACGCCCCTATCTCGACTCCAGCCGCGCGAAGCTGTTCGTGCACGGCCGCCGCGATCTCTACGGCACCCGGCGAATCACCGTGTACGCAAACTGATTCCGCATTGACTCGCAGTGCCGTACCGTCGGTCGCGGTTACCTCGCCCGCGGTCACCATGGTTACCACCCGACGCGCGATCACCGCCGGATCGTCCAGTACCGCGCCGGATTCCCGTCGGGAGACCAGCCGACCGTCAGGTTGGTAGGCGCGGTCGGCGAACACCTCGGCTACCGTGCGCAGACCGAAACGGTCGGCTTCGTCGAAGAATGCCGAACCCGCCATGCCCAGCACGGGTAACGAAGCGTCGACCGCCGCTACCGCCTCGGCGACGGCCGCCGCCTGCTCGCGATGCAAGAAGATCGAGTTATACAGCGCCCCATGAGGTTTGACGTAATCCACCGTCGAGCCCACGGCACGTGCAATAGCCTGCAAGGCGCCGATCTGAAAGACCACGTCGGCCAGCAGATCCTCGGCGGCGACGTCGATGAAGCGCCTGCCGAAGCCGGCCAGGTCCCGATAGCTCACCTGCGCGCCGATCCGCACGCCGCGCTGCGCGGCCGACCGGCACACCCGCAGCAGCCCAGCGGGGTCGCCAGCGTGGAACCCGCACGCCACGTTGGCGCTGCTGACGATCCCGAGCATGGCGTCGTCATCACCGAGTTGCCAGACACCGAATCCTTCGCCGAGGTCGGCGTTGAGGTCGATGCGGGTCACCTGGCCAGCTTAGAAGGCCGGGCCGGCTACAGCTTGGCGACCTTGGTTGCGATCTGGTTGGCGATCTCGATAGCCGACGGCCCGAGTTCGGTGTAGGCGCACGTGACGATGTCGATGGCAAGGTTGTTACGAACGGTCAGGGCGTGCTGGCAGGTCCACCCGTCCCCGCCCTCCTGGACCTGCGAGCTCGTCAACATGCCGTTGTCGTTGGTCACGTCGCCCACCGACCAGAGGGTGGCGGGCTGGTTGGGGATGACGTCGTCGAACCGGCGGTTGGAGCAGGACTTCCAGCGCTGGACAGAGGAGTTGTAGAAGTTGCTGGCGTCCCGTGCGTTCGGGAACGCCACCACCGCCTGGATCGCGTAGTGCTTACGGTCCTTGGAATCGTCGATGCTGTCGTCCAGGCGCTGGCCGCGCATTGCCGTCCATCCCGTGCCCGCGTAGACCTCGTCTTGCGCGGCGCCGTCCACGGCCAGACAGTTCTTGTCGTCCACGTTCTTGCTCCAGTCCCACATCCCCTTGGCGGCGTACCAGACCTTCATCGATGTGGCACCGAGCGCGCTGTTGATCTGGCTGGGGTCAAGCAACAGGTCGTCGAGCGCGCTGACGAGTATCGGTGTCTGATTCGCTAGTCCGGCCTTATCGCCGGCGACAGCCGTGCCGTTTACGACGTCGCTGCAACCGGCCACCAACATGCACGCACCGGCCAGCACGGCGAGCTGCACGCGCACCTGTTTGCCCTCCCCGTCCCGCCCCTCTTCGCGAGCGCTCCACCAGCTTAAATGCCGCTCAGCGGCGGTGGCCGAGTAACCAGCAAACGGGTTGATGAGGAATACGATAGCCGAGTTATCGCGGCGGCCGGCTGCTGCAGCCCGCCAGTCCTGCAGCCTGCCAGTCCTGCAGCTTGCCAGGCCGCCGGAGCAGACCAGGCATGCCGCAAGCCACATCCGCGCGTCGCATCCTCTTGCTGGGCCAAATCGCCGGCCCGGATGCTATTGAAAATTGTTGCCATCAGA
>JALHRH010000186.1 GCA_022841565.1 Mycobacterium sp. | reverse complement strand
CGGCGGCAGCCCCACTGTTGCTACCGCCCGCCCCACCGGCGCCGCCGTTGCCGTACAGCCAACCGCCGGCGCCGCCCGCTCCGCCCGTCCCGGCGGGTACGGCCGGCGCACCGGCGTTGCCGGAGCCGCCGTTGCCGCCGTGACCGACCAGCCCGGCGTCCCCACCCCGGCCACCGCCGCCGTTGTAGCCATTGCCGCCGTTGCCGAAGAGCAGTCCGCCGGCACCGCCGTTCGGGTTGAGCGCTGTTCCGTCGGCGCCATTGCCGATCAGCGGGCGGCCCAGCAATGCCTGGGTCGGCGCGTTGATGACGTTGAGCAACGGCTGGAGTGGCCCGAGATTCATCACCTCCGCAGTCGCGTAGGCGGTGGCCCCCGAAGCCATCGCCTGCACGAATTGCTGATGGAAGCTCGCCGCCTGGGCGCTGAGCGCGTGATAACCCTGAGCATGGCTGCCGAAGACGGCGGCAATTGCGGCTGAGATTTCGTCGGCGCCCGCTGCCAACACTTCCGTAGTCGGCACTACCGCCGCCGCATTCGCCTGGCTGATCGACGAACCGATATTCGCCAGATCGGCTGCCGCCGCATTCAGGAACTCTGTTGAAGCGAACACATACGACATTCGACTACCTCCTGACAGGCGTCCTTGACTTCAGGCGTGAGCCTAACGTGATCGATGCAGCGCATAGCGGTTTTTCGGAGAAAAAGGTAGGTCGGAAAAACCCTTAGCTGTCGCGTTTTACGTCCACTCGATCTCGACGAACGAACTCCCTTGCCTTGATCAGGAATTCGAGCTGATCGCCAACTTGTCGCAGCGGCACGACGCTGCGGGTCGAACGGCACAACACGATTGCACCCTCCAGCGCGGAAATAGACATTACCGCCAGCGCCGCGGCATCGGAATCGTCGAATCCGTCGGTGACGAATGCCCGGCCCAATGCGGTGCACCAGCGACCCAGGATCAGGCCGGCTTCGGTGGACAGTTCGAGTTCTTCGTCAGCCGAACTTATTGCGGCCGCGACCACCGGACATCCGGCGGTGAAATCGCACTCGGTCAGCAGGTGTTCCCAGAATTCGACGAATTCGCGCAGCAACGCCTTGGCGCCCCGGTCGACGGCCTGGTCGATGGTGGCGGTGATGGATTCGCCGGCGTAGCGGAGCGCCTCGGTCAGAATCTGATTGCGACCCTCGGGGAAGTGGTGGTACACCGAACCGCGCGGCGCGCCGCTGCGTGCGAGAACCGAGTCGATGGTCAACCCGGCGGCGCCGCGTTCCCGCATCACCCGGGCGGCGCTGTCCAGCATCTTGTCCCGGGTGCTGACGCGCTTTGTCGTGTTCGGCGTCATGCGGCGTGCGACGGCTGGTGTGGGTGCCGGATTGCGGGCCGGTGCAGGTGGCGCGGGCTGAACCGGATCTGCCGGCGACGCAGGTCAGGCATTTCGCGGGTGAAGGTATGGCCGAGGATGTTGAGCTCGATGATCCACATGGCTGCTCCCGCAGGGGTGTTGCGCTCATGCGCCGAGGGCTGGCACATGAATATGCTAACTAGCATAAAATATCGGGCTATGGTAGACAACCCTCCTTAAATCTCCGCATCACGCCGAGATTATTCGGCTATGCACTATTGCATACATCATAGTTCTAAGGTTGACTCGGGCTATGACCAACACGGTGTCTCTCGAGCGGGATGGACATGTCCTGCTGATCGGCCTCAACCGGCCCCACAAGCGCAACGCGTTCGACCGGGAGATGCTGGCCGACCTGTCGCGCGCCTACGCGCTGCTGGAATCCGACCCCGACGTACGGGCCGGGGTGCTGTTCGCCCACGGCGACCATTTCACCGCCGGCCTGGACCTCGTCGACGTCGGGCCCGGCATCGCCAGCGGTGAAAGTCCGTTGCCGGAAGGTGGACGCGACCCATGGCGTCTCGACGGCGCCTGGACCACACCGCTGGTCGCCGTCGCGCATGGCTGGTGCATGACGCTGGGCATCGAGCTGCTGCTGGCCGCCGACATCCGGATCGCCGCGGCCGGCACCCGGTTCACGCAGCTGGAAGTGCAGCGCGGCATCTACCCATTCGGCGGCGCGACCATCCGGCTGCCCCGGGAGGCTGGCTGGGGCAACGCCATGCGCTGGCTGCTCACCGGCGACGAGTTCGACGCTGCGGAGGCACACCGTATCGGGTTGGTCCAGGAGGTTGCCGATGATGCCGCCGCGGCGCTGGCCCGGGCGCGCGGGATCGCGCAGACCATTGCCGAGCGCGCCGCGCCACTAGGAGTGCAGGCAACGCTGGCCTCCGCGCATACCGCCCGCAGGCAGGGCGAGGCCGCCGCGATCGAGCGACTGCGGCCCGACGTTGCGGCGTTGTTCGCCAGCGAGGATGCGGCCGAGGGCGTGCAGTCGTTCATCGAGCGCCGCCAGGCCCGGTTCCAGGGCCGATAGTTGGGCCGAACCGCCGAGTGAGAACCGTACGACGCTCAATCGGCGCGTCGCGTCGCAAAATTCACAGTCGTCGGGCGAAAACGGCCGGCTGACTAGGGCAGCCCGGCCTTCCCGTCCTGGCCCAGCACCAGACCGCCGCTGCCGCCGGCACCGGCCTTGCCCGCGCAGACCAGGGTCGGCGGAACGGCAGCACAGCGCTGTTCGGCGCCTACATGCTGTGTTTCCCCACGATCTACTGGCTTCTAGGCTCAAAGGAGCGCCACTCGGCGCCGGTCGTGAATCTGACGATGCTCAATCGGCGCGTCGCGTCGCAGAATTCACACTCGCGCCGCGCGTCGGGCGCCGGGTTACCCGCGGCCACACCGCGGCCCCAAAGCGCCCACACAGCGGCGCGGTCAGCTCTCGACCGTGTAGCCCATCGGCATCAGCACGCTCTTCTGCTGGGTGAAGTGTTCGACGCCCTCGGGACCGTTCTCGCGGCCGATGCCGGAGTTCTTGTACCCACCGAACGGGCAGCAGGGGTCGAAGGCGTACCAGTTGATCGCGTACGTGCCCGTGCGGATCTTCTCCGAGATCTCGATGCCGCGCGGGATGTTGCTCGTCCACACGCTGCCCGCCAACCCGTACACCGAGTCGTTAGCGATCTTGATCGCGTCCTCTTCGGTGTCGTAGGGGATGATCGCGAGCACCGGGCCGAAGATCTCCTCCTGCGCGATCGTCATCTTGTTGTCGACGTCGGCGAAAACCGTGGGCTGCACGAAGAACCCGTTGTCCAGCCCTTCCGGGCGGCTACCACCGCACACCAGGCGGGCGCCTTCCTCGATGCCCTTGGCGATGTAGCCCTCGACCCGGGCGCGCTGCTTCTCCGAGATCAGGGATCCGATCTGCGCGGTCGGGTCTGACGGGGGACCGACGGGCAGCGCCTGCACGAAAGCGCTTACCGCGTCCACGATTTCGTCGTACCGGGAGCGCGGCGCCAGGATGCGGGTCTGGCCTACACAGGCCTGCCCGGTGTTCATGATCCCGGAGAACACCATCATCGGGACCGCGGAAGCCAGATCGACATCCTCGAGCACGATCGCCGCCGACTTCCCGCCCAACTCCAACGTGCACGGCTTGAGCATGTCCGCGGCGCGCCTGCCGATTTCCTTGCCGACCGTTGAGCTGCCGGTGAAGGTAAACAGGTCGACGCCGGCGTTGGAGGTCAGGGCCTGTCCGGTCTCGATGCCGCCGGGCACCACCGACAACACGCCCTCGGGCAGCCCGGCGTCGGCGAACACCTCAGCCAAAGCGTTTGCGGTCAAAGGGGTTTCGGCGGCCGGCTTGAGCACCACCGTGCAGCCCGCCAGCAGCGCGGGGCCGAGCTTGTTGATCGCGAGGAACAGCGGCACATTCCAGGCCACGATCGCGCCCACCACACCGATCGGCTCCCGGTGGACAATGGTCTGGCCGTAGGAGCCGGTGCGGATCTCGCGCCACTTGACCTGGTCGACGGCCGGGCCGGCGAAGAAGTTCATCGCTCCCATCGAACCCATCCAGTGCATGGTTTCGATGGTCAGCGGCGGCTGGCCGGTCTCATCGGCGAGCAGCTTGGCGAAAAGTTCTTTGCGCTCTTCGAGCAGTTGCAGCGCCTTGGCGATGACGGCCGCGCGCTCCTTGGGCGGCGTCGCGGGCCAGGGACCGCTGTCGAATGCGGCGCGGGCCGCGGCCACCGCGGCGTCGACGTCGGCCGCGGTCGCCAGCGGCACCTTGCCGACGTACTCGCCGGTGGCCGGGCAGTGCACCTCGATCACCTCGGAGGTGGCCGGTGCCGTCCATTTGCCGCCGATGAAGAGTTTGTCGTATTCGGTGGTGTCGCTCTTGCTCATGGCCGCCACCCTACCCAAGCCGGCGCAAAACGAGAACATGTTTCATTCTCGCGGCGAAAGGACCAGCACCAGATTGCTCACCGCGAACTCGCGCAGCACCGGCACCGAGGTCAGCCACCACGCCCAACGAGGGTGGTAGCGCGGGAAAGTCGCGATTGCCGCCCCGGTGGACCGGGCCCAGTTCAAGCCGTCGGCGGCGGATACCGCATACAACGACGACCCGTAGTTGTTCTTGGCCGGATGGCCATGTTTGCGGGCATACCGCGCGGCGGCACGGGCCCCGCCGAGGTAATGGGTCAGCCCCATCTCGTGGCCGCCGAACGGGCCGAGCCAGACGGTGTAGGACAGCACCACCAGCCCGCCTGCCCTGGTGACCCGCAGCATCTCGTTGCCCAGTTGCCACGGCCGCGGCACGTGCTCGGCGACGTTGGACGACAGGCAGATGTCGACCGAGTCGTCGGCGAACGGCAGCGCCATGCCCGACGCCCGGACGAAGGTCCCCGACTCTCCGGGGACGACGTGTCCGGCGGCGTGCACCTCGGAAGGATCCGGTTCGACTCCGATGTAGCGCACCCCGGCGTCGCCGAACGCCGACGCGAAGTACCCGGGGCCGCCGCCGACGTCGAGCAGCGTGCGACCGGCCGGGGATTCGCCGCGCAGGGACATCCACAGATCGCCGACCATCGCCGCGGTGTCGGCGCCCAGCGCGCCGTAGAAGCGCGCCGGGTCGGGCTGTTCGTAACGGAACTCCGAGAGCAGGCGCACCGACCGGCGCAGCGTCGCCCGCCGCGCGAAGATGTTGGTCGGCTGTGGAGGACGTGCCACGGCGCACACCCTACGGCCGTTAGGCTGGTGGCCGATGTCCAACGTCCGCTCCGTCCTGCTGCTGTGCTGGCGCGATACCGGGCACCCGCAGGGTGGCGGCAGCGAGACCTACTTGCAGCGCATCGGCGCGCAGCTGGCCGCGTCGGGCATTGACGTGACGCTCAGGACCGCCCGCTATCCAGGCGCATCCCGTCACGAAACGGTCGACGGTGTCCGCATCACCCGCGCCGGCGGGCGCTACACGGTCTACATCTGGGCGATGCTGGCCATGGCTGCGGCCAGAATCGGGCTGGGTCCGCTCCGTCATGCCAGGCCCGACGTGGTTGTCGACACCCAGAACGGCCTCCCGTTCCTGGCCCGGTTGATCTACGGCCGCCGGGCGGTGGTCCTGGTGCATCACTGCCACCGCGAGCAATGGCCGGTCGCCGGCCCGGTGCTTTCCCGGGTGGGTTGGTACGTCGAGTCCACGCTGTCGCCCCGGCTGCACCGCCGCAACCAATACGTGACGGTATCGCTGCCGTCGGCCCGGGACCTGGTGGCGCTCGGGGTGGACAATGACCGGATCGCGGTGGTGCGCAACGGGCTTGACGAGGCGCCGCCGCACTCGTTGTCCGGCCCGCGGTCGGCCGTCCCGCGGGTGGTGGTGCTGTCCAGGCTGGTGCCGCACAAGCAGATCGAGGACGCGCTGGACGCGGTCGCGCGATTGCGACCCCGAAACCCGGACCTGCACCTCGATGTCGTGGGCGGCGGGTGGTGGCGCCAACGGCTCGCTGACCACGTGCACCGGCTCGGCATCTCCGATGCGGTCACCTTCTACGGCCACGTCGACGACGTGACCAAACACCAGGTGCTGCAGAGTTCCTGGGTGCAGCTGCTGCCGTCGCGCAAGGAGGGCTGGGGTCTGGCGGTCGTCGAGGCCGGCCAGCACGGCGTGCCGACCATCGGCTACCGATCCTCCGGAGGTCTGTCCGACTCGATCATCGACGGGGTGACCGGCGTCCTGGTCGACAACCGCGCCGAACTGGTGGACCGGCTCGAACAGCTGCTGTCCGACCCTGTGCTGCGCGATCAGCTCGGGACCAAGGCGCAGGCTCGCAGTCTCGAGTTTTCCTGGCAGCAGAGCACCGAGGCGATGCGTACGGTGCTGGAAGCGGTGCACGTGGGACGGCCGGTCAGCGGCCTGGTCTGAGCCTGCACCGCAAGCGCTGGGCGATGCGTTGGACTGTTCGGCCACCGAAACCGCCGGCACCCCAAGAAGAGTGATATACCGACTCAGTTTCGGCGCCGGCGTGCCCAGCGGGTCGCCAGAGCTCCCGCGCCAATCCCCAGCAAGGCCAGCCAGGCAACATGGGCGAGCACCACCGCCCGGCGCGCGGCGGCGAGCACCCCGGTGCTATCCCCGCCGACACGGAACAGGGCGATGTTGTCGTCTCGATAGGCCGGCGCCATAGCCGCGAGGGTGGGTGCGACGGCACCGGTGTCGCCGGGGGTGCCGTACTCGACCACCAGCCACGCCACCCCCGCCTTCGAAAGGGAATCAGCCAGGGCCGACGGCTCTGGCCCGGACAGCAGCAGCCGCTGCACGGCCCGAGCATGCTCGCCCTCTCCCGGCACGGTGACTCCGGAGATCACCAGGTCACCCGTGGTCAAGACGTCGGCGCGGACCCAGCGGGGCAGCGGATCGAGCACCGGCGCTGCACCCGACCAGGAGAAGCGCCGCATCGTCCCGACCGGCAACACCGCCACGGCACCAGGGTCGCGGTTGATCGTCGCCGCCACCGCCGCCCACCCGTCGGGATAGCGCACCGGAGTGACCCTGCCCCACCCGCCCCAGGCCAGGTCGGGCAGCGCCAACACCAGCGCGAGGCAGCACGCACCAACCGTGGCCAGGGACGACAGCCAGCGTCGCAGCGCCACCACCGCACCGGCACCCGCCAGCGCGTAGCCGGGCACCGCCAGCGCCACCCACTTCTGCCCGTCGCGCAGCACGCCCAGGCCGGGAACCGCGTCGACGAGCCCACGCAAGACATGCAGGCCGGGGCCGGTGGCCAGCATGGCCGGCACCACGACGGCGGCCGCCGCCAGCGCCAGCAGCGGCACCGCCGCCGGTCGCCGCGCCACTACCGGCAAACCCGCAGCCACGATACCCAGCAGCACGATGGCCGACACCACGGCGAAAAGCGTTGTCCGCGAATCCGGTACCGCCTCGCCGTTCCATATCCCGCCCAGGCTGGCCAAGCTGAACAGGGTGCCCAGGCCCGGCTCGGCGCGCGGAGCGAACGCGTCCACGCCGGCCCCGTTGCCGGCGCCCCACGACGAACCGAGCAGCCCCAATGCCGAAGCCGTCAGCCACGGCAGCGCGCCCACCACGGCGAAGCCGACGGCCGCCACCGCAGACAGCGTGCGTGGCCGCCCCGCACCCGGAGCGGCCACACACGCCAACGCCACCGTGGCGGCGAGGATCAAGCCGGTCGGCGTCAGCCCGGCCAACGCGATCCAAAAGGCCAGGCCGAAAAGCCCGCTCCCGCCGCGCAAACCAAGCATGGCCGTCGCCACCCAGGGCAGGCAGCCGTAGCCCACGAGCAGGCTCCAATGACCCTGCAACAGCCGCTCTGCGACATAGGGATTCCAGATCGCCAGGGTGATCGCGACGAACTCGCCGCCCAACGACGCCTCGGGCAGCACCGCCGCAACCAACCGCGCAGCGCCCCAGCCCGCCAGCCACAACCCCAGCAGCAGTAGCGATTTCACCACGATGCCGCCGTCGACAACATGCGAGGCCAGCGCCACCGCGAAATCCTGCGGCGTCGCTCGCGGTGCCGCCGTCAGCCCAAGCGCGGTGTCAGACAGATACGACCGCGGCGTGGACACCGCGTCGCGCATCAGCAGATACCCAGGCGCCAGCAGCGGCGCGACTACCAGCAGCGCCAGCGCCAACGCGTACGCCGGCGGGATCCAGGCCCGCAAGCGCTGGCTTAATTGCCCGGGTCCTGCTCCGGCCGATCTGGCCCGCATCGTCGCCGGGTTAGATCCGTTCGGTGGCAGGGCCCGATTCGGTGGGGCCCGATTCCGGGGGCCCGGATTCCGTGGTCCCGGCTTCCGGCGGATCCTTGGGCGGATCCGAACCGGCCGGACTCCGATCGTCCTCCTGCAGCTCTGGCCGCTGCGCGGGGATCTTCTCCGTCTCCGCCTCCGCGCCGGGAACTGGCGGTTCCAACCCACTGCGCCGCAAGAAGTCGGTGTCGTCGCGGTCGAGGCTGGGATCGGTCAACGCGCTTTCGGTGCGCAGACTGAACGACGCCAGCACCCCGCCGCCGATCAGCGCGATCAAACCGATGGCGGTGAACGTGATCGGCAGCACCCGCGACCACAGCGCCACCCGGTCACGCTCGTCGCGCGCCGCATTGACCTGGGATTCCACCGTCTCTTGGGTTGAGGTGAGCTTGTAGTCCACCAGCGTCACCTCGGGCTTGAGCGCGTCGCGGGCGTAGTAGTGGTGGGCCTGCTCGGATTCCTTGACGATCGTGCCGGACACCGGGTCGACCCAGAAGGTGCGCTTGGCGGTGTAATAGCGGGTCATCGTGATCTGCTCGTTCGGCTCCCCGGGCACGCCCCACATCGACGCGCTGGTGGTGATCTTGCCGTCCTCGTTGGCGCCGTACAGCGACGGGTAGGTGACCGGGGCCACCAGCTTGCCCTCACTGTTGACGCCGACGTCCTGGGTGAACCGATACGTGGAGAGCCCGTTGACGTCCTCCTCACCTTCGTAGTTGGCGTCGAACGGCTTCTGCGCGATCGGGTCGAAATAGGGGTAGGTCTTGCGCTCGGTGTTGAAGGGGAAGCGGTAGGCCAGACCCTCGTGGCGCAGCGGCATCGCGGTCGGCGGATTCTCGTCGCCGATGCCGCGCGGCTTCTGGACGTAGCCGCCCGGGCGCGAATCGTCTGAAACGGCCAGCGCGGTCTTGCGGTTGATCGTGACGGTGTCGACGATGGCCAGCAACAACCCGTTGTCCTTCTGCTTGTCGCTGCGCCGGACCGAGGATCCGACCTGCAGGGTGACCACATCGGCATTGGCGGGCGCCTCGACACTGATCTGCTGCTGAGACACCAGTGGAACGTTCTGGTTGACGACAACCCGGTCGCTGGACAGCGAGGCCGCGTCCAGCGCGGTTCCGTTGCCCTCGCTGATCAGCGTCGCGTCCAGGTTGAGCGGGATCTTGGCGACCCTGCTGCTGGTATAGGTCGACAACAACAACGCGGCGATCAGCAGTGCGGCTCCGAGACCGATAGTTCCGCATGCGGCGATGCGCAACATGACTGCTCGGTTCACGTTGCTGTGACCTCCTTCTGGTCGGTGAGTTCGTCCGGGCCACACCGGTCGCGACCCGCTTTGACCTGTCCAAGCAGCGAGGCAAACCCGTTCGACCCTAACAGCAGAATGTTATTGCCCCGAGGGACGAACCTAGGCCCCGACGGTCGAACCTAGGCCCCAATGTACGGAACCTGCATGGAACGGGGCCCGGCCCGAGGCGTACCCGCTGCCGCCACGACGCCCAGGCAGACTGGGATCGTGACTGACGGCGAGCAGGTGGGTGGCACCCGCAGCTTCCTGCCTGCTGTAGAGGGCATGCGTGCCTGCGCGGCCGTCGGTGTGGTGGTCACGCACGTCGCGTTTCAGACGGGGCACTCCAGCGGTGTCGACGGTCGTCTGTTCGGCCGTTTCGACCTGGCCGTCGCGGTGTTCTTCGCGCTGTCGGGCTTCCTGTTGTGGCGCGGCCACGCAGCGGCCGAACGCGACCTCAAGCCCCGCCCGCGCACCGGTCACTACCTACGCTCGCGGGTGGTCCGCATCATGCCGGCATACCTGGTGGCGGTGGTGGTGATTCTGACCCTGTTACCCGACTCCAACCACGCCAGCCTGACGGTCTGGTTGGCGAACCTGACGCTCACCCAGATCTACGTGCCGCTGACGCTGACTGGCGGCCTCACCCAGATGTGGAGCCTGTCGGTTGAGGTCACCTTCTACCTGGCGCTGCCGATCCTCGCGTTCGGCGCGCGCCGGCTCCCGGTTCGCGCGCGGCTGCCCGCGATCGCTGCCCTCGGGGTACTCAGCTGGGCCTGGGGCTGGTTGCCGCTAGCGGTGCTGGGCGGCGGGCCGGGTGCCAACCCGGTGAACTGGCCGCCGGCCTACTTCTCCTGGTTCGCCGCGGGAATGGTGCTGGCCGAGTTGGTGCACAGTCCACTCGGGTGGTTGCACCGGCTGGCCACCAAGAACAGCGGTCGCGTCCTGATGGCGCTGATCGCGGTGGCGGCCTACCTGGTGGCGGCGTCGCCGCTGGCGGGCCCGGCCGGCCTGGTACCCAGTAGCGCCGCGCAGTTCTCGGTGAAGACCGCCATGGGCTCGGTGGTGGCGTTTGCGCTGGTGGCGCCGCTGGTGCTGGATCGGCCCGACACGCCGCACCGGCTGCTGGGCAGCGCATTGATGGTGACGCTGGGCCGCTGGTCTTATGGCCTTTTTGTCTGGCACCTGGCCGCACTCGACATGGTGTTCCCGGTGCTCGGCATTTTCGCGTTCAACGGTCACATGCCGGCGGTGCTGGCGCTGACCCTGTTCTTCGGGATCGCGATCGCTGCGGTGAGCTATGCCCTGGTCGAGTCGCCGTGCCGGGAGGCGCTGCGCCGCTGGGAGCGCCGCGGGATGCCGGTGCCGGAGAGCGATCCAGAAGCCGACGCGATCGCGCCGTGACGCGTTCACCCCGACCCCGCCGCAATCGCTCGCGCCGGACGTAGGCTGCTGACCAGCAGACACGCCGCCACCGCTGTGTTGGTGCAGAAAGATCTGCTGGATGACGGTCGAGTTTCGCGTGTTCGGCGAGATTGAAGTTCGACTCCAGGGGCGTCGCCTGAAAATCGGATACGACCGGCAGCGGTGTGTCTTGGTCGCGCTTCTGCTTGAGATGAACCCGCCGATACCCCGGATCAACTGTGTCCACGGCTCGCGCCGCTGGGCAGGTGTGACTTGATGTTAGCCGTCAGGGCCGGATGCGCCAGGGCCGCCAGCCAGTCGCCCCGGACTGCCACCATTGCCGCCGGCCCCGCCCGCACCTGGAGTCAAGCCAGGACCGGCGGAACCACCCGCCCCGCCGTCGCCTCCCTCGCCGATGAAGCCGACAGCATCACCGCCGTCACCGGCGTCACCACCGGCACCGCCGACACCGCTGAGACCGGACCCCCCGGCCCCGCCGACCGCACCGCGGCCACCATTACCGACCAGCACT
>JALHRH010000185.1 GCA_022841565.1 Mycobacterium sp. | reverse complement strand
GTTGCGTCACCGCAACCGTGGTCGACGGATGCGTCACCGCAACCGTGGTCGACGGCTGCGTCACCGCAACCGTGGTCGACGGCTGCGTCACCGCCACCGTGGTCGACGGCTGCGTCACCGCAACCGTGGTCGACGGCTGCGTCACCGCAACCGTGGTCGACGGCTGCGTCACCTGAACAGTCGGAAGTTGGCGCGGCGGACTCGGCAATGCACTTGGGGGTGGCGCTACCGGCAGCGGCAGCAGTATCGGATAGTTCGGGAATTCTGTATCTGGCGTCCGTGGCGGCACGGGATTCGGCGCCAGGGCGGGCAGCGCGAGCAGAGCGGACGCGGCCCCCGGTGAATCGCCCGGCACCGCGGCGGGGGGCAATGAAGCAACGGCATCCGAAGCCGGCAGCTGCGCAACCGGACCCGACGGATGCATCGCTATCGGTCGCGGAGCCGACGCGATGACCAGCGGAGCCAAGGGCATCAGCGGGGCCAGCACAATGCGATTCTGGCCGGGGATGTGCTGCAAAGCCACGGCTGCCGGCCGCATACCGAGTGCCAATGAAACTTCTAGTGCCACAATCCCACTGATCAGAGCTACCGCCCCGACGCTGCCCAACAGCAACACCGGCCTGCGCTGCTGCAGCGTCCCGTCCAGGCCGGCTTCTTCAGTCATTCCGATCACCGTCGTGGGCGCGGCCATGTCCTCATCGGGTGCGACGCTGTAAGCGAAGTTCCCGTCGATGCGTTCTGCGCCGGCAGGGACGGTGGGAACGTCGAAGCGATTTAGCGTCACCGCGTCGGGACCCGCCTCCCCGGCGCCGGTAACCCGCGCGTATGCGAAGGCGTCGGTACTCAGGGCGGACAGCGATCCACTGACCGACGCCAGCGCCGCTCCCCGGGCCAGCGCCGTTTCCGGCTCTTCCGGCGTACTCACCGTCAGCGAAGTTGCCATTTCGAGTTGCGGCTTGATCGAGGCGATGTCGACGTCGGAGCCGATGACGAATGCACCATCGGGCGGCGTCTTGAGTGTCTCAGCCCACGCGATGAGGGCGCTGAGCGCCGCGCGGGGGTTGCCGCCGTGCAGCGGCGCGTCCCGGATATCGGCGATAGCTCCATCAGCAACCTCGACCACGGCCAAGATGGCGGTCTCGGGTTCAACGAAGAGCAGGGCAACGCGCTCATAACCGATCGCCTGCCCAGCCGCCTGCGCCAATGTTGCCGCGGCCACGAACGGCGAAGTGAGCGCGACGTTGTCGACTTCGGCAGCGGCTAGCGCCTCGACCAGCATGGGCGCCTCGAACTCATCGGTACAGGTCGCCCCAATCGAGATCACTCGGTTGCCGGCCGCCGCCGCATCGGCCCGGGCGTCCTGCATCGCCGCGACCGCGCGATCGATTGCTGATTCGACGCCCACGTCGAAGGCAAAGTCCCGCTCCTCGATGGTGACGCCATCGGCGTTTTTGCCCTCGACCAGCACCATACGGACCGCTGCCGGTGTCATCGATAGCCCGAGTACGATGTCCACTTTTTCTCCATGTGCGTTAACTGACGAGCACCGGCCCAGGTAATACGGCCGCACTAGCTCTGCAAATAAGTTATCACCGGATCAGATACATTTTCGTACCTCGGAGATAGGTACTTCCTTAGAATTTCGGCGAGCGCCCCGTCTCCGACCGTTCCCTCGGCCGCCAACCACGCCTGACCCACACCACCGGTGGACAGGCCACTGCAAGTGCCCGGAAAGCAGGAGCGAAGCGCGAGCCTGGCGCCAACCCATCACCAGGAACATTCTCTCGGCAGGCGATTGCCGGCGACCGGAACTGGCCGCCCGCGCTCGCGGCCAAGTCTGCGTAACATCTTGGCCCGCAATCTATTTGAGCGCCACACAATCTGCTGCGGCAATTGGCGAACGTCTGTCCCGATGCCGGTTGATGTCAAAGGATTGTCGAGTGCATCGCCGACGGCGCCGCCGCAGCCCAGGCGACCGACGTGTTAGATCTCCACCATGGGCGAACGTGTCACGTTCCACAGTTCGACGGGCCCGAAGCTGGCAGGGATCATCGACGTACCGGAGTGCGCGGTGCGCGGCTGGGGCGTGTTCGCGCACGGCTTCACCCTCGGCAAGGAGTCGCCGGCCGCCGCCCGCATCTGCAAGCAGCTGGCCTCCGACGGGATCGGCATGCTGCGCTTCGACGCGCTGGGTCTCGGTGAATCGGAGGGCGGCTGGGGTGACGGGTCATTCACCGTCAAGGTCAACGACATCATCGAGGCGTGCGCGTTCATGGCCGAACGCGGGGCCCCGGCAGACATACTGGTCGGGCACTCGTGGGGCGGCGCCGCTGTACTCGCCGCCGCCCACCAATCAATAGGCGTGCGGTCGGTCGTCACGGTGGCGGCGCCAATCGATCCGAGCCATGTCGAAAAGCACTATGACGCGGTGGTTGATCGCTGCCTGTCCGAGGGCAGTGCCGAGTGGATGGTCGGCGGCCGCACGTTGACCCTGAAGCGGGCATTCGTCGAGGATGTCCGCGCGGCCCATCTGCACGACAAGATCAAGGGTTTGCGGTTGCCGCTGCTGATCCTGCACTCCCCCACCGACAACACGGTCGGCATCCAGAACGCGACCGAGATCTTCCGGTTGGCTCGCCACCCCCGCAGCTTCGTCTCGCTCGAGGGCTCCGATCACCTACTCACCGCTCGGGGCCAGGCCCGTCGGGCCGCTCGAATCATTGGCGCGTGGGCCGACGCATACCTCGACGACGACTGAGCACGCGAGACACGTCATCCGCGACCGGCCGGTATCACATTGATCGACTACCCGTCCTGCGCACCAAGAATCCGCCAAGACATCTGTTGAACGCTCTGCGCCATGAACCCGATTGACCTTCTCATCGTGGCAGTTGCCTGCGGGGCCGTCGCCTGGGCGGTGGCGCGACATGCACCCAGAGCCATGCCGGGACTCGGCCTCACTGCACAGGGCGTGCTCGGCGTGTACACCGGGCTAATGGTGCGCGACATTTCGTTCGGCGCGCTGGGTTCACACTGGCCACTTGTCGTCGCGGTCGCCGTCAGCACCCTCGTCCTCAGTGTCGCCGGCGGTGCGCTGCTCGGTCTGCACCGTGACATCACCCCTTTGACCGGTGGTCTTGCGCTGGTGGCCGGAGGTTCGGCCGGACTGGTCGCCATCGCCCGCGAACTCGGCGGTGACGATCGCGTGGTCGCGGCCGTCCAGTACCTGCGCGTTGCGCTGATCACGGCCGCTATGCCGGTAGTGGCCACGGCGTTCTTTCACAGCGCTCCATCCCAGGCCACGCAGATAAGCGAAAAGAATCCGCTGCCTTGGTATTTCACTCTCCTTACGATCGCCGTCATCGTGCTGGTCGGCGCTGTGGCCGGGAGTCGGGTACGGGTGCCCGGCGGCGGGCTGCTCGGCCCGATGGCCATCACCATGGGACTGGAGTTTGCCGGGCTGACCGATGGGCTCGCCGTTCCGATGCCGCTGTTCCAGGCCGGGATTGTGCTGATCGTCCTGCAGACGGTGCTGGCGTTGGACCGTGCGTCGCTGCGGGCGATTCGCCGGATCCTGCCGAGTGCGTTCGCGTTGATCATGGTGCTCAGCGTCGCCGCCGCCGGTCTGGGCGTAGTACTGGCGAAGGCGGCCGGACTCAGCATGCTCGACGGATACCTGGCGACCAGCCCCGGCGGTGTCTACGCGGTGCTCGGCACCGCGGCCGGGTCGGGCTCCAACGTCACGTTTGTGATGGCGGCACAAGTCATTCGGGTGGTGTTGATGTTGGTTGCCGCACCATTCGTGGCCCAGTTGTTCATCCGGTTCACGCCGCAGAGCGCCCCGGGGGCTTCGGTACGCAGAGGGCTGGTCCCGGTCACCGCCTGATACCGGCCGCTTCACCATCGAGAGACTGGCCGTTCGCCGGCGGTTGCCGCCGCGCCCAAGAGCACTCCGTCGGGCCGGCTGAGTGACCGGCAATAGCCGCTGATCGGCTCCGGCCCGGTTGTCTGGGTCCACCACGCTAGGCTCGACAGCAGCCGAGTCGAAAGTTGCTGCCATGCCTGACACACACCATGAACCCGTCAACCTGGAGCCGCATTTTGAAGATGTGCAAGCACATTACGACCTCTCGGACGACTTCTTCCGGATCTTTCTGGATCCGACGCGGACCTACAGTTGCGCGTACTTCGAGCGCGAGGACATGTCCCTCGAAGAGGCGCAGATCGCCAAGGTAGACCTCTCGCTGGGCAAGCTGGGGCTTGAGCCCGGCATGACGCTGCTTGACATCGGATGCGGCTGGGGTACCACCATCATCCGAGCCTTGGAGCGTTACGACGTGAACGTGATCGGCCTGACGCTGAGCCGCAACCAACAAGCGCACACCCAGCGACGCCTCGACGAGCATCCCAGCCCCCGCAGCAAGAGGGTACTACTGCAAGGCTGGGAACAGTTCGACGAAAAGGTGGACCGCATCGTTTCCATCGGCGCTTTCGAGCACTTCGGACGCGACCGGTACGCCGACTTCTTCAAGATGGCCTACGAAGCGCTGCCCGCAGACGGTGTGATGCTGCTGCACACCATCATCCAGCCCAGCGAGCAGGAATTCGCCGAGCGCGGGCTGCCCATCACCATGACCAAGCTGCGGTTCATGAAGTTCATCATGGACGAGATTTTTCCGGGCGGAGACCTTCCCCCGGCCAAAGTCGTCAAAGAGCACGCCGAACGAGTCGGGTTCGCGGTCCAGCGCGTTCAGCAGCTGCGCCCGCACTATGCCCGCACCCTCGATACTTGGGCCGCCGCACTGGAGTCCGGCCGCGATCAGGCCATTGCCGTTCAATCGCAAGAGGTTTACGACCGCTACATGAAATACCTGACCGGTTGTGCCGACCTCTTTCGGGAGGGCTACACCGACGTCGCGCAGTTCACCCTCGCCAAAGTCTCCTGAAAGCCGGGCTGTCCACCCCGCTGCGGGCTACCCAGCCGGTCGCGTCGCCCGATAGATGGAAATCGACCCCGAAACAGTCCTGATCACCGAAGCTTCGGCGACATCCGCAAACCCCGCCTGATCGATCAACCTCGGCAGGATTCCGTCCGCGTTGGGTTGGGTGTCCTGTTTGCCATCGGCGCGCTGGACGATGCGGAACCCCAACCGCATCAGGGCGTCGCGCTGCACGCCGAAGTCGGCGATGACGAGCGTGCCGTCGGGCCGCAGCAGGGCGAACATGTTGTCGATGATCGCCTTCTTCATCGGTACCGGGCACTGATGCAGTACTAGGCTGGACACAGCCTTGCTGGCGATCCCGGGTCCGATCAGTTCGACGGCCTTGTCCCCCATGCCCTGCACGAACTCGACCTCCGCCCCGGCTCGACGCACCTTGGTGCGTGCAATGGCCAGCACCTGCGGGTCGGGGTCCACCCCGATCACCCGCGCACCGGGCTGGTGCTGCTTCATCCACACCGCCAACGATGCTGTGCCACAACCGATGTCGACGACGGTGTCGCCTGGCTTCAACTTGAGCTGCGCGATGGTGGCCGAGCGCCAACGGTCTTCGCGCGTCAGCAGCGCGATGACGGTGTCGTAATACTTGGTGTACTTCGGGCTACCCGCGGCGGGGGTAAACGCCTGGTTTGACATGACACTCAGTCGTACCATCGGGGTGCCATGACATTCTCTGCACAGACGGCCACAGTCTTGTCTTGCGCGGACACGCCTGCCCTGCTGGACATGCGTCAGGGCGGCGCTTGCACGGCCGGTGCCTTCGTCTACGAAGGACAGCGGGTGACCACCGCGCGGCATGCCCACGATCTGCACCAGCTCGAGTACGTCGTGCAAGGCGTCCTGGAAGTCGAGACAGATGCCGGCGCCTACGTGTTGTCCGAGCGACAGGCCGCCTGGATTCCAGCCGGACTCGGGCACATCAGCACGATCGACACGCGGATGCGGTCGGTGTCGATATTCCTGCACCCGGTTCACCTGCAACCGAGCCGGCCCGGCGCCGGGATCGTGGTGGTCTCGCCGCTGATCCGGCAGATGATCATGTATGCGTGCCGGTGGCCCATCGACCGGGAATCGTCCGACGCCGTGGCCGATGCGTACTTCCACTGCTTCGCCGCGCTGCTGGCCGAGCTGCTGGAATCGCAGACCCCGTTCAGCTTGCCGACGACCACTCACCCGCAACTCGCCGCGGCGCTGAAGCACACGCGTAATGCGCTGGCGAACATCACCATTGACGACGCCGCCGCGGCCGCGGGCATGTCGCCGCGCTCGCTGCGGCGGCTGTGCCGCCGCGAGTTGCAAATGACCTGGCGCGATTACACGCAGCAAGCCCGCCTCATGCAGGCCGCGGCGCTGCTCGCGGACGCACAGTTGAGCGTGCTGCAGGTTGCCACTCGGGTGGGCTTCGACAGTGCCAGCTCGTTCACGCGGGCCTTCCGCGGTGCGTGGGGCCGCCCCCCGTCGGCCTACCGCCGCCGCGGCGGTGAGTTGCCGGCATGAAACTCAACGCCCGTAACCTGCACAGCCTCCCGATACCGACGCCCGACTACGATCGCAGCCGAATCAAGATCGGCCCTGCGTGCTCGAGCACTATGCGCAGTTGCGACATCTCACCGGATCAGCGGAAGCGGCCGGTAGACCGGCAACGCCCGATACCTCGACGTGAACGTGGCCTTGTCGTACTCCTCGCCGATCTCGCCATCATGTGCCACGACGGTGGGCCCATCGACCGCGGTGAAGGTGAACTCCGGCACCTGCATCTCGTGGTAGAGCGGGCTACGTTCCAGTCGACCCAGCACGAGCGCGGTCAGGATCCTGGTCCTGGCCAGCCGGCGGCCGGTTTCCAGGATGCGCACATCGATCAGCCCGTCGTCCATACGGGTGCGCCGGGACGGCGCGAATCCTGTTGGCAGGTATAAGGAATTGCCGACGAATAATAGTGACGTCTGCAGCGTCTTGTTGTCGTAGCTGATGCGCACGGGCGCGCCGTTGCGCAGCGTGTGCAGCATCGCGTACATGCCGGCCAGGGGCTTGCCGATGCGCTTTTCCAGCTTCTCCCGCTCCTGGACGAACGTGGGGTAGGCACCGATGCTGGCCGTGTTGACCACCATTTGGCTCTCGTTCAGGCACATCAGGTCGACGTACGCCACACTGCCACGTCGGATCGCTTCGATGGTCTTGGCCACGGAGTCGCAACCGATGTCCTTGGCGAAATGGTTGAAGGTTCCGCCGGGAAACACGGCCAGCGGCACTCCCGTTTCAGCGGCAACCGCCGCGGCCGCCGCCACGGTGCCGTCACCCCCGCCGACCGCAAGCACCTCGGCGCGTGCCGCGGCGTCGCCCAGCACTTGCACCGGGTCGTCATCGACACCGAGTTCGACGATCTCCGCCGCGGGCAACTCGGCACCGACCTCCTCGGCGACACGGGCCCCGGTGCCGCTAGCCGATGCCGGGTTGACGACCAGCACCACCCCAGAACCGTCGGGCCGTTCCGGGACGTCAACCCGCAGCGGTTCGGTTTTCGGCAAAGCGGTTTCGACGACCGGCGGGACCAGTCGGCTGCCCACAATGGCGATGCCGGAGCCAATACCGAACCCGATAACGACATCGCCGGGGTAGTGGGCACCGACTGCCACTCGAGACAACCCGACCATGCCCGCCAGCAAAGCCAACCCGAAGCCAATCGTCGGATTCTCCAGCCCCACCCCAACGGCGAACGCGGCGGCGCTGGCGGAGTGCCCGGACGGCAGCGAGTTGGAGGTCGGACGTCGGCGGACGCGCCGGACCAACGGCACCGAATCGTAGAGCGGGCGCGGCCGCCGACGGACCCGCTTAGCGACCTGATTCGTCACCAGGCTGGTGACACCGAGGGTCACCAGACCACGGGCGGCGCCGCGCTGCGCGGAACTCTTTCCTGACGCGAGCAACACCGCGGCGATGGCGAACCACAGCTTGGAGTGGTCGGCGGCCCGGGTCAGCGGCGGCATCGCCTTGTCGAGCAGCGGAGTCGGGCTCTCAGCGACCGCCTCGAACAGTTCGCGATCCAGAGCGCCCAAGCCCCTGGTGATCTGTTTAACGCTGCGCAGCGGGAGCCGGGGTCGTCCGTTCATTCAGTCCAGCCTAACCGGGACGCTCGCAGAACCTCACCGCCGCTCAACTTTTCGACGTAGGGTCCAGGCCGGCACCCAGTGCGTCACCGCCTTCTGCCGGGCACCGAACTCCACCGGGTAGGTCACCAGCCCCCACCAGTCGCCCTGCTCGCACAGGCCCCAACAGCTCAACTTGCCCTCCACCACCTTGTGCAGCTGCAGACCGTTGGGGTGGTACCGGCCGGAGCGGTGGGGCTCGCGCGGGAACAGCACCGTCAGATCCACCAGCACCGGGACGGGCGGACGCACCGGCCGAAAGGGTCCGCGGAGCGGTTGCCCGTTGTACCCAATCGACGCGAGCCGCCCCATTTATCGATCATACGTTCGAACAGGAGGGCGTCACAGTTTCACCCGGGCCGAATCGGGCAACTCGGGTGATGACAAATTCGAAAGGGGGCTCGGAGATGAGGACCATGTTCGCTGCCGGAATTCTGGCCGGCGGCGCCGCGCTCCTGACGACGGCGGTGGCGCTGGCCAACGCCAACGAAGTGCAGGTAGAAGGCAGCTACGCGACGTTGGCCGCATGCCAGGCCGACGGCCCCCACGTGGAGATCACCCACAACGACGGGTTATACAACCACTGGGATTGCCGCCAAGGGGCCGACGGGCTGTGGTACCTGCACCTGTCGAGCAGCGGCGGTTAGAAGACCCGCACCCAATCGACGAGCATGTCCTGCGGATAGCTACCGGCTGCCGGGTCGCCGCCGCCGGACCCACCGACCGCCAGGTTCAACACCGGGAAGACGGTGTAGTCGGGGTCGTTGAACGGCCATTCGCGGAAGGGTTCGTCCAGGTTCTCGATGCCGGTGGCCGGCACCGAGAAGTAGGGCGCCATGCCGTCCGCATAATCGACCCAGAAGTACATACCGGTCGTATCCCACTTGACACGCCAGTTGTGCCAGGCCCCGTCCACGCCGATCGGGTTGGTCTCGAACGCCGTGCCGTCCGGGTTGGCGTGCACCGTCGTGCCCGATGGCCAGGTGCCGTTGCCGTACCACTCGATCAGGTCGATCTCGCCGCTGCGGCCTGGGTCGTCGTTGGACAGCCACCACGCCGGCCACATGCCCGGTGCCAGGCAGTTGAACTTGATCCGGGCTTCCCAGGTAGTGCCGACGCCGCCGCGCCAGAGGCCGTGCACCAAGCCGCCGAAGTAGCCGCCGTTGCCGTCGTGGGTGGCCCGCAGCACCAGATTGGATTTGCCGTCGAGGAACACGTTCTGCCGGCTGTCGCGGTACTGGCCCCAGAACTGGGGTTGGTCGAAGCCGACGGGGTTGCGGATCGGGGTCCGGAAGTTGGACACCGCCCACTTGCCGGGATCGGGGGCCGAACCGGCGGGTCCGTCGAACTCGTCATGCCAGATCAGTCCGCCAGTCGACCCGGCGGCGGGCGCGGACGGCAGCGGCGCTGGGCCGGCGGGTGCGGCCGGCCGGGACGGGCTGGCGTTTGCTGTCGGGGCGGGGATCGCGGCCGCCAGTGCGCTGAATCCCGCCAGCATGATCATGCGGCGACGGTCCATCTGTGGCATGGCAAGGGACGATAGCAGCCCGCCCGGCGTTACGTTGACTCTGGCGAGGCTGTTTCGGCGTAGCTCCAGCTCACTGCGGCAAGCGTTTCGCGCAATGACCTTGACTTCGCCGTCGGTCACCTGGCGCAGTCACCGGATCGCTTGGTCGCCTAAAGCGTTGGATGCAGCCAGATTCGGACGCTGCTCGCCGATTGCCCCGTCGCGCGCCACTCTTCCGGCGCAGCCGGGCGCCTGACTCAACTCCGACCGCTCAGCTCGACCAGCGTCTTGCCGATGTTGGCTCCGGTGAACAGCCCGTTGAGAGCGTCGACGCACGACTCGATGCCCTGGTAGACGGTCTGACGATGCCGCAGACGCCCTTCGCATTCCCACTGACGCAGGTTCGCGAACGCCTCATCGAAGCGGCCCCACTGGTCCAGTGCGTTGAAACCCTGCATTGATGCGGTCTTGGACAGCAGGTTGACGTAGTTGGCCGGGCCCGGATGCTCGCCGGTGAGGTAGCTGGAGATGACACCGCAGAGCACCACGCGAGCCTTGGAGGCGAGCCGGCCCAGCACGGCGTTCAGGATCTGACCGCCGACATTGTCGAAGTAGACGTCCACGCGGCGCGGGCAGTGCCTCTTCAGGGCGGCCACCACGTCGTCGTTCTTGTAGTCGATGCACGCGTCGAACCCGAAGTCCTCGACCACCGCCCGGCACTTCTGCGGTCCGCCGGCGATACCCACCACCCGGGCACCGGCGATCTTGGCGATCTGTCCGGCCACCGATCCGGTGGCTCCGGCGGCCGCCGACACCACCACGGTTTCGCCGGGTTGCGGACGGCCGATGTCGATCATCCCGAAGTAGGCTGTGGCACCGGTCGGGCCGTACACCGACATGATCGCCAACTGGTCATCTGCACCCGGGATAGGTGTGCTGAAAACGTCGTCGCGGATGATCACGTACTCCTGAAAACCGGTAAGCGTGGTAACGATGTCACCGACTGTGTAAGCGTCGCAACGCGTTTCGATCACTTCGCCGATCCCCGCCGCCCGAATCACCTCGCCCAGTTGCACCGGCGGTAGGTAGCTGGGCTGGTCATCGAGCCAGGTGCGTGCGGCGGCGTCGATGCCCACGTAGGTGGTGCGCAGCAGCGCCTCGCCCTCGGCCGGTTCCGGCGCAGGCGCGGTAACCAGCTCGGTGTCCTCGGGCTGGACCAGCCCGCAGGGACGACGGCGCAACACGATCTGACGATTCGGTAATGCGGGCACGACGCCGAGCCTATTCCGGGGCGTTCCCGATATGGGAGCATCTCAGGCATGAATCCAGAGGATGACCCGGAAGCCCGGATACGGGAGCTGGAGCAGCCACTGGCTGACCAGGCGCAGGCATCCGAGCTGGGCGCCGGACTGGGTGCCGGCGGTTACAACTACCCGCCGCCCCCGCCCGGGCCGGTGCCACCGCCGATGCCCTCGACCACAGCCCCGCCGTCCTACGGCTACGGCGGTCCCTATCCCGGCACCACGCCGCGGTCGTCCTCGGGCATGCGCTGGTTCTGGATCCTGGCCACGGTCGGCGTGATCGGCGTGCTGGTGCTGGTCGGCGGCATCGCCGCCTACGCGGCACGTCAGTTCTCTCACGGCGACCTCGTAGTGCCGTCTCCAGACGAGAGCACCTCGGCGATCCCGTCGCCCGGTGCGGCGCCGAGCCGCACCGCCCCGCCCACCGGCAAGACGCGCACGCCCAGCGCGGGCCCGTCGCCGTCGGCTACCGCACCTGCGGGC
>JALHRH010000184.1 GCA_022841565.1 Mycobacterium sp. | reverse complement strand
GTCTTTGAGTCGCTTGCCCCCACCCTGGACCGGTTCGGGTACGCGGCGATCGTGGTCCTGGTAGGGCTGGAAGGCGTCGGAATTCCCCTGCCTGGCCAGATCATCTTGATCGCGGGCGGTATCTATTCAGCCAGCGGTCATCTGAACCTGGCCCTGGTGCTGGTTGCAGGGCTGTTGGCGGCAGTGGGCGGCGACAACGCCGGCTACGCCATCGGCCGCTACGGCGGCCGTGAACTGGTGTCACGGTTCGGGCCGTATATGTTCCTCACCACCGACCGCCTGGCGCGAACGGAGCGCTTCTTCGCCAGGCGTGGCCACATCGTGGTCTCCGTCGGGCGTTTCGTCGACGGCTTGCGCCAGGCCAGTGGCATCACCGCGGGGCTTGCCCGAATGAATTGGCGCCGCTACCTGGCCTACAACGCACTGGGTTCGGCGGTTTGGGTCGCGGTCTGGGTCTTCGCCGGCTATCTGGCCGGCGACCACATCGCCGGGCTCTACGGCGGACTCGAACGGTATGGGGCGTATCTGCTCGCCACCTGCGCAGCCGTCGCCGTCGCCGTGGCGGTCGGGTTGGTTTTCAGGCGCCGCCAGCAGGCCGCCGCCGAATGCTGACCCGCGGCGCTTGACACCGCAGTCCGCCAAGAGCTTCGCTTCGGGCTATGCCGACCCCTGAATTCGAAACGCTGCTTTACCGTTCGGCCGGACCGGTGGCCACCATCACGCTCAACCGCCCCGAACAGCTCAACACCATCGTCCCGCCCATGCCTGACGAGATAGAAGCGGCGATCGGATTGGCCGAACGCGACAGCGACATCAAGGTGATCGTGCTGCGCGGTGCCGGAAGGGCCTTCTCCGGCGGCTTCGACTTCGGCGGTGGATTCCAGCATTGGGGCGAGGCCATGATGACCGAAGGCCAGTGGGATCCCGGCAAGGACTTCGCGATGGTCAGCGCGCGCGAGACCGCCCCGACGCAGAAGTTCATGGCCATCTGGCGGGCGTCCAAACCGGTGATCGCCCAGGTGCACGGCTGGTGCATCGGCGGAGCCAGCGACTACGCGTTGTGCGCCGACATCGTGATTGCCAGTGAGGACGCCGTGATCGGCACCCCGTACAGCAGGATGTGGGGCGCCTACCTGACGGGCATGTGGCTCTATCGGCTGAGCCTGGCCAAGGTCAAATGGCACTCCCTGACGGGCCGGCCGCTGACCGGTGTTCAGGCCGCCGAAGTCGAATTGATCAACGAGGCGGTGCCGTTCGAGCGACTGGAGACCCGGGTCGCCGAGGTCGCGGCCGAGCTGGCGCAGATCCCGTTGTCGCAGCTGAGGGCGCAGAAGCTGATCGTCAACCAGGCCTACGAGAACATGGGCCTGGCGTCCACCCAGTTGCTGGGCGGCATCCTCGACGGCCTGATGCGCAACACCCCCGATGCGCTCGACTTCATCCGTACCGCCGAAGCGCAGGGCGTGCGAGCGGCTGTGGAGCGCCGAGACGGCCCGTTCGGTGACTACAGCCAGGCGCCTCCAGAGCTGCGACCGAACCCCTCACACGTTATAGTTCCTGATAGCGATAGGTAGTAAGATCGACTAGGGAATTCGTCCACCCCGTTGGTCGCAACTCGGAAAGTGTTACGGTAATCAACATGTCTCGGCTGAGTAACGGCCTGCGTGCCGGCGCTGCTTTTCTTGCTCTCGCGATCGCCACGATTATCCTCGCGGGGCTCTTCCCGAAGGCGGCACTGGCCGATTCCACGGAGGATTTCCCGGTACCCCGGCGAATGATCGCCACCACGTGCGACGCCGAGCAATATCTGGCGGCCGTGCGGGATACGAGTCCGGTGTACTACGAGCGCTACATGATCGACTTCAATAACCACGCAAACCTTCAAGAAGCGACGATCAACAAGGCGCACTGGTTTTTCTCCCTGTCCCCGGCGGGGCGCAGAGACTATTCAGAGAACTTCTACAACGGCGACCCGCTGACGTTCGCCTGGGTCAATCACATGAAGATCTTTTTCAACAACAAGGGCGTCGTCGCCAAAGCCACCGATGCCTGCAATGGGTACCCGGCCGGCGACATGTCGGTCTGGAACTGGGCATAACGCTGTCACGGACAGCGAGTCCCTGAAGTTGTCGAGAAAGGTGTGGATTTTGGGCGCACTGAGGTTCGTCGGCGTGGCGGTGATGACGGCGGTCGCTTCAATCGCGATCCTCGTCGGAAGCGGCCCGGCGCACGCCGACACCGATCTCGGCAAACAATGCTCGCCGGAAGGCGCGAAAGTATGGGGGAAGCCCGGCCCGATCTACTGCGAGCGCCAGGCGGACGGTCAACTGCAATGGGTTTCCATTCCCGTCTCAGCACTATGTGTGGCATTCTGCGTCAATCAGCCTTAGCTAGGTGTTCTTCGCCGGCGTGGACTGGGCGGGCTGAGCTTCTGCCAGCCGCTTCTGGCGAGACCTAGTAGCAGATTTTTCCGGTCCTGTCCTGCGATTGACCGACACAGATTTCATCCGTTCGGAGGCCCTTCCGAGAGCCCTTCCGACCCGATGACCTGCGCAATAGCGCCATACAGCACTCAAGGTACGGTTTCGGCGGGGCGTCGCCACTACTGGATCGCAGATAACTACCTCGTCCGGGCCCTTGCAGCGGCGGGTAGAACGAACCCATAATGGACCTCCGGCCAGCCACATGTCGGCTCGATCTGCGAGCGATGGGTGCGACTGCGTTCCGGAAGCTGGAGGACATCGCATGAGCCAAACAACTGGCAACGGCATCCCTGGCACGCTTGCGGCCCTCGACTGGCAGACCATCACATGTCAGTTCGAAGCTGGCTGCACCAACCGGGCGACTCACATCGTCCATCGGCACGCGGTGGATGAATGCAATCATCCCCATGTCGACCCTTTCGGAAACATCGTCGAGATCGTCTGCATCGCGTGCCTGTGGCGCGCCGAGGCCGAGATCCTGGTGCAAGTGGGCCAGCTCAGACGCTCATCGGGTGCCTACTGCATGACGTGCGGTGCCCCGGTGTCGGAGTTGAGCGACATCATGCGCGACGTCGTCGCACTCTGACCGCCTCTCAGTAGTGCGGCTGCGCTACCGCGAACCGATCCGCGGTCGCCGTGGTCGGGCGCTTCGGAGGAGCCGGCAGCGTTGTGCCCCACCAGCGCACACACCGTGGGACCGCGGCCCGAACGGACGCAGCGTCTGACATGACGGCCCGTCCGCACCTGATTCCCCACGCATCTCCTTCGAATGAGTTCGTCTAGCAAGGCACTTAGCGCCGTTTCAACACTCCGCCCGGTGGATGTTCGTCAATGTCGTTGCGGATCAGCGCACGCACGGCCGGACGCGGTCCGTACGGTCGCAGCATGCTGCTGGCCGGCCGTGGGCGCACGTGCTGCGGCCACCAGAACCAGCGCCCAAGCAAGGTGGCCAGCGAAGGCGTCATGAAGGATCTCACGATCAACGTGTCGAACAGCAGACCCAGCGCGATCGTCGTACCCACCTGGGCCATGACGCGCAGTGGGCTGAACGCGAACGTGGCCATGGTGGCGGCGAACACCAGACCTGCGGCGGTCACCACCGAGCCCGAACCGGCCATCGCGCGGATCGTCCCCGTCTTGAGACCGGCGTGGATTTCCTCCTTGAACCGCGAGATCAGTAGCAGGTTGTAATCGGAGCCGACCGCCAGCAGCAGGATGATCGCCATCGCCAGCACCATCCAGTGCAACTTGATGCCCAGGATGTACTGCCACAAAAGCACGGAGAGTCCGAACGAGGCGCCCAGCGACAGCAACACCGTGCCCACGATCACGAAGGCCGCCACGACGCTTCGGGTGATCACCAGCATGATGACGAAAATCAGTGTGGCCGCAGAAATTCCGGCGATCAACAGATCGATGTTGGAGCCGTCGTGCATGTCCTTGTACGTCGCGGCGGTGCCGCCGAGGTAGACCTTGGCTCCCTCCCAGGGCGTGCCTTTGATCGCCTCGTGCACGGCCCGCTGGATCGGTTCGATGAGGTTGATGCCTTCAGGACTCGCCGGGTCGCCTTCATGCGAGATGATCAATCGGACGGCGTGCCCGTCCGGCGAGATGAACTGTTTGAGGCCCCGCGCGAAGTCCGGGCTCTGGAACGCTTCCGGCGGAAGGTAGAACGTGTCGTCGTTCTTCGCTCTATCGAATGCATCCCCTTGGGCGGTGGCGTTATCGGCCTGCGCCCTTGCCTGGTCATTGAGACCCGTGGTGGTCGCATAGTTCGACATGATTGTGTCGAGATTGCGCTGCTGGCTCTCGATCTGCGGGGGTATCAACGCCACGAGTTTGGGCTGAATCGCGTCCAGCCTGTCCAGGTTCTGACTGAGGGCCAGGATGTTCTGCGCCACCTGGTCGATTCCGTCCAGCGCATTGAAGATGGACCGTAGCGCCCAGCAGATCGGGATGTCGTAACAGTGCTTCTCCCAGTAGAAGTAGCTACGAATCGGTCGGAAGAAGTCGTCGAAGGTGGCGATGTCGTCGCGCAACGCCTCGGTGATCCGCACGGTTTCTCTGGTGAGTTTGGCGGTTTCGTGCGTCGTGTTGCTGAGGTCCTGGGTGACCTGCATCTGCTCACGCAGCGTGGCCATCGTCTTGCGCAACTCGTCCGCTTGGCTCAGCAGATTTTTGGCCTGCTCATCTTGAAAGTGCTCAGTCTGAATCCGCCCTGCGGCTTGCGCGCCCATCTGAAAACCGAGTGTGCTGTGGTCCAGTGGCGTGCCCAACGGCCGGGTGATGGTCTGCACCCGACCGATACCGGGGATGTGAAAGACCGCCTTGGCGACCTTGTCCAGGACCAGGAAGTCGGCCGAGTTACGCAGGTCGTGATCGGTCTCGATCATCAACAGCTCAGGATTGAGCCGAGCCTGGTTGAAGTGCCGGTCGGCGGCCGCGTAACCGATGTTCGCGGGGGTGTCCGGGGGTAGGAAGTGACGGGTGTCGTAGTCCGTCTTATAGCCGGGCAGGGCGATCAGACCGATCAGGGCAATCGCGATCGTGACCGCGAAAACCGGTGCGGGCCAACGGACGATCGCCGTGCCGATCCGGCGCCAGCCCCGAGTCTGCAGCTTTCGCTTCGGATCGAGGAGTTTGAAGAAGGACGCCACGGTCAGCACCGCAGGGCCCAGCGTCAGCGCCGCGAGCACCGCTACCAACATGCCGACGGCGCACGGTGCGCCCAATGACTGGAAATACGGCAATCGGCAGAAGCTCAGGCAGTACATCGCACCGGCGATAGTCAGGCCCGACCCGAGCACGACGTGCGCGGTGCTGTGGAACATGGTGTAGAAGGCTTGTTCGCGAGTCTCCCCCAGACCGCGGGCCTCGTGGTAGCGGCCGACAACGAAAATCGCGTAATCCGTTCCGGCGGCGATCGCCAGCAACACCAACAAATTGTTGGCGAACGTGGAGAGCCCGATGATTTCGTAGTTGGCCAGCAAGGCAACGACGCCTCGGGCTGCCAACAATTCGACGAAGACCATGAACAACACGGCCAGGACGGTGACGAGCGAGCGATAGACGAAAAGCAGCATTACAAAAATCACCAGGATCGTGACCATGGTGACTATGGCGACGCCTTTCTCGCCCGCGTGAGACTGGTCGGCAAACAACGGACCTGGGCCGGTGACGTACGCCTTGATCCCCTGCGGGGCAGGCACCGAGTTGACGATGTTGCGGACGGCGTCAGCGGACTCAGCGGACAGGCCGCCGCCCATGTTGCCGGCGAGGTAAACCTGAACGTAGGCGGCCTTCTGGTCGTGGCTCTGGGAGCCCGCAGCGGTCAGTGGATCACTCCAGAAATCCTGCACGTGTTGAACGTGTTTCTTGTCTTGCTCGATTCGCCTGACAAGCTCGTCGTAGTAGCGGTGCGCCTCTGCCCCCAGCGGCTTGTCGCCCTCCAGCACGATCATTGCCGAGCTGTCGGAATCAAACTCCTTGAACGTCTTCCCGACCCGCATCATCGACTGGAACGACGGCGCATCTGTGGGGCTCTGCGACACCGAATGGTTCTTGGCGACGGCCTCGAGTTGCGGCGCAACGGTATTGGTGACAACGACGACGCCCAACCACACCAGCACAATGGGCAGTGCCAGCCGATGGATCATCCGCGGCAGGAACGGCGGGATCAGCGGCTGCGAGATTGGCGGCGCGGGAGGATTAGCCTCGGTCGTCTCACTCATGCGGACTTGTCCAGGCAGTAGACGAAGGCATTCACTGTCTCGTTGGGAGGCGATTGATTCGGAGCCTTGATGACGTCACCGCGTCCGTCGTTGTTGTTGACGAGGAACCGGCAGGCGATCCAGCTGCCGTTTCCTTGCGCCATCAGGTTGGCCGGGATACCGGGCTTCGTTGACTTCAATTCCGTCTTCCACGGTAGGGGCACGTTGAGAGCCTGCTGAGGATGAGAGTTTTCGTCGAGATAACTGATAGTCGCCGTGCTGCCAGGCGAACCCCAGACCTCGAGTGTGATCGTTTTGGGGTTGAACTGGTCGATGACATCACCGGATGAGCCGCCACCGAACGAACCGGCGCGAACGCCGAACACGTCGTGCAACCGGTAAACCGAATATCCCGCCACCCCGACGACGGCGAGAACGGTCAGGATGAGCCAGAACCGGGTGACGAGGCTCCACAGACCTCCGCGCTTGGCCCGTTGGTGAGTCGCTCTGTTGCCCTCGCCGCCAGCAGAGTCCGGGGTCGTCAACGGGTCGGTTCCTGGCTCAGTCGTCGTCATGGGCGGTTCCTAACCAGTGACGAGAGCCGCCAACCAATTAGCCTATATGTCAACTTAGGCTCTCTAACCTAAAGCACAAACAGTAGGAAATCTCGGCGTAGTACGCAAAGACCTTGAGCATCAAGACCTTCGCCAACGTGAGGAACGACGTCATCGCGCCTGCCAGATTCTAGGAATATCAGCGCCTATCCGTGGGCGGAGTCGACGCGCAGACCCGGTTAGCCATGAACGGTGTCCTGGTATCCGGAGCGCGACCTTGGCGGCAGCACCGAGTCCATTCGGTGGTGCCCCGGCATTTCGCCTAGCAGCGGATGAGCTCAGGTGGAGTGTGCGATAGCGGCTGAAACCGCGTCGCTTGGACGCGCTTGTCATCGGGACCTCGGCAGCGAGCCGATGCAGGTTGCGGTGAGCACCCGGGTGAGCGCGGACCCGAAGTCCATATTCCATTCGGCCGGCAGCTCGTCGGGCTCCTCCGCGTAGACGTCCGAAATCTTCGCTGGCGGGTTTGCGATCTGCCAGAACGCCGCGGCCAGCGAGTAGGCGGCGATGAGGATGTCAAATGCGCCCGACCGCCCGAGCGCCGGCAGTGCCTGTTCGATGGCGTCGGCGAGTGCAATCGCGGCGGCGGAAATGGTCCGTCGAATCTCGATGACTCGTTCGATCTCGACTTCGTGTTCGAGATGCAGGTGCAGGTTGGCCAGCAGGTCGCAGAACAGCGGGTCAGCGGCGAGGCCGTTGGCCAAAGTCTCTGCCACCCGCTCCGCGGTCATCGGTCCGGACGCGGCCAAGTTCTCGCACACCGAGCCCGACCACCTCACCCAACCTTCGGCGGCCAGATGCAGCAGCACCTCCTTATGGGAGGTGAAGTATCGGCGCACCGCCGAGTAGTGGATACCCGCCCGGCTTGCCACCGCGGTCAGTGTCACGGACGCGACACCGGTTTCCGATGCGATCGAGCGTGCAGCTTCCACCAGCGCCGCTGCTCGCTGGCGCTTGTTCTCCTCGGTGCGCGCGCGCCGGAAACTGGGTTGCGCCACCGGCGGAGGATAACGCACATGACGTGATTTGCGCGCGGATATCACGATCTTTACGCACGCGATATGTCTTAGAATCGGCCCCGAGGGTAGGGAGTCCGTCACCGCCGTGCCGCAACCGTGTTTTACTTAGGCAAGGCTAATTGTGTTCGTGATGCGCTGCCGATTGGCGCGGCGCGGCCAGTTCAGTGGATGCGAGAGTGTCTCTTAAGGGCGGGTATCGTCCGCCTCGAGTGACGCCGACGGTGAAAGGGACCTGAGATTTTCAAGGTGCTATCGCGCGTGTGGATCCCACTCGTCGTTATGACGGTGTTGGTCACGGCCGCTTTCATCGTGAACCGGGTCCATGGCTACTTCGGTTCGGAGAAGCGGGAATCCTACGCCGACAGCAACCTGAAGAATCCAGAGCCGTTCAACCCCAAGCGAATCACCTACGAGGTGTTTGGTCCGGCCGGTAGCGTTGCCGACATCAGTTATTTCGACGTCAACGCCGACCCGCAACGCGTGGACAACGCGCAGCTGCCCTGGTCACTGCACATCAGCACCACCAAGGCCGCGATGGTGGGCAACCTGATGGCCCAGAGCGACGGCAACACCATCGGGTGCCGCATCCTGATCGACGACGTGGTCAAAGCCGAGCGAGTTGCCAACGGTGTCAACGCTTTCACCTACTGCCTGGTGAAGTCCGCATGAGCACCACCTACGCCCCCGATCACGCCGGCCCCCAAGCCGTCGAACCCCGTCCCCACCGCTCCTTCATTCCGAGAATGATCCACACCTTCGCGGTGCCGATCATCCTGTTCTGGGTGGGGGTGGTAGTTCTACTGAGTCTGCTCGTTCCCTCGCTAGAAGTCGTTGGCCAGCAGCGTTCGGTTTCGCTGAGCCCCAAGGATGCGCCGTCGTTCGTCGCACTCAAGCGGATCAGCCAGGTCTTCAAGGAAGGCGAGACCGACAGCGTCGCGGTGATCGTGCTGGAGAGCGATCAGCCCCTCGGCAACGAAGCGCACCGGTACTACGACGGTCTGATTCGTAAGCTGCGCGCGGACAAGCACGTACTGAGCGTTCAGGATTTCTGGGGAGATCCACTCACCGCGGCGGGTGCGCAGAGCAACGACGGCAAGGCCGTCACGGTCCAGCTGAACCTCGCTGGCAATCAAGGCGAACCGCTGGCCAACGAATCCGTCGAAGCCGTCCGCAAAATCGTGGACGCCACCCCGCCACCGCCCGGGCTCAGAACCTATGTCACCGGGGCCTCGGCGCTGGCCGCAGATCTGCAGCAGAGCGGCGACAAATCGATGGCCAAAGTCACCATTGCCTCGGTTGTGGTGATCCTGTGCATGTTGCTGCTCATCTACCGTTCGCCCCTCACGGTAATCCTGCTCCTGATCACCGTCGGGGTCGAACTGAGCGCCGCGCGCGGAGCCGTCGCAATCCTCGGGAACAACGAGCTGATCGGGCTGTCCACGTTCGCGGTCAGCCTGCTCACGTCGCTGGCGATCGCCGCCGGGACCGACTACGGCATCTTCATCATCGGCCGGTACCAAGAGGCTCGCCAAGCCGGCGAGGATCGGGAGACGGCCTTCTACACGATGTACCACGGCACCGCCCACGTCATTCTTGGATCCGGTTTGACGATCGCGGGCGCGACGTTCTGCCTGGCCTTCGCCCGGATGCCCTACTTCCAGACGTTGGGCATTCCCTGCGCGGTCGGCATGCTGGTCGCGGTTTTGGTCGCGCTGACGTTGGGTCCGGCCGTGCTCGTCGTGGGCAGCCGGTTCGGCGTATTCGACCCTAAGCGGGTCTTGTCGGTGCGGGGCTGGCGTCGGGTCGGTACGGTGGTGGTGCGCTGGCCGCTGCCCGTCCTCGCCGTCACCTGCGCGATCGCCCTGATCGGACTGATCACCCTGCCCGGATACAAGCCCAGCTACGACGACCGGGCCTATCTGCCCAGCTTCATCCCGGCCAACCAGGGCTTCGTCGTCGCCGATCGCCATTTCTCCCAGGCCCGGATGAAGCCGGAGATTCTGATGATCGAGTCGGATCACGACCTGCGGAACCCGGCTGATTTTCTGGTCTTGGACAGGCTGGCCAAAGGCATCTTCCGGGTTCCCGGTATCTCCCGCGTCCAGGCCATCACCAGGCCCGATGGCACGGCGATGGACCACACGTCGATACCGTTTCAGATGAGCATGCAGAACGCCGGGCAGATGCAGAGCCTGAATTACCAGCGCGACCGGATGAACGACCTGCTGAAGCAGGCCGACGAGATGACCAAGACCATCGGCCTCATGCAGCGGATGTACGGCCTGATGACCCGGCTCGCCGGGGTCACCCACAAGATGGTCGGCGACACCGAAGAGATGCAGCAGATCACCAACGATCTGCGCGACAAACTCGCCAACTTCGACGATTTCTTCCGGCCGATCCGCTCCTACTTTTACTGGGAAAAGCACTGCTACGACATCCCGGTCTGCTGGACATTCCGGTCGCTCTTCGACGCTCTCGACGGCGTCGACGCGATCGACGAGAAACTGGACGTCCTGGTGGGTGACATCAAGCAGTTCGACGTACTGATGCCGCAGATGATCGAAACGTTCCCGCCAATGATCGAATCCATGGCCAGCATGCGGACCATGATCCTGAGCATGCACAGCACCATGTCGGGGATCTTCGACCAGATGGACGAGATGAGTGACAACGCGACGGCGATGGGCCACGCGTTCGACGCCGCAAAGAACGACGACTCGTTCTATCTGCCCCCGGAGGTGTTCAAGAACTCCGACTTCAAGCGGGCGATGAAGAACTTCCTGTCCGCCGACGGGCACGCGGCGCGGTTCATCATCTTGCACCGCGGGGATCCCGCATCGGCCGAGGGAATCGCGAGCATCGACAAGATCCGCACGGCCGCCGAAGAATCGCTCAAGGGAACTCCCCTGGAAGACTCCAAGATCTACGTGGCCGGAATGGGTGCCGTCTTCAAGGACATCTCCGACGGCGCCAAATGGGACCTGGTGATCGCGGGCATCGCCTCGCTCTGCCTGATTTTCATCATCATGCTGATCTTGACCCGGGCCTTCGTGGCCGCCGCGGTCATCGTCGGAACCGTCGCCCTGTCGCTAGGTGCCTCCTTCGGCCTGTCGGTGCTGGTGTGGCAGCACATATTCGGCATCCCGCTGCACTGGCTGGTGCTCGCAATGTCCGTGATCGTGCTGTTGGCCGTGGGATCGGACTACAACTTGCTGCTGGTCTCGCGTTTCAAACAGGAGATACACGCCGGCCTCAACACCGGGATCATCCGTTCGATGGGCGGCACCGGCAAAGTCGTGACCAATGCGGGCCTGGTATTCGCCTTCACGATGGCCTCGATGATCATTGGTGACGCGCGGATGATCGGGCAGGTGGGCACCACCATCGGCCTGGGTCTGCTGTTCGACACGCTGATCGTGCGCGCATTCATGACGCCCTCGATCGCGGCGCTGCTGGGCCGCTGGTTCTGGTGGCCAATCCGGGTGCGCTCCCGTCCGGCCCGCAGCCCCGCACTCGCCCGCGCAGACCAACCCAGCAACAGATCGCTGGCGCTGAGCGCCGAACGCTAGTGGCGGTCGCAAGCGCGGCGTCAGCCGCGCGCTGCGGGTCGCCACCATCAAAGCCCGTGGCGATCGCAAGCGCGGCGTCAGCCGCGCGCTGCGGG
>JALHRH010000183.1 GCA_022841565.1 Mycobacterium sp. | reverse complement strand
CGCTCTACGCGGTGCTGATGGCGTCGTCGTCGGCGGCGCTGGCATTGCCCGTAATCGAATCGCTGCAATTGCAGGGGCCTGCAGTGCTGTCGGTGACCGCGCAGATCGCTATCGCGGATTGTGCGTGCATTCTGCTGTTACCGTTGGCGATTGAGCCGCATCGGGCACCGGTAGCGGTGCTGAGTGCGCTCTCGATCGCGGGTTGCGCGCTGGTGATCTTCGCGCTGCTCCGCGAACTCGATCGCAGAGGTCTGCTGCGACGTCTGCATACCCACTCCAAGAAAGACCGGCTCGCCTTGGAATTGCGGATCAGCCTCTTGTTGCTGTTCGCGCTGGCGGCTGTCGCTGTCGCCACTCACGTGACGGTCATGCTGGCGGGCTTCGCGTTGGGTCTGGCGGTTGCGGCAGTGGGTGAACCGCGCCGGTTGGCGCGCCAGCTATTCGGTATCACCGAGGGTTTCTTCAGCCCGTTGTTCTTCGTATGGCTGGGTGCCTCGTTGCAGGTGCGCGAGCTTGTCGCGAACCCGAAGTTCATCGCGCTCGGAATCGGCCTGGGTGCAGGCGCGGTGCTGGCGCATTGCGCTGGCAGATTGTTGGGCCAGCCGCTGACGCTTGCGGTAATGTCGGCGGCCCAACTCGGCGTGCCGGTCGCCGCCGCGACTATCGGGACGCAAATGCGACTTCTTGGTGCAGGTGAGGCCGCCGCCCTGATCCTCGGCGCCTTGCTGACGATCGGGGGCACGTCGATCGCGGGTCGGTTGGCGGTACGTAGGCTGGCCGTGGCAAGAACCGCCAAGCCTGACGAGCCCGACGAGTGACCAGACCCTCCGGGTAGCTGCGGGCGGATTTCGCGGAGCGAATCGACTGCGCGAGCTATTCTTCGGACCTCATGCACAGCCTCTGGCTGGATTAGGTTGCGTCGAGAATCGCGGCGAAGTCAACGTCGCAGTCACGTTTGCCGCCGCTGGTTGAGCCGGTAACGCAACGCAGCCGACCTGGGGAATGGCACAAAGTCCCGTCGAATAAGGACGCCTTGCCCTCGTATCAGCGCCGTCAGCACGCTTTTGTTGAATCAAGAGCTAGGTGGAAAGGAACGCAAGGGATGAGCGCACGCTTCCCGGACGAAGGCACCATCCGGACAGTTCTCACGCTGGCGTCTCGGGCGCCGTCAGTGCACAACACCCAACCGTGGCGGTGGCGGGTGGGCGTGTCGAGCCTTCATCTATTCGCCGATACCAGCCGGCAACTGCCCCACACCGATCCCGACTGCCGTGACCTGATCCTCAGTTGTGGTGCCGCGCTGAATCATTGCGTCATGGCTTTGGCGGCGGTCGGCTGGCAGGCGAAGGTGTCGCGGCTGCCCGACCCGGCCGATCCCAGTCACCTAGCCGCCATAGAATTGATACCGCACTTTCCTGATCAACTCGACATCATGCTTGCCGCCGCCATGCCGCGGCGGCGAACGGACCGGCGACACTACAGCTTCTGGCCCGTCCCGGTCGCTGACATTGCGTTGATGTCCGCGCGTGCGGCCCGAATGGGGGTTGTGCTGCATCGAGTCGAATCGATGGACATGTTGAATGCCGTTGTTCTGCAGTCGGTGTCAGCCCATGCGGCAGATTCTGACTACCTGGTGGAACTCACCGACTGGAGCGGTCGACATGCTTCGGCGGCCGGTGTTCCGGCGCGCAATGCGCCGGCGCCCGACCCTGCCGCGGCGATACCCAGCCGTCGATTCGCGGGGGCCGCGCTGGCCATGACCCCCGACGTGTCAGCCGAAGATGACAATGGCGTGGTCCTGGCGCTTGGCACCCGCAACGATGACCGCCTTGCGCAGCTCCGCGCCGGCGAGGCCACCAGCGTCGTGCTGCTCACCGCGACGGCGATGGGGTTGGCGAGCTGCCCGGTTACCGAACCGCTGGAGATCGCCGAAACTCGGGCAGCGGTCCGCACCGATGTGTTTGGCGACAACAGCTATCCCCAGATGCTGCTTCGGGTCGGCTGGGCACCCATCAACGCCGACCCGTTGCCGGCAACGCCGCGACGTGCGCTGGACGACACGGTGGACTGGCTGACTGATGCGGACTTCAGCAGGGTTCGTTAGATGGCGGCGAGTCGCGGCTGTCGGTGGTTGACATCTCCCGCCGAAGCGGACGGATGATGGGGTGATGACCGGAGACGGGGGAGACGTCCGCGGTGGACTTCTGGACACGACTGGCCTGCGGCGCCTGGTCGACGTGCTGATCGAGCACGGCTATCGCGTCGTCGGTCCGACTCTGCGCGACAACGCGATCGTGCTGGCCGAGTTGCAGTCGGCGAGCGACCTGCCTCGGGGCTGGGGCGTTGAGGTGAGTCCGGGACACTACCGATTACGACGACGCGACGACGGTGCGGCATTCGGGCATTCGGCTGGGCCGCAATCGTGGAAGCAGTTCCTGCACCCGCCCCGGCAACGGCTGTGGGCCGGCGCTCGTGACGGCAGCGTGGTCAGCGAACCCGAAGAGACGCCGCGCTACGCGTTCTTAGGGGTTCGTGGCTGTGACCTCGCGGCCATCGCGACCCTTGACCGCGTTCTGGGCCGCGGCAAGTATCCCGACAACTCGTTCGTCAATCGGCGGCGACAACTTTTTGTGGTTGCGGTCAACTGCACCGAACCCGGCGGATTGTGCTTTTGCGCGTCGATGGGGACCGGACCGGCGGTGGGTCCGGGATATGACCTGGCGCTCACCGAGCGTGCCGACGGTGATGGCGAGCCCTCCTATGTCGTCGATGTGGGCAGTTCCGAGGGCGCCGAAGTCTTGGCAGCGGTGCCGCACCGAGCGGCAACCGCCAGCGAAAGCAGTTGTGCTCGTGCGGATGTCGCCGACGCGGCACAGTTGATGGGCCGACAGATGCCCAACGGAGACCTGCGTAACCTGCTGCTTGACGCGCGCGAGTCGCCGCAGTGGGACGAGGTGGCCAGCCGGTGCCTGACCTGCGGCAACTGCACGATGGTGTGCCCCACCTGCTTCTGTACCAGCACCGAAGACGTCAGTGACCTGACCGGCAATCACGCCGAACGCTGGCGGGAATGGGCCTCGTGCTTCGAGTTCGATTTCACTTTCATTCATGGTGGAGGCAGCGTTCGCCAAACCGGGGCCTCGCGATATCGGCACTGGCTGACGCACAAATTGGGCACCTGGCACGACCAGTTCGGTATGTCGGGCTGCGTGGGCTGCGGACGGTGCATTGCCTGGTGTCCCACCGGAATCGACATCACCGCCGAGATGAACAAGATGGCCGGCGATGAGTGAGTGGACGACGACGCCGCCCTCCTCGGCCATGGATCCGTTGCCGTACCGCGTCCGCACTCGCGTTGTGGAGAGCCCGGATTCGGCGACCTTGTGCCTGGTGCCGGTCGACCGGGCAGTGCGGTCGCCGGAACCCGGAGAATTCATGATGCTCTATGCATTCGGCGTCGGTGAAGCGGCAATCTCGATCAGCGGGGACCCGACAGTCACGGACGGGTCTATCACGCACACCGTGCGCGCCGTCGGTGCGGTCAGTCGCGCCCTGCACCACGCCCAACCGGGCACCGTTGTCGGGGTGCGGGGTCCGTTCGGTACTAGTTGGGGGCTCACCGAGGCCGAGGGTCGTGACCTGGTCATGGTGGCCGGCGGAGTAGGGCTTTGTCCGTTGCGACCGGCGATCCTCGGGGCGTTGGCCCACCGCGACCGCTACGGCAAGTTGATGTTGATCGTCGGCGCCCGCTCACGGGCTGATTTCGTGTTCGCCGAACAGTTGAAAACGTGGGCCGACGATCCGCGGATCGAATTGCACCTTATCGTCGACGCACCGGCCCAAGGTTGGGCAGGGGAAGTCGGGCTAGTCACCGAACCCCTGCGTCGGCTGACCCTGCAGGCGGATCGCACCAGCGCCTTTCTTTGCGGGCCCGAGCCGATGATGCGCTTCGGTGCGGCGGAGCTGATAGCTAAAGGCGTTGCGGCTCGGGATATCCGAGTTTCACTGGAGCGCAATATGCAATGCGGACTTGGTTGGTGCGGTCACTGTCAGCTCGGTCCGTTACTACTGTGCCGCGACGGGCCCGTCGTCGGCTACGACGTGGCCGGGCCGCTGATGCGGGTGAAGGAGCTGTAGATGAGCCCACCGAAATTGGCGGTATGGAAATTCGCTTCCTGCGATGGCTGCCAGCTGACCCTGCTGGATTGCGAGGATGAACTGCTGACGCTGGCAGAGCAAGTCGAGATTGCCAACTTCGCCGAGGCGTCCAGCGCGACAACGGCCGGGCCTTACGATGTGTCACTGGTCGAGGGCTCGATCACCACCCGGCATGACGAACGTCGAATTCGTGAGATCCGGGATCAGTCAAAGGTATTAGTCACTATCGGGGCGTGCGCGACATCCGGGGGAGTGCAGGCGCTGCGCAACTTCGCCGACGTGGCGGAGTTCGCTTCGGTCGTTTATGCCCGTCCGGAATATATTGACACACTGGCGACTTCCACCCCCGCGTCGGCCCATGTCAAGGTCGACTATCAGCTGCAGGGCTGCCCCATTGACCGCGGCCAGCTCCTCGACACCCTGGCGGCTCTGTTGATCGGACGCAAGCCGCGGTTACCGGCGAAGACGGTGTGCACGGAGTGCAAGCTGCGCGGTGTGACCTGCGTTGTTGTCGCCGACGGCATACCCTGCCTGGGCCCGGTCACGCACGCCGGCTGTGGGGCGCTGTGTCCCCGACACCATCGGGGTTGCTACGGCTGTTTCGGTCCTTCGGCCGCACCGAAGACCGCAACACTAATTCCGCTGTTGGGTCGTGACGGAATGTCGGACACCGATGTCGACCGGGTGTTCTCGACATTCAACGTCGCACGTTTCAGTGCAGAACGGAGCAACCGTGACCTCGTCTGATCGCGCGCTGCGGGTTGGAACACTGACGCGTGTGGAAGGCGAAGGGGCGCTGAACGTTACGTTCAAGGACGGGGTGCTGGACAGCGTTGAGCTCAATATCTACGAGCCGCCAAGGTTTTTCGAAGCGTTCTTGCGAGGAAGAGCGCACAGCGAGCCACCGGACTTGACCGCGCGCATCTGTGGCATCTGTCCGGTGGCCTATCAGCTCAGCGCCTGCAATGCGATCGAAGATGCTTGCGGCGTCCAGGTAGACGACGAGCTCGTCGCACTGCGGCGGCTACTGTACTGCGGCGAATGGATCCACAGCCATGTGCTGCATATCTACATGTTGCACGCACCGGACTTCCTGGGCTATCCCGACATCGTCACCATGGCCCGAGATCACCGCGAAAGCGTCGAACGCGGGCTGGAATTGAAAAAGGCGGGCAACCGCCTGATGGAGTTCGTCGGCGGCCGAGCGATCCATCCGATCAACCTGCGCTTGGGTGGATTCTATTCGGTGCCAACCGCTTCGGAACTCCGACCCATTGCCGAGGTGCTGCGCAGGGCACTGGATGATGCGCTGGCGACAGTCGAGTGGGTATCGGGTTTCGAGTTCCCCGATCTGGAACTGGACCACGAGATGCTGGCGCTGTCCGCGCCCGATCAGTACGCGATCGAGAACGGCACTATCTCGCGTAGCCGAGGTCAGTCGTTTCCGGTCTCTGACTTCATGCAGCACGTCGTCGAGTCGCAGGTACCGCACTCCACGGCGCTGCACGCGACGCTGGATGGCGGTCGCCATTTGACCGGGCCGCTGGCACGGTATTCGCTGAGTTCCTCCGCGCTCTCTCCGGTCGCCGCACAGGCCGCCGAGCGGGCCGGCCTGTCAGCGCAGTGCCGAAATCCCTTTCGCAGCATTATCGTCCGGGCCGTCGAGGTGGTCTACGCGATAGACGAGGCGCTGCGGCTCATTGGTGAGTACCAACGCCCGTCGCGCCCATTCGTCGATGTTCCAGCCCGGGACGGCATCGGGCATGGTGTGAGCGAAGCTCCACGCGGTTTGCTTTATCACCAGTATCAGATCAGCGGGGACGGGCGGGTCTCCGCTGCGACAATCATCCCACCAACGTCGCAGAATCAGGGGGCCATCGAAGCGGACCTGGGCCGGGTGGTCTCGAATAACCTGGACCTCGATGACGCCGCGCTCACCGCGCTGTGTGAGCGGGTGATCCGCAATTACGACCCGTGTATCTCGTGTTCGACCCACTTCCTGACATTGACGGTGCGACATCGGTGATCGGCAGAGTTGTCGTGATCGGCCTTGGAAATCGATTCCGGCGTGACGACGCGGTGGGCGTCACCGCCGCTGCGGCACTTGAGGAACTGGCGCTGCCGGGCGTTGAGGTGGCGGCAGACATCGTGGATCCGTTGACGCTGCTCGACCTGTGGTCGGGAGCGCGACTGGCCATCATCATCGACGCGGCGATCGCCACGGACACGACCGCGGGCCGTGTTCGTTGCTGCGGTCTGGACGAGTTGGTTAGCGCGGCGGACCGCCTGAGTTCGCACAGTGTCGATATCGGGCGCGCCTATGCGCTCGGTCAAGAGCTTGGACGAGCACCCAAGGAACTACGCATTTGCATCGTCGAGGTCGCGGACACCGGTCACGGTCTCGGAATGACTCCGGACGTCGAGCGTGCGGTGCCTCAGGTGGTCGCACTGGCAGCAGGTGAAATCGACCGCTTCGCAAAGTGTTCGGCGGATTGAGGTGGCTGACGCAGCAGTCGGTCGCTGCAACAGCTGGGGAGCGGGGGCTTATCGGCTGGCAAGCCGGTCGGTCGCAACGTAGCGCAGTAGCGCGGCAACACCGTCGGTAGGTGTGAGTCGGTGGTCCGCCCGAACCACGTTGGCTCCCACCGCGATGGCGCTGAAGGGCAGCGCCTCATCGGCCCTCGCGATTCGTGCTACCGGCTCGCCGAAGCCGGAGAGGACATCGGCGTCGGGCGCCACGGCGGTCAGCGCCGCCCCCGTGACTACGGTGGCGTCACCCATCTCACCAACGATCAGCGTTTCGACGTCACCGTCGCGCAGTGCCGCACAAACAGCGGCAAGCCCGTGCGCCGCCAAACCTGAGCCGCGACCGATTTCGGCGTCAAGCCGATCAGCGATGTTGGTAATCTCCGCGTCGTGTCGCTGAGCGAACTCCGGGGCGGTCAGCCGATAGATCTCCGCGTAATTGACGTCGCCGCGCTGCCCTTCGGCGTGCAATTGCGACACCCGCTGCAGCACCCGCTTCGGGAGTTCGGCAAGCACATCGGCACGGGATCGGACCTCACCACTCAAAAACACCACCTCGGGGTCCGCGTCGTCCACCAGGTGAGTCAGGTGGTCAGCGATCGCGCGGCAGTTCATCCGGATGGCTTCCGCGGTGGTGTGCTGCATGTCGCCGTAGCCCTTCCAACCGGCGGTAGCCGGCTTGTGCACCGGATAGCCTGCGCCCTCGACGGTGGTTGAACTGGTCGTGCCTTCCCGATAGAGGGTCACATCGGCGCCGGTGTGGTCTACGGCGGCGAACACGTACGTCGGCCGCCGCATCCCCCCTTCGAGCAAGGGCAGCACATACGGATAGTCCGACAGTCGAACGACCGAGGTCGGTGGTTGGCTGATCAGCTGCTCGTTGATCAGCACGTGATCACCGGTGGCGATCACCGCGCGGCCGCATCTGCCCACGGCCGGCTGATGGTGCAAGACCGCTTCCTCGAGTCCGGCAAGAATGTCTGCGCTGGCGCCCAGGTGCTCGAAGCGCGCGCGGATGTCGCGCCATTTCGCGTCGAGTTGACCGGCGGCATCGGCGGCGTCGTGAGAGTCGTCGAAGTACACCGACGCAAACGGGCCTGCTGACTTCGTCAGCCACCTGAGCTGTTCTGATCGCATGAAATCCCCTTCTGCTAGTGCGGCTGAGCTTGTGGTCGCCCGCCAACTGTATGAGAGGCCAACCGGCGGTGGCAGAGTCGTAAGCCCTCCGATAGGGGTCGTAAGTCCCCGCCGAGCTATGCACCGGCAGTCGATGCCGACACCGGCTCATAAAGCTCCGAGAGGCGGTCTGCGAACCGGTCGATGACGACCTTGCGGCGAAGTTTCATGCTCGGCGTCAGGTCGCCGGCTTCGATCGACAGTTCGCGGTCGAGGATGGTGAACTTCTTGATCTGCTCCCAGCGATTCAACTCCGCGTTCAACGCGTCGATGTAGCCCGCAATCAGGCCGCGGGTTTTCTCATCGCGAGCGATTTCTGCGACGGACTTGCCGGACAGACCGTGCTTGACGGCCCAGTCGGTGATCGCTTCACCGTCAAGGGCGACCAGCGCCACACAGTACGGCCTGGCCTCGCCGATAACGATGAGTTCACCCGCATACGGGCAGAGACCCTTGAATCGCACTTCGATCGCCGACGGTGCCACATACTTGCCCTGGGAGGTCTTGAACATGTCTTTCTTGCGGTCGGTGATGCGTAGGAAGCCGTCAGTGTCGATCTCGCCGATGTCGCCGGTGCGGAACCAGCCATCCTCGTCGAGTGCCTCGGCGGTCGCGTCCGGGAGATCGTGGTAGGACGTCATCACCCCGGGCCCGCGGAGCAGGATCTCGCCGTCGTCGGCGATCCTCACTTCGGTGGCCGGGAAGGGCCAGCCGACTGTTCCCAAGCGATAAGCGTTGGGGCGGTTGATGAATGAGGCCGCCCCCGTCTCGGTCAGACCGTAGCCTTCCAGCACGACGATGCCGACCGCGTCGAACCACTGCGCGACGTTACGATCCAACTTGGCCGCGGCGGAGACAAAGAAGCGCACCCGCCCGCCGAACCGCTCCCGGATGGTAGAGAACACCAATCGATCTGCCAACCGGTATGCCGCCATCAACGTCCAGGACGGCTCCCGTCCTGCTTGCCGGGCTTCCGACACTCTGAATCCGACCGCGATCGCCCAGTCGAAGATCTTCTTCGTGAGCCCGCCCCGCTCGGCGACCATGCCCACAATGCGGGCATGCGCCTTTTCGAAGATGCGTGGTGCCGCACCCATCACAGTGGGCCGCACGGTCGCGAGATTGTCGACGATCCGTTCGACTCGGCCGTCGATGGCGGTGGGGAAGCCGATCTGCAGCGGCAGGGCCAGCATGACCTTGCCGAACGCGTGCGCTAGCGGCAGCCACAGGAAGTTAAGGTCCTCCGGGCCAAGCACATTCAGCGAGTCAATGGCCGCAGCGGTGTACGTCCAGGCCTGATGAGTCAGCCGCACACCCTTCGGCCGTCCGGTGGTCCCGGAGGTGTAGATGAGGCTGGCCAGGCGCTCTGGACCGACCGCCGCGATCCGCTCATTGACGGCTTCGGGGGAGTCGGCGAGTAATCGCCAGCCACGTTGCTCAAGGTCGGCAAGGGTGAGAACCCAGTCGCCGTCGCCTTCGCCGTCGATGATCACAACGTGGTTCACGGCGGGCAGCGCACCGCGATGTTCGAGCAGTTTGTCTACCTGGGTCTGGTTTTCGGCGACCACCACGCGGCTTCCCGAGTTGGCAACGATGTATGCCACGTCGGTGGCATTCGTGGTGGGATACACGGTGGTGGTGGCGGCTCCCGCACACATCACCGCGAAGTCGACGAGCACCCACTCGTAGCGCGTCGAGGATGCGAGCGCGACGCGATCTTCCGGCGCGATTCCCAGCGCGATCAGCCCGGCCGCGATGTTCTGCACGCGGTCGCCGACCTGCTGCCAGGTCACGCTCTCCCAGCAGTCGTCATGCGGGTAGCGAAAAGCCTCGGCGTCCGGCGTGGCGGCGACGCGGCTGCGGAACAGGTGCGCTACCGAGGGCGCACGGTGCTCGATCTTGCTCAGGTCGGGCCTCTCCCGTGAGGCAAGCGGTGTGTTCATGGCGCAAGTCTGTGCTTTCCGAGCCGAATACCGTCCTTCGACGTTACGGCGCGTATTCCTGCGGCGCGAGTGACTTAAGTCCCTTCCCGTCCCGGTCATCTGTCCTTCCTTCGGACACCACAATGTGCATTGCTAGTCAAGACTTTCGCTACTTCGAATAGGTCCTTCCCCGAACACGTTTCGCACGTGACCGGCGCCGAGACAAGGCGCGGGCGAGCAGGCGTGCGACCCCGAGTTCGACACCACGCGCAATGTCATCGGCATCGGGGGTCCCGTTGTTGTCGGTGGTGATGCCCAGCACCAATTCGTCCACATAGCTCAGCGTGCTCACGGCGGTGCCCGGGTGCGCCGCGGTGGGTGGTATCGGCAACAGCATTTCAACGGGCCGTCCCAGGACTTGCAAGCGCTGATGGGGACCCGAGACTTGTGCGGCAAACGTGACAACGTTGCGTTGGGGCAGTCGCGCCATGAGCCGAGTGCTCCACGCGCTCAGCATGAACGGAAGGTGATCGGCCAGCGCGTCCGAGGTTCGGGAGGCTGGTCGCTGCCGGCGGTCATCGAGTCGACTTTGCCGGCTGTGGACAAGACGTAAGCGCTTTACCGGATCTTTCGGCTCGACGGGCAAATAGACGAGCATTGCCGAAGCGTGAACATCAATGCGGTTCATGGGCCCCGGTGAACCGACGGATACCGGGACTAGAGTGCGCAGCGCGCTGCGCCGTGGCCGCTGGCCGCCGCGCAGCAGCACAGCGCGAAAGCTGTCCGTGAGGGCGGCAAGTGCCACGTCGTTGCGGGTGCCGTCGAAGACCCCGCATACGGTGTCGACATCTTTGAGTGGCACGCGCACCGCACTGTAGTCACGTGTGTCGGCTACCGGCGCGTACCGCTGCGACCCTGCGGCTGTATTAAGCAGCCCAGCAACGAGTTTGGTGGCTCCTCTTGCTGTGTGACCGGCCATGCCGGTACCGAGCAGGGACGCCCTCCAGATGCCGTTGGCCCACTTCAGCGGGTTGACCTTGATTCCGGAAGGGTTGGGCGACGATGCTTGCTCGGCGCCGTGGGTCTCAAGTAGAACACTGGAGCCCGAGTCGGAGATATTCGTCAATGTCCGTATCGCATCGGCCTCGTCGGCCAGACAATGGTGGATCTTGAGAAGCGCCGACCACCGTCGTTCCGGTAGGCCCTCGATAATCCAGCATTCCCATAACGGGTGGTCGCGATCGAGCCGGCGCTCCATGAGATCAGCAACCGTATGAAACAGTGCGGCCTCGTCCCCGGGCTGTTGCGCAACCGCCCAGCGCACGTGGTGGGTGATGTCGAAGTTGCTGTCGACAACCAATTCCGGTGCAGCAACCTGCAAAGGATGCTGGTGCACCACCTGTGTCAACCGAGGCACGCTGCCCAGACGGTCCGACAACGCGGCGATTAGTTCGCCGCGATCCGGGCTGGGTCCGTCGATGACGGCCAACGCCCCGATCGCCATACTCAGGTGCCGGTCGGCATCCTCTGCTTCGAGGAAACTCGCTTCTGCGGTTGATAGCTGATCCATCTCCGCGCACCTCCACGTCTGATCGCAGTACTATCTGTCCCGCAATTCGCTCGGTAGTGCCGTTGGTCCCAAACGGTGGTGCCGGACTTCCCAAGCTTCAGGGCTCCCGGACCCGGGAGCATTTCGGCGGTCCCGGCGAGGACCAATGACCC
>JALHRH010000182.1 GCA_022841565.1 Mycobacterium sp. | reverse complement strand
CGTGCAACACCTCGAAATACGCCATCTCCGGCGGGTAGCCCGCCTCCACCATCACATCAAAACCGGTCTTCACCAATTCCTCAGTGCCACCGCACAACACGGCCTGCTCACCGAATAGGTCGGTTTCGGTCTCGTCCTTGAATGTGGTCTTGATGACGCCGGCGCGGGTGCCGCCGATGGCCTTGGCGTATGACAGTGCCAGCGCCTCGCCCTCGCCGGTCGGGTCCTGGTCGACGGCGATCAAGCACGGCACACCTTTGCCATCGACGAACTGGCGCCGCACCAGGTGGCCGGGCCCCTTCGGAGCGACCATCGCGACGGTGACATTGCCGGGTGGCTTGATCAGGTCGAAGTGGATGTTGAGCCCGTGGCCGAAGAACAGCCCATCGCCGTCCTTGAGGCTGGGCTCAATGTCGTTCTTGAAGATTTCGGCCTGCGCGGTGTCGGGGGCCAGCAGCATGATGACGTCGGCCCACTTGGCCACCTCGGCCGGCGTGTCGACCTCGAGGCCCTGCTCGGAGACCTTGGCGCGGGACTTCGAGCCTTCTTTGAGTCCGACCTTCACCTCGACGCCCGAGTCGCGCAGGCTCAGCGAATGCGCGTGCCCCTGGCTGCCGTAGCCGATCACGCCGACCTTGCGGCCCTGGATGATCGACAGGTCTGCGTCGTCGTCGTAGAACATCTCTAATGCCACTGTGAATTTCTCCTTCGTTAGCTATTTGGCGGTGCCAATGCCGCGCGGGCCGCGCGCCATCGACACCACACCCGATTGCACGATCTCGCGAATTCCGAACGGCTCCAAAACCCGCAACAGCGCCTCCAGCTTGCCCCGGTTGCCGGTAGCCTCGACCGTCAGCGACTCCGGGGATACGTCAATCACGTTGGCGCGGAACAGATTGACCGCTTCGATCACCTGGCTGCGGGTGCCCGCGTCGGCGCGCACCTTGATCAGCGCCAACTCCCGATCCACCGAGTTGTCAACATCTTGCTCCACGATCTTGATCACATTGATCAACTTGTTGAGCTGCTTGGTGATCTGCTCGAGCGGGGTCTCCTCGGCGGAAACCACAATGGTCATCCGCGACATGTCCTTCTGCTCGGTGGCACCCACAGCCAGCGACTCGATGTTGAAACCGCGCCGCGAGAACAGCGCCGCCACCCGGGCCAGCACACCCGGCTTGTCTTCCACCAACACCGAAAGGGTGTGCGTCTTAGGCGAACCGTTGACCATCAGGCGTGCCCCTCGGTGATGTCGTCGAACAGCGGGCGGATGCCGCGCGCGGCCTGGATCTCGTCGTTGCTGGTGCCGGCGGCCACCATCGGCCACACTTGCGCATCAGCGCCGACGATGAAGTCGATCACCACCGGACGGTCGTTGATCTCGCGCGCCTTGTTAATCATTTCCTCGACGTCTTCTTCACGCTCGCAACGCATTCCGACGCAGCCCAGCGCCTCGGCCAGCTTCACGAAGTCCGGGATGCGGTGCGAGTGGGTGGCCAGGTCGGTCTGCGAGTAACGCTCTCCATAGAAGAGGCTCTGCCACTGGCGCACCATGCCCAGATTGCCGTTGTTGATCAGCGCGACCTTGATCGGGATGCCTTCGATGGCGCAGGTGGCCAATTCCTGGTTGGTCATCTGGAAGCAACCGTCGCCGTCGATCGCCCACACCTCGGTGTCCGGCAGGGCGATCTTGGCGCCCATGGCCGCGGGGATGGCGAAGCCCATGGTGCCCAAACCGCCGGAATTCAGCCAGGTGCGCGGCTTTTCGTACTTGATGAACTGCGCCGCCCACATCTGGTGCTGACCGACTCCCGCCACGTAGATGGCGTCCGGGCCGGCGATCTGGCCTAGCTTCTCGATCACGTATTCCGGGCCCAGGCTGCCGTCGCTCTGCGGGTCGTAGCTCAGCGGGTAGGTCTTGCGAACGCCCTCCAGGTACTCCCACCACTCGGTCATGTCTGGGATTTTGGGGTCGCCCGCGCCCCCGTCGTAGTGCCGCAGCATCTCGATCAGGTCGGTGATGACGTTCTTGACATCGCCCACGATCGGCACGTCGGCATGCCGGTTCTTGCCGATCTCGGCGGGGTCGATGTCGGCGTGGATGACTTTGGCCTCGGGAGCGAACGATTCGAGTTTCCCAGTCACCCGGTCGTCGAAGCGGGTGCCCAGCGCGATCAGCAGGTCGCTGCGCTGCAACGCCGCCACCGCGCCCACCGTGCCGTGCATGCCGGGCATGCCCATGTTCAGCCGATGGCTGTCCGGGAAAGCGCCCCGCGCCATCAGCGTGGTGACCACCGGGATGCCGGTGAGCTCCGCCAGTTCCCGCAGTAACTCGGTCGCCTCGCCGCGGATGATGCCGCCGCCGACGTACAGCACGGGCTTGCGCGCGGCCGCGATCAGCTTCGCCGCCTCGCGGATCTGCCTGTTATGCGGTTTGGTGTTCGGCTTGTAGCCGGGCAGTTCCATGCGCGGCGGCCAGCTAAATGTGCACTGGCCCTGCAGCACGTCCTTCGGGATATCGACGAGTACAGCCCCGGGGCGCCCGGACGCCGCGATGTGGAAGGCCTCGGCGATCACGCGAGGAATCTCATCACCGCTGCGGACCAGGAAGTTGTGCTTGGTGATCGGCATGGTGATGCCCGAGATGTCCGCCTCCTGGAACGCGTCGGTCCCGATCAGCTGCCGCCCGACCTGACCGGTGATGGCCACCACCGGGATGGAGTCCATCTGGGCGTCGGCCAGCGGGGTCACCAGGTTGGTGGCGCCGGGGCCTGAGGTCGCCATGCACACTCCGACCCGGCCGGTGGCATGCGCGTAACCGCTGGCGGCGTGACCGGCACCCTGCTCGTGGCGCACCAGGACGTGGCGCAGCTGCTGCGAGTCGAACAGCGGGTCATACACCGGCAGGACCGCGCCACCCGGAATGCCGAAGATGATGTCGACATCCAGTGCCTCCAGCGACCGGATTACCGCCTGTGCGCCGGTAAGCTGTTGCGGCGCAATACGTTTGGGCTGGCCTGTGGCGGGTTTGGCCGCCGCTTTCCCAGCATCGGACGCGATTTCGGCCGCCTCCTGGGAAGCGGGCGTCGAGGCCGGCGCCGGTGGCTTGGTGGGTGCGCTCACTGTTTCCTCTTCGGTTTTTTCGTGTGTGGCGTCGCGGGGCAAGAAAAAACCCCCGCCAGCTGGGCTGCTGTACGAGGGTCGCGTTGGTGCTCGATAGAGCTAGTCAGGCACCAACGCGCCGACTAATTACTACGAGCATTCCGAACTTCATAGCCCCCGACGGTAGCCTTCGCACTGCTCAACCGTCAAATCTGGTGCCCGTTCCGTCACCCTCACTAACGCCCGGTGCAATGATGCGAGGGTGGTTACCGAGTCGCCCGTCGTGATCAAGCTGTCGCCGATGGCGCATATCGCTGTCGGGTTCTTGACCCTGTGCCTGCTGTTGCCGGTGCTGGCCTGGCCGCTGAGCGCACCGGTGCTGGCGATTCCGGTGTTGTTGTCCGCGTTGATCATCCGGTTTCGTACGGTTGCCGACGAGCGGGGCGTGACGGTGCGCACGCTGCTGGGCAGCGAGTCGGTGGTCTGGGATGACATCGACGGTCTGCGGTTCCACCGCGGTTCGTGGGCGCGGGCGCGCCTGAAAAACGGATCAGAGTTGCGTTTGCCTGCGGTCACCTTCTCGACGCTGCCGCAGCTGACCGAAGCCAGCTCGGGCCGGGTACCAAACCCCTACCGCTAGTGGTGATCGCAAGCGCGGCGCAGCCGGGCGCCGCGGGTCACCACCATCTGACCAGTGGTGATCGCAAGCGCGGCGCAGCCGGGCGCCGCGGGTCACCACCATCTGACCAGTGGTGATCGCAAGCGCGGCGCAGCCGGGCGCCGCGGGTCACCACATGTGACCCATTCAGGCGAGCGGGTTCACACCGTTCAGCAGCACCCACACGGCAATCCCGGCGGCGATGCCGGTCAGCAGCGCCACGAAGGAGCCGATGAAAGGCCGGTGGGCCCAGCCCCGTCCGGCGTCCAAGCCGTAACGCCCGGGACCGGCCAGGATGACGGCCACGGCCATGACGATCAAGCTGATCTGGTACTCATGCCCGTCGGGCAGGAAGTAAGTGAAAGTGTGGGAGCGCGGCCGCGCCGAGGCGGACGCGAGCAGCCCGTTGATCAAAAAGGCCAGCGCGCCGGCCGCTGCGATCGGGGTGAATAACCCCAGCACAAGCAGCACGCCCGCGACGATCTCGCCACCGGCACTGATGTAGGCCAGGATGTCGGCGTGCTGGAACCCGATGTCGGACAGCGAGTTCTTGAATCCGTGCAGACCGGACCCGCCCCACCAGCCGAACAGCTTCTGCAGCCCGTGCGCGATCAGTACCGCGCCGAGTCCCACCCGCAGCACCAGCAGACCGGCATTCTGGGTGCCGCGCCGCCCGGCGGCGCGCTGCCGCTCGTCTTCCTCATCAATATCGAGGGCTCCGGGAGCGGCCGGGATCTGCCGACTGGTCGGCTGCGGGTGCACGTACGGCAGCGGTTCCTGCGCCTCCATCAGGTGGTAGGACGAGCTGCCGGTGTTGGCCTCGTACGGCGGGATGACGGTGGTGGTTCCCGTGTGCGAGAAGTTGCTGGAGTACCCGGCGGGGGTCAAGTCGTCTTCGGGGTCGACCAGGCTGGCCGAGGCGGGGCGTCCTGGGTTCGGCCCGGCAAGTTCGTCAGGCCGCTGCCACGGTGATTCATTCGAACTGGTCACTCGTGCCAGGGTAAGGGCAATTTCGGCTGGATTGGGGATTTGAACGGCGCTTTCGCCTGTTGAATCCGCGTTTTTGGCTGCCGGATGTGTAGCTGGGCCCGTAGATGGGCCCTCCAGAGACCGAGAATCCGTTCACATATGCAGACAACGCGGCGGCGGCAACCCCCGCGGGGCAGCCCGTCCCCGCCGTTGCCACCGTTGCCGACCGCGTGGTTCCTTAGGCGGTCTTGCCTGCCCCACCAGCGCTACCCCACGCACCGCGTCATCGGCGATCGCGCCCGATCATGGGCCACTGATCAAGCACGGAGAAAACGTTAGCGAATCCGTTGCGCTACTTGGCGGCAAACGAAGGAGCCATGACCTGCGCCATAGCTCATCGGCAATTCCACGGCCGCGCAGCCGGCGGCAGGTGGCGGCCCCGACCGCCGATTCCGTAGCCTGTCGATCATGAGGATAAGGCGGTCGGTTCGGTGTGTGCTGGCTGCACTGTGTGCGGCAGTGCTGGTATCGAGCGGCTGCGCACGGTTCAACGACGTCCAGTCGCAGCCGTTCACGACCAATCCGGAACTGAAGCCCCCGCCCAGCTCAACGCCTCCCCCGCCGCCGCCATTGCCACCCACGCCCTTTCCGAAGGCCTGCCCGGCACCGGGGGTGATGCAGGGCTGCCTGGAAAGCACCAGCGGCCTGATCATGGGCGTCGACAGCAAGACCGCGCTGGTCGCCGAGCGCACCACTGGCGCCGTCAAGGAGATCTCCGTCAGCGCCGAGCCCAAGGTGAAAATGGTTATCCCGGTCGACCCGTCCGGAGACGGCGGCCTCATGGACATCGTGCTGTCGCCCACCTTTTCCCAAGACCGGCTGATGTACGCCTACGTCAGCACTCCGACCGATAACCGCGTCATCCGCATCGCCGAGGGGGACGTCCCCAAAGACATCCTGACCGGGATCCCCAAGGGCGCTACCGGCAATACCGGTGCGTTGATCTTCACCACCCCCACCACGCTGGTCGTCATGACCGGAGATGCGGGTAATCCAGCCATGGCCGCGGACCCGAGATCTCTGGCTGGCAAGGTGCTCAGGATCGAACAGCCCACCACCCTAGGCCAGGCCCCGCCGACTACGGCATTGTCAGGCATCGGCTCGGCCGGGGGTCTGTGCATCGACCCCGTCGACGGCTCGCTGTACGTCGCCGACCGCACGCCCGGCGCCGACCGGCTGCAGCGCATCACCAAAAGGTCCGAGGTTTCCACGGTGTGGACCTGGCCGGACAAGCCGGGTGTAGCCGGTTGCGCGGCCATGGACGGCACAGTCTTGGTCAACCTCATCAACACCAAGCTGACAGTGGCGGTGCGGCTCGCACCGAAAACCGGCGCGGTCACCGGAGAGCCCGACGTGGTACGCAAGGACACCCACGCTCACGCGTGGGCGCTGCGGATGTCGCCGGACGGCAACGTCTGGGGTGCGACGGTGAACAAGACCGCGGGCGACGCCGAGAGGCTCGACGACGTGGTGTTCCCGTTGTTCCCGCAGGGTGGCGGCTTCCCGCGCAACAACGACGACAAGACGTAGCGGCCTCGCCGCCGAGCCCCCCTTCAATAGGGCGTCAAAAGGGCACGTCGAGGGTGAACCTCATGCCGTACTTTGGGGTCGCCGTCGTCCGTTCGCCGGTGTACAACCGCTGCGGTGCTTCCTGGCCGGGGTCGTATTCGTCGTCGAGATCGGACAGGTAAAGCAGTTCGTCGGCGTTCTCGGGGGCCCAGGTGGCGACCGGATCCAGTAGGTAGGCCACATGGTCGGCGACCGGGCTTCGGCTTACCGTCCTGCCAACGAACCAGGCGGCGGCGTCGTCCAGAATCGGCATCCCCAAGGGCCCGCCGCGCCAGGAACAGTGCGCGAACGGGTCGGTCGGGCCGTCTGGCCGGTTGCTGAACAATTCGGCCAACGTGTGCTGCTGACGCGGCAGGACGTGTACCGCCAAATATTCGGATCGGCTACCTACTTCGTGGGTGCCGCTGCCGGAAGGCAGACCGACCATGAAGCTCGGGGGCTGCACGCTGGTTTGAGTGCCGAAGGCAACCAGGCAGCCCGACGGGATACCGTCGGCCTGGGTGGTCACCACGAACACCGGGGAGTCCAGCATGGACATCAGGTCGTCGAACGGTTCACCGATCACTCCACCATGATGGGTCCGCTGGCCCAGCTGCGGGACTCTTTCCGGCCGTTTTGCTATAGAAGTCTTCAATTCCGTTACCCGTCGTGACCTCCAGCGTCTCCCTCTCCCAAGCCGCATGTCCGCGGACCCGATATGCCACATTCAGCAATCGAACGTATCGACCTCGGCTAATCGACCAGGGATATTGATGCTGGCTAGGGCGGCGAAGCCGTCGAGGCAACGCCTCGATCTTGCACAGGGTCTGGTGAACGTGCGCAGAAAGGGCATACTCGAACGTGGAGTGGTGCTGGGCATGCCGGACAACTATCTGTGGCAAATGGGTCCATCAACGTTATGGGTGATGGCCGGAGCAGAAGCCACTCCTGGCGACCCGCATCCTCGAGTAGGCCAGTTCGCGACACCACTTCCGGTTGCGGTGACGGCGGCGGGCTTGGTCTCCGCCGTCCGACTCGGATCTGACGCGGTGCGTCGTAGCGAACCGCGGGTCGCGCAGTGGGACGCCATCCGCAGCCACTACCGGGAAGTCGCCGATTGGATCGACCGCGACGCTGCGGGTGGACAGCCTGCGGCGCCGGCGACGGAGTTCAACCCTGCCGGTCGGATGAGTCACGCCGGGGTCCTCGACTACCTCGGGCTGCTTGACAGCGATGACGACGTCGACGGGTGGTTGTCGCATAAGCCTCAGTACTGGGTCACCACTGGCGAGTCGGTGGAAGCCGCCACGACGGCGGTCGCTGCATTCCGGCGTGATTACCGACACGCGGCAGTCATCGGCCCGCTCAACATCTATCGCCGCTGCGCACCCGCGGACACGCCGGCATAGGCCTAAGTTACGGGGCGCGTCGAGATTGCCAGGGTGGTTGTGATCTTCGCCTTAACCACAACCGTGGGGGCAATCTCGCTGGGACATCAGCAGGCCGCAATGGGTCAGCTCTGGCCGCAGGCCGCCAATACGAGCTCGCGCACCCGCGCTGCGTCGGCTTGCCCCCGGGTGGCCTTCATCACCGCACCCACTATCGCGCCTGCGGCAGCCACCTTGCCCCCGCGAATCTTCGCTGCCACATCGGGATTGGCGGCCAGCGCCTCGTCGACGGCGGCCTGGGTCAGCGAGTCATCGCGTACCAGTGCCAACCCGCGCGCTGTCATCACCGCTTCTGGCTCACCCTCTCCGGCCAGCACACCCTCGACGACCTCGCGCGCCAGCTTGTTCGACAACTTGTCCTCGTCAACCAAGGCAATCACCTGGGCGACCTGAGCCGGGGTGATGGCCAGTTCCGCCAGCCCTACCCCGGCCTCGTTGGCCTTCTGCAGCAGGAAGTTCCCCCACCACGAACGCGCCTCTTTGCTAGCCGCTCCGTGCTTGACAGTCTCGGCGATCAATTCGACCGCTCCGGCGTTGACGAGGTCACGCATCACCTCGTCGGAGAAACCCCACTCGTCCTGAATCCGCTTGCGGCTCAACCACGGTAGCTCGGGAATGCTCTCACGCAACCTCGCTACCAGCTCACGGCTGGGCGCGACGGGTTCAAGGTCGGGCTCCGGGAAATACCGGTAGTCCTCGGCGGTCTCCTTGACCCGGCCGGGGCTGGTGTAGCCGGCCTCGTGAAAGTGCCTGGTTTCCTGGGTAATCTGGCCACCCGCCACCAAAAGCGCTGCCTGCCTTTGCATCTCGTAACGGACCGCTACCTCCACGCTTTTGAGCGAGTTGACGTTCTTGGTCTCGGTGCGGGTCCCGAACTCGGTGGTCCCTTTGGGCATGAGGGATACGTTCGCGTCGCAGCGCATCGACCCCTGGTCCATCCGAACGTCGGATACGTCCAGCGCGCGCAACAGGTCTCGCAATGCGGTGACGTAGGCGCGGGCTATCTGCGGGGCGCGTTCACCGGCTCCGACGATCGGCTTTGTGACGATTTCGATCAACGGCACTCCGGCTCGGTTGTAGTCGATCAGCGACGTCGTGGCGCCGTGGATACGGCCCGTTTCGCTGCCGATGTGGGTGAGCTTGCCGGTGTCCTCCTCCATGTGGGCGCGTTCGATCTCCACACGCCAGGTGGTGCCATCCTCCAACGGCGCCTCGAGGTAGCCATTGATAGCGATCGGCTCGTCGTATTGGGAGATCTGATAGTTCTTCGGCATGTCCGGGTAGAAGTAGTTCTTCCGGGCGAACCGGCACCATTCCACGATCTCGCAGTTCAGCGCGAGGCCGATCCGGATCGCCGATTCGACCGCCACCCGGTTGAGCACGGGCAGCGAACCCGGTAAGCCCAGGCATACGGGGCACACCTGGGTGTTGGGCTCGGCGCCGAACGTCGTGGAGCAGCCGCAGAACATCTTGGTGGCGGTGGACAGCTCAACATGGACTTCGAGTCCGAGCACCGGATCGAAACTTTCGAGGACCTCGTCGTATTCGAGCAGGTCAACCCTGGCAACCGTCATAGGAATCGATCCTAGTGGTGATCGCGAGCGCGGCGGAGCCGGGCGAAGCGGGTCATGAAGGCCCAGCTGATCGCGAGCGCGGCGGAGGCGGGCGAAGCGGCGCTTAAATTAGGGACGTCGGCGCCCGGTGGGGGAAGGTGCGGGCCAATGCAGCCGCCATCTGCAGGTAGGCGCGCCTGCTATCCCTGCTCAACTGACCCAGGCCGATCTCTTTGCCCTGATGCACGTGCCGATCGAACGGCAGTACCACGGTGGCCGCGACACGAGCCGACAACTGCTCGAGTTCCTTCGCGGCCAAGGCACTGAGCTTGGTCCGCTCGACGTGGTTCACCGCCAGCACGGTCGACTCGAGCAACTTTCGATACCGGCTGTGGCGCAGCCATTCCAGCGTGATGTGAGTCTTCTGCATGGCATCGACCGACGTACTGGTGACGACCACGAGGGCGCCGGACTCTGGCAGTACCGCCTCCATCACACCGGACTTGAGCGTCTTCGGGCAATCCACCAGCACCAGCGAATAGTGGCCTCGCAGTATCGAGTACGTCTTGACGAAATCCTGACGGCTGATGCTCCAGTGGCTGTTGACGTAGTCCGGCGGTCCGAGCACTTCCAGCCGCGAACTGTTCATGTAGGTGTGCGCCCGTACATCGGCATAGCGCGCCACCGACCTGTCACTCAGCAGGTCGGCCAGGCTCAAGTGGTTTCGACGGCCGTGTCGATCAGCCAGGTCACCGGCGTCGATGTCGACGGCGATGACCCGGTCGGAGCGCAGACTGGCGAACGTCGAGCCGAGCGCTTCAACAACGGCGGTCTTGCCGACGCCACCTTTGAGATTCAGAACCGCGATGGAATACGCCCCACCCACCGGGGTGCGGATCTCCTCCCGCAGTGCGTTCTCATGTGCGGCTTCGCGGCCCGGCCCCAGATTAAGTCCCACATAGTGGTGGACCAGTTCCCGCCAGTTCCGGCGGAGCGGCGCCTCGGGTTCAATCGCGTCTAGCGCCGTCCCACCCGGGATGCGATCGCGACGCGCCGGCGGAGCGACACAAATCGAAGGGTTGGACGCAGTCGGCGCACTGAAATCGGCTGGGCGACGCTGTGGTACAGAAGCGGAAGTATTTGAACGGATCGGCTGGGGCATGGTGGTAGCCCCGCTGTCGTTGCTCACCCGCCAAGGTCGATCCGGACTACCTTGCGTCTCGGCCGGGGAAACGGACCGCTCAAGGACTCCGCGATGGGGACCGCGGTTGTTCATGCTTGATGTGTAGCCGATTCTCAGAAACGAAAAACCCGCCAACCGGTGAAGCCTGGGCTACCGGTTGGCCAACACCATCAGCCGAAGAAAGCCGCGGCGTCGTCATAGCGGCTCTCCGGTACCAGCTTGAGTTGGCGTACGGCGTCGGCCAGCGGCACCCGCCCGATGTCCTGCCCGCGCAGCGACACCATCTGCCCGTACTCGCCGGCGTGCGCAGCGTCGGCCGCGTTGACCCCGAACCGAGTGGCCAGGACCCGGTCATAGGCCGTCGGGGAACCGCCCCGCTGGACGTGGCCCAATACCGTCACCCGGACATCCTTATTGATGCGCTTCTCCACCTCGGCGCCGAGTTGGGCGGCCACACCGGTGAACTTTTCGTGGCCGAATTCGTCAAGCCCGCCTTCTCGCAACGAAATCGAACCCGCAACAGGCTTGGCCCCTTCGGCGACCACGCAGATGAAGTGGGAATCGCCCCGCTGGAAGCGGCGTTTGACCAGCCGACACACCTCTTCGACGTCGAAGGGCTGCTCGGGGATCAGCGTCATGTGCGCGCCGGACGCCAGGCCCGCGTTGAGCGCGATCCATCCGGCGTGGCGGCCCATCACCTCGACCAACATCACCCGCTGGTGGGATTCTGCGGTGCTGTGCAGGCGGTCGATGGCGTCGGTGGCCACAGTCAACGCGGTGTCGTGGCCGAAAGTCACGTCCGTGCAGTCGATGTCGTTGTCGATGGTCTTCGGAACGCCGACCACCGGCACGTTCTCCTCCGAAAGCCAGTGCGCGGCCGTCAAGGTGCCCTCGCCGCCGATCGGGATGAGGACGTCGATGCCGTTGTCGTCGAGGGTCTGCTTGATTTGATCCAGTCCCGCCTTGAGCTTGTCCGGGTGCACGC
>JALHRH010000181.1 GCA_022841565.1 Mycobacterium sp. | reverse complement strand
TGTCATTCGCCACCGCCCGGCTGGCCGATCGCGATCATCCGCTGCACGCTGCGCCGGCCCGCCGCCGCGACGTCTGGATCCACCTGAACCTCGTCGGCGCCATCAAGCAGGCAGCGCAACAAGGCGGCGGGGGTGATCATCTTCATGTACTTACAGGAGGCGCGGTCGTTGACCGCTTGGAAGTCGACTTCCGGTGCGGCCCTCCGCAATTGGTGCAGCATCCCAACTTCGGTGGCGACCAGCACCTTGCGCGCGCGGGTCTGGTGCGCGGCCTCGAGCATGCCGCCGGTGGACAGGATCTTGACCCGCTCGGCCGGGACGGCGCCCTCCCCGGCCAGGTATAAAGCCGAGGTGGCACAACCACATTCGGGATGCACATACAACTCGGCGTCGGGATTGGCGCGGGCCCGCTCGGCGAGTTCGTCCCCGTTGATCCCGGCGTGCACGTGACATTCACCGGCCCAGACATGCAGGTTCTTACGGCCGGTCACCCGGCGCACATGAGCGCCCAGGAACTGGTCCGGGCAGAACAGCACCTCGCGATCGGGGTCGATCGAGGCGACCACGTCGACGGCGTTCGACGATGTGCAACAAATGTCGGTCAGCGCCTTAACCTCCGCCGTGGTGTTGACGTAGGAGACGACGACGGCGCCGGGGTGCTCGGCCTTCCACGCGCGCAGGTCGTCGGGAGTGATCGAGTCGGCGAGCGAGCAACCGGCCCGCTGGTCCGGAATCAGCACGGTCTTGTCCGGGCTGAGGATCTTGGCGGTCTCGGCCATGAAGTGCACGCCGCAGAACACGATGGTGTCCTCCGGCGCCTCAGCGGCGATCCGCGACAGCGCCAGTGAATCCCCCACGTGATCGGCGACATCCTGGATGGCCGGCAGCTGATAGTTGTGCGCCAGCACGGTGGCGCCGCGCACGTCTGCGAGTCGGCGGATCTCGGCCGCCCAGTGTGAGTCCCCTTCGACTCCGGTGTAGCCGGCGGGCGTGCTGACGATGCGGGCCGCTAGCTCATCGGCGAGCGTGTCCATGCGATTCAAGACCGTCATGGGGGTTCCTTTCGCACCCGGGAGGTTTTCGACTTACAATCGAAAACATGGCCCATGGTAGCACCGCCCACGAAGTGCTTGCCGTCGTGTTCCAGGTTCGAATGGTTACCGACGGGCCTCGCATCGGGAAACCCCAGCTGAACGCGTTGTTGTGGCAGCGCGCCCAGGACCCGCAGCGGGGCGCGTGGTCGCTACCCGGCGGGCGGCTGCGCAACGACGAGGACATGACCACCTCGGTCCGCCGCCAACTCGCCGAGAAGGTCGATCTACAGGAGCTGGCCCATCTGGAACAGCTCGCGGTGTTCTCCGAGCCACAGCGAGTGCCGGGCGTGCGGATGATCGCCTCCACGTTCCTTGGCCTGGTGCCTTTCCCCGCCACTCCCGAACTGCCCCCGGACACCCGCTGGCACCCGGTCAATGCGCTGCCACCGATGGCCTTCGACCACGGGCCCATGGTGGCCCACGCCCGCACCCGACTGGTCGCAAAGATGTCGTACACGAACATCGGATTTGCTTTGGCGCCAAGGGAATTCGCACTATCCACACTGCGGGACATTTACGGCGCGGCGCTGGGCTATCAAGTCGATGCGACAAACCTGCAGCGCGTGCTGGCCCGGCGCAAAGTCATCACCCAGACCGGAACCATTGCACAGTCTGGTCGCAGCGGCGGGCGTCCGGCCGCGCTGTATCGATTCACCGACTCGCAGCTACGGGTAACCGACGAATTTGCCGCACTCAGGCCCCCCGGATAGGGCCCACAATGGATTGTGACGAGCGGCACGCGTCGCGGTTTTAGGCGTGTCGAGGGTCTATACAGTAACTTGTATAAGAGTTGGATAAGGCGAAATAAGATTCTAGTAAGAGGCGCTGGCCGCCCCACGAGCAGCCGGCGCCGCATTGTGACTAGCCTGACCCGCAGCCCCGGTTCTGGACCGCCCGGCGCGACGATGGCCACGAAGGGAGCCTTAATGGTGGAGCTCGCAAAGCTGGGAGGCGAAACCGGGGCGGAGTGGATCGGGCGACCCCCGCACGAGGAGTTGCAGCGCAAGGTCCGCCCGCTGCTCCCCTCGGACGACCCGTTCTACCAGCCGCCCGCCGGCTACCAGCACGCCGCGCCGGGCACCGTGTTGCGCTCGCGCGAGGTCGAGGTGGCTTTCATGGGCCTGATCCCGCAGTCGATCACGGCAACTCAGTTGCTCTACCGGACGACGGACATGAATGGGCACCCCGAGGCGACCGTGACGACGGTGCTGCTTCCGAAGGAAGTCGCCCCCGGCAAGGCCGTGCCGCTGCTGTCCTACCAATGCGCCATCGATGCCATCTCGCCCCGGTGCTTTCCCTCCTACGCGCTGCGGCGCCGCGCCAACGCCGTCGGCTCGCTGGCCCAGCTGGAACTGCTGCTGATCAGTGCCGCCGTCGCCGAAGGGTGGGCTGTGTCGGTACCTGACCACGAGGGCCTGCACGGGCTGTGGGGCACCCCCTACGAACCCGGCTACCGGGTCTTGGACGGCCTGCGAGCCGTACTCAGTTCCGAACGGCTCGGCGTGCCCGCATCGGCACCGATCGGGCTGTGGGGCTACTCCGGTGGCGGGATGGCCAGCGCCTGGGCCGCGGAAATGTGCGGCGAATACGCCCCCGAACTCGACATCGTCGGTGCGGTACTGGGATCACCCGTCGGAAACTTGGGGAACACCTTCAAGCGACTCAACGGCAGCCTGCTCGCGGGTTTGCCCGCGATGGTCGTGGCGGCGCTGACGCACGCCTACCCCGACCTAGACGCGGTGATCAAGGAACACGCCAACGAGGACGGCCTGGCCATGCTCGAGAGCATGGAGCGGTTGACCACCGCCGAAGCCGTCATCTCGATGGCCAAGAAGAACATGGCGGACTACCTGGACGAGCCGCTGGATGACATCCTGGCCACCCCAGCGGTCAAGCATGTCTTCGACAGCACCACCCTGGGAGCCGCCGTGCCGGTGCCGCCGGTGCTGATCGTGCAGGCCGTACACGACTACCTCATCGGCGTCGACGACATCGACGCGCTAGCGGATTCGTACTCGGCCGGCGGCGCCGACGTCACCTACCACCGGGACGCATTCAACGAGCACATTCTGCTGCACCCGCTCTCGTCACCGATGGCGCTGCGCTGGCTCATCGACCGATTCGCCGGTCGACCACTGACCGACCACCTCATCCGGACCACGTGGCCCACCATGTTCAACCCCATGACCTACACCGGAATGGCACGCCTAGCCGTGATCGCAGCGAAGGTGATTACCTGTAGGAAAATCCACCGGCGCCCGCTCTAAAGGTAGGTAGCCGGGCCGGCAGGAACGGGCGGCGCCGCGGTCGGCCGCGTGCCGACGGGCGGGTATCCCCCCAAATCGTCGCGTACGGTCCCGGTGGCCGCCATGGCATAGACCAGCGCGGCGGTGCCGGTCGGCGACAGCAGTGTGGCGGCTATCTGCAACGGCAGGTGACCGAAGAAAACCGGTGGCGCCTGGCTGACGTAGGTCACGTTGTGGTCACCTGACGTGAGCGCGACCGTGTCGAAATGCAGTGCGCCGTAACGCAACAGGACCAAGAGCGCCCCCACGCCGGCGGCAGCCGCAGCGGCACCAAGCAGTCCGACCGTGAGCGCGGCGACCATGTGTGGCCCCCGGTGATCGCGCCACTGCCACACCCCCACCGCAGCTACCACTGCCACGACGCCAAGCAGACCGAGCAACAGGAACGGCGCCACGAAGAAGTTCTGCGACTCGGGGCCGAGGTAGTCGTGCACCCGCTCGCCCTTGCGGCTCACCGCCACCACGGCGTGAACCGGCGGCGCGATCCATGCCCAGAGGGCACCCACCAGGACACCGGTCGCACTCAGGACCAGCACCACGGTGAGCAGCGCGCGATTGCGGGACGTACGCGGTCCCGCCGGTGGCGCTGCGGGCTGAGACATCTCTGTCCCGGCTTCCTCGATCATTGTTGGTCTTTCGTAGTCATCCCGCGCCGTCATCCCCGCGCCGTCATCCCTGCGCCGTCATCGCTGCGCCTCCAGGTCTGCCGAGTCCACCTGTCCGTGCCGGGAGCACCGCGCCCACCAGCCGTCGGGACGGACCTGCACGGTCATCCGGCGTCCGCATTCGGCGCAGAACCGGGGCGGCTCCAGACCTAATTGAGCGGCGGTCGGCATGGCCGTACCCGCCGGTTCGCCGGTGTAGACGTTGTAGACGCCGGCTCCCACCGGAGCGCCCAGTTGTCCCGCCACGCTTCTCTTTCTACAAGCTCGCGTTGAGCGCCTTGAGGGGCATCTGCAGGTCCTCGAGCAGCGCCAGGTCGGCTTCGGCGGGCCGACCGAGCGTCGTCAGGTAGTTGCCCACGATAACGGCGTTGATCCCGCCCAGGATCCCCTGCTTGGCGCCCAGGTCGCCGAGGGTGATCTCCCGGCCACCCGCGAACCGGAGCATCGTGCGAGGCAACGCCAGACGGAACGCGGCGACCGCTTTGAGGGCTTCGCAGGCGGGCAACACCTCCAGATCACCGAACGGGGTGCCTGGGCGCGGGTTGAGGAAGTTCAGCGGAACCTCGTGGGGGTCGAGTTCTGCCAATTCGGCGGCGAATTCCGCGCGTTGATCCAGCGTCTCACCCATGCCCAGGATGCCGCCGCAGCACACCTCCATACCGGCGTCACGCACCATCGACAGCGTTTGCCACCGCTCTTCCCAGGTGTGTGTGGTGACCACGTTGGTGAAGAACGAACGGGCCGTCTCCAGGTTGTGGTTGTACCGGTGCACGCCCATCGCCGCCAGCCGCTCCACCTGCTCGGCGCTCAGCATCCCCAGCGAGCAGGCGATATTGATGTCTACCTCATTGCGGATCGCTTCAATACCGGCCGCGACCTGCGCGAGCAACCGCTCGTCTGGCCCGCGTACCGCGGCCACGATGCAAAACTCGGTCGCGCCGGACTTCGCCGTCTGCTTGGCCGCCTCGACCAGGCTGGGTACGTCCAGCCAGGCGCTGCGAACCGGCGATTGGAACAGGCCCGACTGGGAGCAGAAATGGCAGTCCTCCGGGCAACCGCCCGTCTTGAGGCTGATGATGCCCTCGACCTCGACCTCGGGTCCGCACCAACTCATCCGAACCTCGTGGGCCAGCGCGAGCAGTTCCTCCAGCCGCTCGTCGGGCAACCGCAGAACCTGCAGCACCTGGTCCTGGGTCAATCCCTTGCCACCTTCCAGCACCTGCTGGCGGGCAACCGCAATGATGTCGTTGCGGTTGGTGCCATCCTGGCCGGCGTCAGTGGTCGGTCGAGTTGGCGCTTGAGTCACCGAGTACTCCCCTGCTTGTTGACGCGTCCGAGCATGTTCGGACTCTGTTCGGGCCCGCGTCGTCGTAGTAGCCCGAATGAAATGGTGTTCAGGTCAGGGTAGCGGGCCGCGCGTCGAGGGATGCCCACCGGTTACCGGGGTACGCCGCCGTACGGGGGCTTGGCCGGCACCGCCGGCCAGGTAGGCGCGGACGGCTCGCCGGGGTCGCTCGGCAAACGCCGGACAATCGGGCTGACGTCAGCCGATCAACTGCTCGACCCTCTCGTCGCCGTCCCAGCGGCGCAGTCCCGTGAAGCGACCGTCGAATTGGGCCGGCCGACCGGCGACCGCGAGTGCTGAACTCAAGTGGGCCGCGTCGACGCGGCGCGCCAGCGTGACATGCGCCGTCCACTGCCCCGGCAGGCTGTTGGCCATCGGCTCCGGCAGCGAATGCGGACCGCAGAGCCGATGCACCTCGGCATGTAGATCGAGCAGCTCCCGGGACGGCACTATCAGCCGGGTCAAGACGACATCGGCCCGTCCAAAGATCACCGGCGCACCGATCAGACAATCCAGCGGCAACTCGCGCGCCACCGGAACCAGCGATTGGTCGACGGCGGGGTCGATGCGTTGCGCCACCGCCACCGTCACATGCGGTCGGCCGGGCGGGATGCGGATAGGCAGCCCCACCTTCTTCAACGCGGCCAGGTCGTCCCACATGCGCCGCAGCATGGCCTCGGTGTCGGCGTCGAAAAGCAGCTCGATCGAATGCGCCATCAAGGCACCAAGGACCGCACCCACTCGGCGTCGAAGGCCGCCACGCTCAACGCCGCGAAATCGGCGGCAGCAGCAGCACCAGCCGGCAGCGCTGCCCGCACCGGCGCCAGCCGACCCAGCGCCGACCGATTGGAGGTTTCGACCAGTTCGGACTGCTGCGACCAGCTGCCGATCACCAGCCCGGCGCATGGTACACCCCGCGCGGCGAGCGCTTCCAGGGTCAACGCGGTGTGGTTCAAGGTGCCCAGGCCAGCTCTGGCCACCACCATTACCGGCGCGCCCAGGTCGACGGCCAGGTCGCGCAACGTGACGCCACCTGCGGCGAGTTGAACCAACAACCCGCCGGCGCCCTCCACCAACGTCAACCGTCCGGGTCGGTCCATGCCCAGGATCAACCGAAGCATGTCGTCGCGGCTGGGCAACGACGTCCCGGCCTGCTCAGCGGCGGCAACCGGCGACATGGGCAACGGATAACGCGCCAAACCGGCGAGTTCGGTCACCCCGGAAAGCCGCCCTACTTCGGCGAGGTCGTCGTCACCGTCAGCGGTGCCGGTCTGGGCGGGCTTGCACACCGCCACATCGATGCCGAGTTGACGGGCGCAGGACGCAAGCGCAGCGGTGGCGACCGTCTTCCCGACGCCGGTATCCGTGCCGGTGACGAACAGGACCGTCAAGGGCGAGCCACCGAAAGCACGTAGGCGAGCACGCGCCGGGCCAACTCGAGCTCATCGGCGGTCAACGACGCACGGGCGGTCAGCCGCAGCCGCGATGTGCCGGCAGGCACCGTCGGTGGCCGGAAGCAGCCCACCTTGACGCCGGCATCGAGGCAGGCCGCCGCGGCTGCCAGCGCTACCTCGGGCTCACCCAGGATCACCGAGACCACCGCCGAATGCGGAACCTGGGACACACCGCAGACCCGGGCCAGTTCGGCGGCATGGCCAAGCACCGCGCCCGGCCGCCACGGCTCGGCTTTCAGCACCCGCAGCGCGGCGAGCGCCGACCCCACCGCAGCGGGCGCCAGCCCGGTGTCGAAGATGAACGGCCGCGCGGCGTCGATCAGATGGGCCCGTACCTCGACCGGGCCAAGCACCACGCCGCCCTGGCTACCCAGGGCCTTGGACAGCGTCGTGGTGACCACGACGTCGGGCGCGCCGGCCAGCCCGACCTCGTGCGACAGTCCACGTCCGCCACCGCGCACGCCGAGGCCGTGCGCCTCGTCGACGATCAGCAACGCCCGGTGCCGCCGGCATACGTCATGCAATGCGCGCAGCGGCGCCAGCGCGCCGTCGGCGCTGAACACCGAGTCGGTGACGACGACGGCGCGCTCCTCCTGGCGTGCTTCCAGCGCCGCCTCGACGGCGGCCGCGTCGCGATTGGGCGTCACCACCACTCGCGCGCGGGACAACCGGCAAGCGTCGACCAGGGAAGCGTGCGAATAGGCGTCGGACACCAACAGTGAGCCCGCGCCGGACAGACTGACAACAGCTCCCAGGTTGGCGGTGTAGCCGGACGAGAACACCAGGCCGGCCGCGGCGCCGACGTACGCGGCGAGTTCGCTCTCCAACTGCGCGTGCAATTCGGTGTCGCCGGTGACCAGGCGGGAACCGGTGGCACCCGCACCCCACACGCGCAACGCCTCGACACCGCCCTCGATGACCGCGGGATGCTGGGACAACCCGAGGTAGTCATTGGAGGCCAGGTCGAGCTCGGTGCTCACCGGGGAACGCGGCCGCAGGAAGCGACGCAGCCCGGCTTCCCGGCGTGCGACTTCCACCGCGTCCAGCCACGCCAGCGGGGACGTCTCGATCGGCGATTTCATCAGCGCTCAGCCTACGAGTCGCGCCACTTCGACCATCGCCGAGGTGACCTGTGCGATCTCGACGGAGGTACAGATGTACGGCGGCATCGCATAGACCAGGTTGCGGAACGGGCGCAGCCACACACCGCAGTCCAGCGCCGCGGGCGTCGCGACCGCCAAATCGACCGCCCGGTCGCACTCGATGACGCCGATGCCGCCACACACCCGCACGTCGGTGACCCCGGGCAGCGCGCGGGCCGGTTCCAGTCCGGCTATGAGCCCGGCAGCGAGCTCGGCGACCCGCGACCGCCAGTCCTGGCCCAGCAGTACCTCGACACTGGCCACCGACACCGCGCACGCCAGCGGATTGGCCATGAACGTCGGCCCGTGCATCAGGGCACCGGCCGTACCGACGCTGATGGTGTGCGCGATATCCGTGCTGCACAAGGTTGCGGCCAGGCTGAGGTATCCCCCGGTGAGGGCCTTGCCGACGCACATGATGTCCGGGCTGACGCCGGCGTGGTCGGCGGCGAAGAGCTCACCGGTGCGACCGAATCCGGTGGCGATTTCGTCGAAGATCAGCAACACCCGGTGACGGCTGCAGATGTCGCGCAGATCAGACAGGTAACGCGGATCGTGAAAGCGCATCCCGCCCGCGCCCTGCACCACTGGCTCGACGATGACCGCGGCCAGTTCAGCCGCATGTTGGGCCAGCTTGGCCTCGAATACCGCGCTGTAGGCGGGGTCGTAGTCGCGCGGCACCTGCGGTGCGAACACCTGCGGAACCAGCACGTCGGCCCACAACGAGTGCATGCCGCCCTCAGGGTCGCAGACGCTCATCGGCGTGAAGGTGTCGCCGTGGTAGCCGCCGCGCCAGGTCATCAAGCGATGCTTGGCCGGTTGGTCCAGGCTACGCCAGTACTGCAGCGCCATCTTGACCGCGACCTCGACCGACACCGACCCGGAGTCGCTGAAGAACACCGTGTCCAGGCCCGCCGGGGTGAGCTGCACCAGCAGTTGGGCCAACCGGGCGGCCGGCTCGTGGGTCAGACCACCGAACATGACGTGGTTCATGGTGCCCAGCTGCGCGGTCATCGCCGCGTCCAGCGTCGGGTGCCCGTGGCCATGGATCGCGGTCCACCACGAGCTCATGGCGTCTAGCACTTCCACCCGACGGCCGTCGCGGATCAGCGTCAGCCAAGCGCCGCGCGCCGCCACGGCCACCACGGGAGGTATCGCTTCACTGCCGATCGCGCTGTACGGGTGCCATAGATGAGCGGCGTCGATCGCGCTGATCTGCGCGGGCGCCAATCCGATTTCCGATTGTCCGGCCGTTGCCACGAGAGCCGACACTAGTCGGTTCAGGTCGCGCGAAACGCGTTCATCGGGGAGCATGCAGGGCATGGCAGCCCCCGAAAAGCCCGGTGAGCCGGATCAGGGCGCCGATTCGACGCAGGGGCGCGGCGGGGTGCAGGCGGCCGACGGGCCGCGAGTCATCAGGCTGCGCTTGGTCCCCTGGGACGTCATCACCATGTTCGTGCTGCTGGCGTTGATCATCGTCGCGGTCACCATGACCAGTTGGCCGACGCGGCTGTTCTCTTTCACCGACAGCATCTGTCAGGGCGAGGATTGCCCCGTCGTGCCGTTCGGGGTCAACTACTACATCTACCCACTGGTGTGGGGCGGGATCGGCGCGGCGGGGACGGCGGCCCTGGTGGGCCCGTTCGTGTCGCTGGTGAAGGGCTGGTTCATGTCCTTCTGGCCGATCGTCTCGGTAGGTGTCCTGAGCCTGGCCTCGGTGGCGGGCCGCGCGCTGACCGATTTCAGCAACACCTTCGGGCGCTGACAAGCCCGGACGACATCACGCGGCAGCAACATCTTTGAGACCGAAATCACAACTGCTGTCACAAGATTGACCCTCCCAGTCACCGTCGGGTCACGTTCCTACAAATAATGTTTCGCGGCTCTGGCGGTTACTTATCTCTGTTGTCAAAGTGTCTGCAGTGACTGGTGTGAATTGCGAGCCTCCTCGTCGGGTTCACCCAACCAAGTCCAGCGGCGCCCGGGCCCCGAAGTGGCGGCCCATCGCTCCTGAACGGCGCCGGATGCGCGCGGTCACCGCGCTGAGGCACAGAGAGGCCCCCCGGGCCCCAGGAAACGAGGGAACGAAATGAAACGCGTCTACGCCTTCGCGATCGGGCTGCTGATGTTCGTGGCGCCAATGGTGACCGCCGCGGGTATAGCGTCCGCAGACCCTTACACCAGGACAAACGACTACCAGCAGGTCGCCGACACGGTGATCGCGCGCGGACTCTCCCAGCGCGGCGTCCCGTTCTCATGGGCCGGCGGTGGTGTCACCGGACCCACCCGCGGCACCGGTTCGGGCATCAACACCGTCGGATTCGACGCGTCAGGCCTGATCCAGTACGCCTATGCAGGCGCCGGACTCAAGTTGCCGCGCTCCTCGGGCCAGATGTATCGGGTCGGCGAGAAAGTCCTGCCGCAGCAGGCCCGCAAGGCTGACTTGATCTTCTACGGCCCCGAAGGCACCCAGAGCGTCGCGATGTACCTCGGGAACGGGCAGATGCTCGAAGTCGGCGATGTCGTGCAGGTATCGCCGGTGCGCAGCAGTGGCATGGCGCCTTACCTCGTTCGGATCCTGGGGACCAATTCGTTGCAGACGGCACCGGCCGCCCCAGCCCAACCCGCTCAACCGGCACAACCCGCCCCTGCCCAGCAGCTGCCCGGCCAGCAGGCGCCGGTCCAGCAGGTGCCCGGCCAGCAGGCGCCGGTCCAGCAGGTGCCCGGCCAGCAGGCGCCGGTCCAGCAGCTGCCCGGGCAGCAGACCCCGCTACAGCAGGCGCCCGTGCAGCAGCTTCCCGCCCAGCAGGCGCCGTTGCAGCAGCAGGCGGCCCCTCAGCCGCCGTTGCAGCAGGTAATCCCCCAGCCGCCGGCCCCACTGGTGCCGACACCGCAGCCGCCGTTGCAGCTGGTGCCGGTGCAACCGGCTCCCGCCGCTACCGCCCCGCGGTAAACACACGACAGTTTCCCGGATCTCCCGACAGCCGCCGCTTGCTCCCCCAGGAGCCAGCGGCGGTTTTCGGTAAGTTAGCGGTGATCATGCCGACGCCGACACCGCCCCCGCACCCGGCTGCCAGCACGCAGTCCGGCATGGGCTCGCGCTCGTCCGGCTTCTACCGGCACGATCTCGACGGTCTGCGCGGCATCGCGATCGCTCTGGTCGCCGTTTTCCACATCTGGTTCGGCCGGGTGTCCGGCGGTGTCGACGTGTTCCTGGCGTTATCGGGGTTCTTTTTCGGCGGCAAGGTGCTGCGCGCGGGGCTGGGCGGGTCTTCGGGTCTTGAAAATTCACTGGCCCCGGCGACCGAGGTGGTCCGGCTGATCCGACGGTTGCTGCCGGCCCTGGTCGTGGTGCTGGCGACGTGCGCACTGCTCACCGTCCTGATCCAGCCGCAGACCAGATGGGAGGCGTTCGCCGACCAGAGCCTAGCCAGCCTGGGGTACTACCAGAACTGGGAACTGGCCAACTCGGCCGCGGACTATCTGCGTGCCGGCGAGGCGGTCAGTCCGTTGCAGCAC
>JALHRH010000180.1 GCA_022841565.1 Mycobacterium sp. | reverse complement strand
CAGGAGCTGCGGGTGCGGCCGGGACCACCGGTGGCGGCGGGGCGGCCGGGCGGCCGGGAACGGCCGGCTTAGCGGGCGAGGCAGTTGCCGCACCGTTGCCGACTGCCTTGTCCAGCGCGCGGTCGAGAGCCGCATCGGTAGCGGTAGGCACGACCTTCTCCGGGGCCTTCTCTGGGGCCTTCTCTGGGGCCTGGGCCACCGCTTGAGCGCCGGCCGGAGGGCCTGATTGCGAGCTCTTCACTGCGCCAGCGGCAGCGGGCTTGCTGCCACCGAACGACTCACGGAGCCGCCGGGCCACGGGTGCTTCCACCGTGGATGATGCCGATTTGACGAATTCGCCCTGTTCGGTCAGTCGGGCGAGCACTTCCTTGCTGGTGACACCGAGTTCCTTAGCCAACTCGTGTACGCGGGCCTTACCTGCCACTACATCTCCTGTCTATGAGGCGACAGTCGTGGGCCGCGCCTCGGGTGCTAGCTGTAACGCATAGAGGTGGGAGTCATCGGGACTTCACGGTGTGCTCATGTTCGTTGCTACCTGTTCTGTTGCCCGGTGGGACGAGCTGACATGCTCGACCACCGCGGATGTGTCCGGTGAACCGGTGATGCGCAGCGCTCTGGTGAAAGCTCGCCGCCGAATCGCCTGTTGTACGCACTGCGGACCGGGATGCAACCAGGCACCCCGCCCCGGCAGGCTTCCGGCAGTGTCAACGATTACGGCGTAGTTGCCGTTCCCGGTAGACCTAGCCACCACTCGAAGCAGTTCGACGGCCAACTCTCGCTTCCGGCATCCGACGCACATCCGCACTGGTCCGCTGGGGTTGTCCGGGCGTTCGCGCGCCTTGCTAATTTCGGATGCCGAAGGCTCGCGCTGGATCACGGCTCAGTCTAGCGTCACCAGACCGGTGGTCAGAACCACCCGCGGGTCCGGCCGCACATCCCCGCCGAGGCACGGGACGCCGCGGGTTAGTGCCCGCGCGCCATCCCATGGCTCGCGCCCTGTTCAGGCTGCCCCGGCGCGTCACCCCGGATGTCGATGCGCCAGCCGGTGAGGCGGGCGGCCAGGCGGGCGTTTTGTCCTTCCTTACCGATGGCCAGGGATAGTTGAAAGTCGGGTACCACAACGCGGGCGGCGCGGGCGTTCGGGTCGATGACCGACACCGAGACCACCTTGGCGGGCGACAACGCGTTGGCTACGAAGCGGGCCGGATCCTCGTCGTAGTCGATGATGTCGATCTTCTCTCCGGACAGCTCGCTCATCACGTTGCGGACCCGTTGCCCCATCGGCCCGATGCAGGCGCCTTTGGCGTTCAGACCGGGCACCCGGGACACGACGGCGATCTTGGACCGGTGGCCGGCCTCCCGGGCTACCGCCACGATTTCCACCGAGCCATCGGCGATCTCAGGTACTTCCAGCGAGAACAGCTTGCGCACCAGGTTCGGGTGGGTACGCGACAGCGTGATCAGCGGCTCGCGGGAGCCGCGACTGACACCCACGACGTAACAGCGCAGCCGGTTGCCGTGCTCGTAGCTCTCGCCGGGCACCTGTTCGGCGGCGGGGATCACGCCTTCGGACGCCTTGGCTTCGGTACCGATCCGGACGACGACCAGGCCGCGGGCGTTGGCCCGGCTGTCCCGCTGGATGACGCCGGCGACGATCTCTCCCTCGCGGGTGGAGAACTCCCCGAAGGTGCGCTCATTCTCCGCGTCTCGGAAGCGTTGCAGCATCACCTGCCGCGCGGTGGTCGCAGCGATGCGGCCAAAGCCCTCGGGTGTGTCGTCCCATTCGCTGATCAGGTTGCCGTCTTCGTCGGTCTCGCGGGCGATCACCCGCACCACGCCGGACTTGCGGTCTATCTCGATGCGGGCGTCGGACTGGTGCCCCTCGGTGTGTCGGTACGCGGTGAGCAGCGCAGACTTGATTGTCTCGAGCAGTTCACTGACCGAGATGCCCCGATCCACCTCGATCGCGTGGAGTGCGGCCATGTCGATGTTCATGCTCCGGCCTCCGTCCCCTGTGCCTGACCCAACAGCTCCAACTCCGCTGGTGCAGGGGGTGAAAACTCAACCTGCACAACAGCTTTGACGATCTCGGGCAGCGGGATCTCGCGTACCGCCAGCTCACGGCCGGTCCGGACCACCAGCGACAGTGTGTCATTGCCGGCTTCGGCTACCCGGCCAGCCAGCTCTGATCCGTCGGCCAGCGCCAGTGCCACCTTGCGGCCGCGTGCCCGCCGGAAGTGCTTCTCGCTGGTCAAAGGTCGTTCCACGCCCGGAGAACTGACCTCGAGAACGTAGCTTTCCGGAAGGGAGGTGCCGCCAACCGGGCCGTCCAGGCGGTCCAGCAAATCTGATGCGGTGCGGGACAGCGCCGCGATGGTGTCCAGATCCAGGGCGGTGTCGCCGTCGGCGATCACCGTGATGCACGGCGGGCGGGTGCGGCTGTTGATGACCACGTCTTCAATCTCGTAACCCGCGCGCGCGAACTCTCCGGTGAGTAGCTCGATCACCTGTGTCGGCGAAGGTAGCCCGGTGGTCACGACGAGCTCCTCATCTTGAGTTGTCGGTCATCGGCGGTGTCCGGCAGGCCCGCCGCCCAATTTGTCCTGCGCAAGGCTTTCTGGCGAACTCAGAGAGCCAGCTACCAACGATACGCCAGGATGCGCGATCGACGCCTGTCCAATGATGCCGTGATCGCATTGTCCCGGCCTGGCCGCGTCGTGGCCGGCGTCGTTGTGGTGCGCGGTGATGGCAGGATGTGGGACGTGCCCAGAGCAGTACCCGTCATCAGCAGGCGGCGTGTGCTCGCCGGTGGTGCCGCTCTCGCCGCACTCGGGGTGGCGGCAACCGCCTGCGGGGAGTCGACGCCCAAGACACCCGCCGTCGAAGAGTTGACAGGCCCGTTGGACCAGGCCCGACGCGACAGTGCGCTAGCCGCGGCGGCCGCCGGAGCGATTGGCAGCCCCCCGCAGATCGCCGCCGCGCTGAGCGTGGTCGCCACCCAGCGCACCGCACACGCCCGGGCGCTGTCCACCGAGATTGCGCGGGCCGCGGGCAAGCTCGTCTCATCGACCAGCGAAACGAGCAGCGCCACCCCCCCTACCGAGCCGGAGGCTCCGCCGCCACCCCCGCCACCGGTTTCCGAGGTGATCGACTCGCTGCGCAAGTCGGCCGACGACGCCAACCGCCTGGTGTCCACATCGTCGGGCTATCGGGCCGGCTTGCTCGCCTCGATCGCGGCTTCGTGCACCGCGTCCTGTGAAGTTGCGCTGGTGCCCGGAGGCCCGTCGATATGACGTCGTCGGAACCCAGCTTCGGCGCCAGCCCCCACAAACAGAGCCCCGGCGGCAAAGACGCCGACATCACGGCGCTCGGCGACGCGTTGGCTGTCGAGCACGGCACCATCTACGGCTACGGCATCGTATCGGCGCTGTCGCCGCCCAGCGTCAACGACCTGGTGGTGGAGGCGCTCAACCAGCACCGCCAGCGCCGCGACGACGTCATCGCGATGCTGAGTGCCCGCAAGGTCACCCCTGCACCCGCTGCTGCCGGTTATCAGCTGCCGTCGCCGGTGGGCAGCCCGGCCGATGCGGCGCGACTGGCCGCACGCATGGAAAACGACGGCGCCACAGCGTGGCGGGCGGTGGTCGAGCACGCCGACAGTGCCGAGGACCGTGCGTTTGCCTCGACCGCGCTGACGCAGAGCGCGGTGATGGCCGCGCGGTGGAACAAGGTGCTGGGTGGCTGGCCGATCACCACCTCGTTCCCGGGCGGCAACGAGTAGATCTGGGCTTGTTTGCGGCGACCCGCGGCGCCTGGCTAAGCCTGGCTAAGCCTGGCTAAGCCACGCTTGCGATCGCCGCTAGGTGCTGATTGCGGCCACCAGATCGACGGTCAGCGAATCGCCGACGGCCAGCTCGGAGGTCGTCCCGCTGAAACGGTTGCGCAGCTCCACCCGTCCGTCGGCCCAGCCCCGGCCCACCACCACGATCCAGGGCACTCCAAGTAGTTCAGCGTCCTTGAACTTAACCCCCGGTGATGCCTGGCGGTCGTCGAGCAGCACGTCCACCCCCACCTTGTCCAGTTCGGCGGCCAGCTTGGCGGCGCCCAGCCGAGCCTCGGGGTCCTTGTTGGCCATCACCAGGTGTACATCGAACGGCGCGATCGACGCGGGCCAACGCAGGCCGAGCTCGTCGTGGTGCTGTTCGGCAACCACGGCGACCAACCGCGACACCCCGATGCCGTAGGAACCCATGGTCAGCCGCAACGGTTTGCCGTCCTCGCCGAGCACGTCGGCGCTGAACGCGTCGGTGTACTTGCGGCCGAGCTGGAAGATGTGGCCGATCTCGATGCCGCGGGCCATGACCAGCGCTCCGGCGCCGTCGGGAGAGGGGTCGCCCTCGCGCACCTCGGCGGCCTCGATGGTGCCGTCGGCGGTGAAGTCGCGTCCGGCCACCAGGCCGACCACGTGGCGCCCGGGCTCGTCGGCCCCGGTGATCCAGCTGGTGCCGTCGACCACGCGCGGGTCGACGAGGTAACGGACCTCGTTGTCGCGCAGCGCTTTCGGGCCGATGTAACCCTTGACCAGGAACGGATATCTGGCGAAGTCCGCGTCGTCGAGCAACGTGTACTCGGCCGGTTCCAGCGCCGCGCCCAGACGCTTGTCGTCGACCTCGCGGTCACCGGGCACGCCGATGGCCAGCAGCTCCCAGTCCCCGCCCGGCTGGCGAACCTTCACCAGGACGTTCTTGAGGGTGTCGGCGGCGGTGACGGTGCGGTCCAGCGCCGCGTTGGCCCAGGCGACCAGGGTGGCGATGGTCGGGGTGTCGCCTGTGTCGTAAATCTGGGCCTCTGGCAGGCCATCGATGGGCTTTGATTCGGGGAGGGCGGTGATGACGGCTTCGACGTTGGCCGCGTAGCCGGATTCCACGCACCGGACGAAGGTGTCCTCACCGATCGGGCTTTCGGCCAAGAACTCTTCGGAGGCGCTGCCGCCCATCGCGCCCGACACCGCCGACACGATGACGTAACGCACCCGTAAGCGCTCGAAGATGCGCTGGTAGGCCTCCCGGTGGGCGTGGTACGAGGCCTTGAGCCCGGCTGCGTCGATGTCGAAGGAATACGAGTCCTTCATGACGAACTCGCGGCCGCGCAGGATGCCGGCGCGCGGGCGTGCCTCGTCGCGGTACTTGTTCTGGATTTGGTACAGCGTCAGCGGGAAGTCCTTGTAGGAGCTGTACTCACCCTTGACGGTCAGGGTGAACAGCTCTTCGTGGGTGGGGCCCAGCAGGTAGTCGTTGCCGCGACGGTCCTTCAGCCGGAACACGCTGTCGCCGTACTCCGTCCATCGGTTCGTCGTCTCGTAGGGCGCGCGCGGCAGCAGGGCGGGAAACAGGATTTCCTGGCCACCGATCGCGTTCATCTCCGCACGCACGATGCCCTCGATGTTGCGCAGCACTTTCAGACCGAGCGGTAGCCAGCTGTACAACCCGGGCGCGACGGGCCGGACATATCCGGCGCGGATCAGCAGTTTGTGGCTGGGCACCTCTGCGTCGGCGGGGTCGTCGCGCAGGGTGCGCAGAAACAGCTCGGACATCCGGGTAATCACAGGCGGCAAGCCTACTGGTCGGCTGAGGGTGTCGGAGGGTCGGCAACCACTCAGGTCACATCCACCACACTGGTCTCTGGCAGCGAGCGGACGGTTTGTGCCCACCTCATCGCGACTTTCTCTTGTGTCGCGCATAGGCGGGCACAAATGCCCCCAACTTTTTCAGAGCCTGGTGTGGCCTATGTGACTACCAGGCGGCGGGGCACAGGAGAGCTACAGCTCGCCGGCGTCGATCGCTTCCTTGACCTCTTGGGCGTGCGCTACCTGCTCGGGCGTGTAGCCGATGAACAACGCCGCAATGCCGACGATGACGGCCGCTCCGGCAATCCACAACAGCCCGTACGTGTACCCCTGGTCCAGCGCATGCAGCTGGGCCTCGTTCATGAACTTCACCGGACCGGTGATCCCACCCATGTACAGCGTGCGGGAGGTGATCACGGCCTGGATTACGGCCAGCACCAGCGGCCCGCCCAGGCTCTGCAGCATCAGCGTCATCGCCGATATCGGGCCGATCTGATCGAAACCGACCCCCGCGATCGCTGCCAGCGTGAGCGGGACGACCACCATTCCGATGCCGATCCCGCCGACGACTATCGGCACCACCAGGTTGGGGAAGTACGGCGCCCCCCGGTGCATGCACATCGAGCCGTAGATCATCGCACCCAGCAGCAGCCACCCGCCGCCGATCGTCAGCACCCGCGGCGAGAATCGCGACACCAGCTGCGAGGAGACACCTAGGCCGATTCCCATGGCGATAACGAACGGGATGAAGCCGACGCCCGCGCGCAGCGCGCTGTAGCCGAGGATGTCCTGGACATACAGGCCGATGGACACCGTGAGGCTGAACATGACGCCGCCGGCCAGGAAGATCGCGGTGAACGTGACCAACCGGTTGCGGTCGCGAAAAAGACCGAACGGAATGACCGGGTTTTCGGCGGTGCGCTCCACGATGGCGAACGCGATGGCAGCAGCCACCGCCACCACACCGGAACCGAGGGTGGTGACCGAGATCCAGCCCTTTTCCGGACCCACCGAGAACGCGAACACGGCAGCGGTGCAGGCCAGCGTGGCCAGCATGGCCCCCGCCGCATCCAGCTTCATCCGCTCGCGGTTGGTCTCGCGCAACGCGGTGCGGGCCAGGTAGATCATCACCAACCCGATCGGCACGTTGACCATGAACGCCAGCCGCCAGGAGTACTCGGTCAGCGCGCCGCCGACCACCAGGCCCATCACGGACCCCACCGCCGTCATGGCCGCGAACACCGCCGTCGCGGCGTTACGCGCCGGACCTTTCGGGAACGTGGTCGCTACCAGCGCCAACCCGGTAGGTGAGGCGATCGCCGAACCCACCCCCTGTGAGAGCCGGGCGATCACCAGCGTCGCCTCGTCCCAGGCCACCGCACAGAGCACCGACGAAATCGTGAATAGCGCGACACCGACGATGAAGGTGCGCTTGCGTCCAATGGTGTCGCCCAGCCGGCCGCCGAGCAGCATCAGCCCGCCGAAGGTCAAGACATACGCGGTGATCACCCAGCTACGGCCCGCGTCGGACAGGCTGAGCTCGTTCTGAATCTTGGGCAGGGCAACGATGGCGACGGTGCTGTCCATGGTGGCCAGCAGCTGCATCCCGCCGATGGCGATAACCGCGGCGACAAACCGACGCGAGGGTAACCACGTCGGGTAGTACCTGCTCATGCGCTGCAATGGGGTCTCCGCTGTTCGCGCGGGACGCTCCTGGGCCGAACGTTCTGAGCGTCCCTCAGTCCAAGTGTGGACTGCCCGCTCTGAGTCGTTGAGAGCCGTCATAGCGGGTTACCTTACAGTAATCTTAAGATTTGTTTAAACCCCGAACGCCGCTACCTGCCCGATAACGATGATCGCGGGAGGTCGGATCCCCTCCGCGCGGACCTTCTCCGGCGTGTCCACGAGGGTCGCACGCAACGTCTGCTGAGCCGCCGTCGTTCCGTGCTGGACCACAATTACCGGAGTATCCGCAGGTCGGCCGCCTTTCAACAGCGCGGCAACGAAGAGTTCGATGCGTTCGACCGCCATCAGCAAGACGATGGTGCCGGACATTGCTGCCAACGCATCCCAATTCACTAACGATTCGGGATGCCCGGGCGCCAGATGGCCGCTGACCACCACGAATTCGTGATTTGTGGCCCGGTGAGTCACCGGAACGCCGGCCAGAGCGGGCACAGCTATGGCACTCGTCACACCTGGCACCACGGTCACCGGAACTCCCGCTTCCGCGCATGCCAGAACTTCCTCATAGCCGCGGGCGAACACGAACGGATCGCCCCCTTTGAGGCGGACCACGAACCTGCCGGCTCTAGCCCGGTCGATCAGCACCTCATTGATCGCGTCCTGAGCCATGGCCCGGCCGTACGGGATTTTGGCGGCATCGATCACTTCGACGTGCGGCGACAACTCGGCCAGCAGTTCGGGCGGCGCGAGCCGGTCGGCGACTACCACATCGGCCTGGGCGAGCAGCCGGCGGCCGCGGACGGTGATCAGTTCGGGATCGCCCGGTCCGCCGCCCACCAGCGCCACGCTGCCGCGCGCGACGTCATCGGAGCCCGCTGCCGAAATGAGTCCCTCTTGCAGGGCCTCGCGGATGGCCGATCGGATGGCCGCCGAACGGCGGTGCTCACCGCCGGCGAGCACACCCACCGACAGACCCGCGTAGCTGAAGGACGCCGGGGTGACGGCCGTGCCCTCAGCAGCGATGTCCGCGCGGACACAGAAGATGTGACGCCGTTCGGCTTCGGCGACGATGGCCGCGTTCACCCGCGGGTCGTCGGTGGCCGCCAGCGCATACCAGGCGCCGTCCAGGTCGCCGTCGCGGTATTCGCGCTGCGACAGGGTGATCCCGTCCATTGCCTCGACCGCGCGGGTGGTGCTGCGGGAGATGACGTGCACGTCGGCGCCGCTAGTGATCAGGAGCGGTAAGCGTCGCTGAGCGACGCCTCCCCCGCCAACCACGACGACCTTTCGGCCGGTCAGTCGCAGTCCCACCAGATAGGGGCTCTCGGTCACCGGGCAAGTTTAATGTCGCGCTAGACCCGCGGCTTGCCCGCATGCGCGACGAAGCGGGCCACCGCATCGGGTGTCGCCGCCGGGTGAGTATGCAGATACGACGCGTGCACACCGGCGTGTACGGCGCCGTCCCGGAGGCGATCCGCCGGGGCGCCTCGATAAATCCAGGCCGGCTGGTAGCCGTCGGTGAACGTGACCGCGGTCCGGTGGAATTCATGGCCGACCACCCGTCGGCCGACCGCGTACAGCGACGAGTCGGCGACGGCCACCGCGTCCCGGTAACCCAGGGTGAGGTGCTCGGTGAAGCGAGCCGACCCGGCCAACACCCCGCACATCGGAAATCCGTCCAGGTCGTCGGCCAGATAGATCAGGCCGGCGCATTCGGCATGCACCGGCGCACCCGCGGCGGCCAGTTCAGCGATCTGGCGCCGGACGACATCGTTGGCGGACAGTTCCGCGGCGAACTGCTCGGGAAACCCGCCGGGCAGCAATACGGCGTTGGACCCCTCGGGCAGGGCGTCGACGAGCGGGTCGAATTCGTCGACCTGCGCCCCGGCGGCCCGCAGCAATTCGGCGTGTTCGGCGTATCCGAAGCTGAACGCCTTGCCTGCGGCAACGGCTACCCGGGCATCTCCGGTGACGGCGCCGACCGCACTGACCGGGTCCCACGGCGGCTCACCGACCCGACCGCCGGCGGTCGCCAGCACTCCGGTCAAATCGACGTGACGCGCCACCAGGGCCGTCATCACCTCGATCGCCCGCCGGGCGTGGCGGCCGTACTCCGCCGCGGTGACAAGGCCGAGATACCTTGATGGGAGCTCCAATTCGGTGTTTCGGGGGATCGCCCCCAGCACCGGAACCCCGGCCTGCTCACAGGCCTGCCGCAGCACCAACTCATGTCGGGCGGTGCCGACCCGGTTGAGAATGACCCCGCAGATCCGGGTCTGCGGGTCAAAGGTGGAAAAGCCATGCAGCAGAGCGGCAATGCTGTGACTCTGCCCGCGGGCGTCGACCACCAGGATCACCGGCGCACCCAGCAGACCCGCGACATGCGCAGTGGAGCCGGCAGCCGGGCCGGTCGCGTCCGGGCCGATGCGGCCGTCGAACAGGCCCATCACGCCTTCAATCACGGCGATGTCGGCGCCGCGGGTGCCGTGGCCGAACAACGGGCCGATGAGCGTGTCTCCTACCAGCACCGGGTCAAGGTTGCGCCCCGGCCGCCCGGCGGCGAGCGTGTGGTAGCCGGGGTCGATGAAGTCCGGGCCGACCTTGAACGGCGCCACCCGGTGCCCGGCTTGGCGTAGTGCGCCGATCAAACCCGTTGCCACCGTGGTCTTTCCGCTGCCCGATGCGGGGGCGGCAATGACTACCGCGGGCGTTGAGCTCACGCGGCTGTCCGCGAGCGTCCGCAAAATGCCGCCCGCAACGGCGTGTCGGCGTAGACACGCGTGCGCTCGCGCCGATGAGACGGCATGCTCACCACTCGATGCCTTTCTGCCCCTTGCGGCCGGCATCCATCGGGTGCTTTACCTTGCTCATCTCTGTCACTAGGTCGGCGGCTTCGATGAGGCGCGGCGGGGCGTCGCGGCCGGTGATCACCACATGCTGGTGTCCGGGCCGGGACCGCAGCACCTCCACCACGTCGTCGACATCGAGCCAGCCCCACTTGAGCGGATAGGTGAACTCGTCGAGGACATAGAAGTCGTGGCGTTGCTCCTGCAGGCGGCGGCTGATCTCCGCCCAGCCGTCGGCGGCGGCCGCGGCGTGGTCGGCCTCGCTACCGTCCTTGCGCGACTTGCGTATCCAGGACCAGCCCGATCCCATCTTGTGCCATTCGACTGCGCCGCCCACGCCATTGCGCTCGTGCAGCTGCCCGAGTTCTCGAAATGCCGCCTCCTCGCCCACCTTCCACTTCGCGCTCTTGACGAACTGGAACACCGCAACATTCATCCCGACATTCCACGCCCGCAACGCCATTCCAAAGGCGGCCGTCGATTTGCCTTTGCCGTCGCCGGTGTGCACGGCCAGTACCGGAATGTTGCGTCGCGCCCGGGTGGTTAGGCCGTCGTTCGGCACCTCGATCGGATTACCTTGTGGCATAAGCGATTACCTGTTCAGGCCACGCTGCGGACAGCCCGGGTCAGGTGGTCGGCGTGCAGCTGTTCCAGCCGGATCACCGGTGCGCCCAGCTGCCGGGCCAACTGCCCGGCCAGACCCAGCCGGACATACGAGGTCTCGCAGTCGACGACAACGGCGGCAGCGCCTTCGGCCACCAACCTGGCTGCCGCAATCCCGCTGCGGCCCAACGGGTCCGGACCGGCGGTGGCGCGGCCGTCGGTGAGCACCACCACCAGGGGACGACGGGCCCGGTCGCGCACCTTCTCCCGGATGACCAGTCCCCGCGCGGCCAGTAGGCCCTCGGCGAGCGGTGTTTTGCCGCCCGTGTCGAACCGGGCCAGTCGCCGCCCGGCGATGTGCGCTGAGGACGTCGGCGGCAGCAGAATCCTGGCTTCCTGCTGGCGGAACGTGATCACGGCGACCTTGTCGCGTCGTTGGTAGGCGTCGCGTAGCAGCGACATTGCGGCCCCGCTGACGGCGGCCATCCGGTCGCGGGCGGCCATCGAGCCGGAGGCGTCGACGACGAAGATCACCAGGTTGCCCTCGCGGCCCTCCCGTACGGCTTGCCGCAGGTGGCGGGGCTGCAAGCGCAACGGCCCGGCCCGGTCGGCGTCTTCGGCGGCAGCCAACAGCGTGGCGAACAGATGCAGGCCGTGCGCGCCCGGGTCGGCGGGGTCAGCTGCTGCGACCACGCTGCCGGCGGCGTTGCGGGCGCGGGATCGCCGTCCGGGCGCGCCGTCGCCGACCCCGGGCACCGTCAATGCCCGGGGTCGAAAGACTGTCGACGGCGGCGCACTGGGT
>JALHRH010000179.1 GCA_022841565.1 Mycobacterium sp. | reverse complement strand
GAACCGCCGGCCGGTGCGGCCTGCGCCGGGGCCGACGAAGCGCCGCCCCGGGCCGCAAGGCCGGCCAGGCTGGTTCCGACCAAACCCGCCACCGCGACGCCGGCATAGCCGCCGCCGTCGTCGGCCGCTGTCAAATACATCGGGGTGCTGTTGGGGAACATCGCCGCGACCTGGCGCACCGCCGGCGACATGTTCCAGGTCGGCGGCACCGAGAGTCCGCCGACGCTGCTGGAATAGCCGGCCAGCGCGGCGATCGACGGCCCCGTCGGGCTTGCGAGGCGCTGTCCGCCCAGCGGAGAAGGTCCTGACCTGACCGGGGGCACGCCGGCGGCACGGTCGGCCGCTTCGGTTTCCTCGAGGCTTTCTTCTTTTTCGACCTCATCCACCACGTCGTGGCGGTAGACCTCGCTCAGCTGGATGCCGGACACACCCAACGAAGCGGCTGAGACCCCAACAGCCGCTAGCACCAAGATGTCAAGATCCTCAAACGGATTGGGTATGTCGGACAGCGGCGGGGGTAGAAAGGACTGCAGGGTCGGAAGGACGCTCGTTTCCGCCGGTGCCGCTGCGGCCACGGCAGCTTGGCTGGCCAGGGCGCCCTCACTGGTGGTCGCCGGTGGCGAGGTGAACGGGGCCAGCTGGGCGGCGGCTTCCGAATTGCCGGCGTAGCCCGCCATCGCGACGATGTCCTGGGCCCACATCTCGCCGTAATCCGCCTCGGTGGATGCGATCGCCGGGGTGTTCTGCCCAAAGATGTTGGTCTGGACCAGCGACATCGTGATGCTGCGATTGGCCGCAATTGCCGCCGGCGGCACGGTGGCCGCGTACGCCGTTTCGTAGGCGTGCGCGGCGGCCAGGGCCTGCGCGGCGGCCTGCTCCGCCTGGGCGGCGGTCGCGCGCATCCACGCCACGTAGGGGGCTGCGGCGGCTGCCATCGTCAGCGACGACGGTCCCAGCCATTCCCGACCGGTGAGACCGGAGAGCACCGATGCATAAGACCCGGCCGTCGAGTTCAGTTCGTTGGCCAGCCGTTCCCAGGCGGTCGCGGCCTGCATCAGCGGAGCGGACCCGGGGCCGGAATAGATTCGGGCCGAGTTTATTTCGGGAGGGAGTGCCCCGAACTCCATGCCCAACATGGCCTTACCCCCCTCCCGAACCGGCCGCGGCGGACACCTCGTCGGCCGCGGCAGCGACCGCCGCGGTAGTCAGGGAGGCTGTCGCCTCATTCAACGCGCGCATGGCCGCCCCGATGTTCGCCAGGTTGTTCGCGGCCGTGCTCAGCATCTCCGGCTGGGTCGTCACGAATGGCATGCAGATCTCCTCGACGAAACTTTCAGGCTTTCAGCAGAGTTACACAAAATCTCGGAAAATGAGTCCAGACGCGGCGTTCTCATAAGCGCACCTATCCTTGAGTGCGTGACGGACGGCTTGACCGAAGGACCAGAGGGCACGACGACGCGGGTCGTCGAGGAACAGGCCGAAGCCGAAACCGATGCCGGGCCGCGGGTGTTGCTGCTTGGTTCCGACGAGTCCGGACCGGAGCTCGCGGTTGCGCTGCAGCGCCTGGGCGCCGAAGTGATTACCGCGGACGCTGACTCGCTGACCGACGCCGACGAGCTGACAGCCGTCGTGGCGGCGCTGCAACCCGATTTCGTGGTGACGCTCACCGATGCCATCCGGACCGCTTTCCAGACCGGCACAGCAGTGGCAGTCCTCGACGGTCTCGAAGCCCGGGACACCGAACTGGTGCCGGGGGCCCGCGCCGTGCGACTGACGGCGGACCGGGAGGGGTTGCGCCGGCTGGCCGCGGACGACCTGGGCCTGCCCACTGCGCCGTTCTGGTTCGTCGACTCACGTGCCGAACTCGAGGCGGTCGCCGCGCACGCCGGCTTTCCCCTGCTGGTCAAACCGATCGCGGGTTCGGATGGTGGCGGCCGGTCGGTGGTCCGCGCCGCCGACGAAGTGGGGCGCGCCTGGGAACTGGCGAGCGGTCGCGACGGCGGCCGGGTGTGGGCCGAGACGCTGGTGGACATCGAGTTTTTGGTCACGCTGATCGTGGTGCGCAGTGAAGGCCCGTCGGGTCCTGTCATCGAGTTCTGCGCGCCGATCGGTCACCGCCGGGACGACACGCACGAGCTGGAGTGCTGGCAGCCGCAGCACCTGACCACCGCCGCTGTGGACGCGGCAAAGTCGATCGCCGCGCGCATCGTCAAGTCACTGGGCGGACGTGGCGTCTTCAGCGTGGAGTTGATGATCAACGGTGATGAGGTGTACTTCGCTGAGGTAACCGCGGGTCCGAGTGACAGCGCCTGGGTAACGCTGCGTAGCCAGCGACTTTCGGCTTTCGAGCTGCAGGCACGGGCTGTCTTGGGAGTTGCCGTGGACACCATGATGGTCTCGCCGGCCGCGGCCCGACTGATCGCTCAGAGCCCGGCCGCGCCGGGTGTGGCGCCCAGCGGGGACGTACTCGCTGCTGCTCTCGCGGTGCCTGAAAGCGATCTGCGGGTCTTCGGTTCGGCGACCGATGACCAACCCGCCGGGGTGCCGCACAGGTGGGGTGTGACGCTGGCCACTGCACCTGAGGTTTCCGCTGCTCGCGACCGCGCCCGGGAGGTGGCGATCCGGCTGCATGTGCGAGACTCACGCGGGTGAGTTACGCCGGAGACATCACGCCGCTGCAGGCGTGGAAATTGCTCAGCGACAATCCTCAGGCTGTGCTGGTGGATGTGCGCACCGACGCCGAGTGGCGGTTCGTGGGGGTTCCCGACCTGTCAAGTTTGGGTCGCGACGTGGTTTACGTCGAGTGGAATAAATCTAACGGACAGCACAACACGGACTTCCTCGCCGAACTGCGCGACAGGATCCCCGCCACCGACGACGGCGCGCGCCCCGTGGTTTTTCTGTGTCGCTCGGGTAACCGGTCCATCGGGGCGGCCGAAGTCGCGACGGAGGCCGGCTTCACGCCGTCGTACAACGTGCTGGACGGCTTCGAGGGTCAGCTTGACGCCTATGGTCACCGCGGTGAGACGGGATGGCGCGCGGTCGGGCTGCCCTGGAGACAAGGTTAGTAACAGGGTTAGTAACAAGGTTAGTCACAAGGATGAAGGCACTGCCCGACGGCGTAAGCCAAGCGACTATCGGTGTGCGCGGCGGCTTGTCGCGATCGGAATTCGAAGAGACGTCCGAGGCGATGTTCTTGTCGTCCGGCTATGTCTACCCATCGGCGGCCGTCGCCGAGCAGTCGTTCGCCGGCGAAGTGGACCACTACATCTACTCGCGCTACGGCAACCCGACGGTGAACATGTTCCAGGAGCGGCTGCGTCTGATCGAGGGCGCCCCGGCGGCGTTCGCGACGGCCAGCGGCATGGCGGCGGTTTTCGTTTCCCTGGGGGCGCTGCTGGGTGCGGGCGACCGGTTGGTTGCGGCGCGCAGCTTGTTCGGATCTTGTTTCGTGGTGTGCAACGAAATCCTGCCGCGCTGGGGCGTGGAGACCGTGTTCGTCGACGGCGACGATCTCTCGCAGTGGGAGCAGGCGCTGTCCCAGCCTACCCAGGCGGTGTTTTTCGAGACGCCGTCCAATCCGATGCAGTCGCTCGTCGACATTGCGGCGGTCAGCGAGCTGTCGCACGCTGCGGGCGCAAAGGTGGTGCTGGACAACGTCTTTGCGACTCCGCTGCTGCAGCAGGGTTTTCCGCTCGGGGTCGACGTGGTGGTGTACTCGGGCACTAAACATATCGACGGCCAGGGGCGGGTGCTCGGTGGCGCCATCCTGGGCGACAAGGAGTACATCGACGGTCCGGTGCAGAAGCTGATGCGCCACACCGGTCCCGCATTGAGCGCGTTCAATTCCTGGGTGATGCTGAAAGGCCTTGAGACGCTAGCGGTTCGGGTCGAGTACAGCAATGCCTCTGCGCAGCGCATCGCGGAGTTCCTGGATGGTCACCCCGCGGTGAACTGGGTGCGGTACCCCTACCTGCCGTCGCACCCGCAGTACGACCTGGCCAAGCGTCAAATGTCCGGTGGCGGAACGGTTGTCACCTTCGAGCTGGACAGCGGTCCGACGGGTGCCGCGAAACAGCGCGCCTTCCAGGTGCTGGACAAGCTCCGGTTGATCGACATCTCCAACAACCTCGGCGACACCAAATCGCTTGTCACGCATCCGGCTACGACGACACACCGCGCGATGGGCCCGGAGGGACGCGCCGCCATCGGGCTCGGTGACGGCGTGGTCCGCATCTCGGTCGGCCTGGAAGGCACCGACGATCTGATCGCCGATATCGACCAGGCCCTGAGTTAGCCCTTGAGTTAGCCGGCCCGTTGTTCGGCCGCTTCCGCGCGTTCGGCAGCGGCCAGCGTGCCTTCTTCGGCATACTCTCGCACCCAGTTCACCGCGACGCGCGCGTAGATCATCTGGCTGGTGATGGCCATCTGGCCCCGGGTGCGGCCCAGGAAGGCCAGGCCCCAGGAGAACATGGCGGCGATGCGGTTGCGGTGGCCAACCAGGTAGATCAGGTGCAGCCCCAGCCAGGCCAGCCAGGCGAGGAAGCCGGAGAACTCTAGTTTGCCGATCTGAGTAACGGCGCTGTAGTGGGAGATAAGGGCCATGCTGCCCTTGTTGAAGTACCGGAACGGCTCCCGGGCGGCCGGGTCGTCCTTTCCCTTGACCATGTTCTTGATCAGGGCAGCGGCGTACTTCGCGCCCTGAATCGCGCCCTGGGCCATCCCCGGAACTCCGGGCACCGACATCAGATCGCCGACGACGAACACGTTCGGGTGACCCTTGACGGTAAGATCGGGCTCCACGACAACCCTTCCGGCGCGGTCGGTTTCGCTTCCGTCGGACTGCTCGGCGATCATCTTGCCCAGGGAGCTGGCCTGCACGCCCGCCGCCCACACCTTGCACGCGCATTCGATCCGGCGCTGCGTGCCGTCCTTGTCCTTGACCGTGATGCCCTTGTAGTCGACCGCGGTCACCATCGCGTTGAGTTGGACCTCAACGTCCATCTTTTCCAGCTTCCGTTGCGCCTTGAGGCCCAATTTCGGGCCCATTGGCGGCAATACCGCGGGTGCGGCGTCGAGCAGAATCACCCGGCACTCGCTGGGCGTGATGGTCCGGAACGCTCCGGCCAGGGTGCGCTCGGCGAGTTGGACGATCTCGCCGGCGAGTTCGACGCCGGTGGGTCCGGCCCCGACCACGACGAAGGTGAGCCGACGTTCGCGCTCGTCATGATCGGTGGTCACCTCGGCGGCTTCGAACGCGCCGAGGATGCGGCCGCGCAGCTCCAGGGCGTCGTCGATGGTCTTCATACCGGGCGCGAAGGTGGCGAAGTGATCGTTGCCGAAGTAGGACTGCTGGGCGCCCGCGGCAACGATCAAGCTGTCATAGGGCGTCACCGTCTCCATGTTGATCAGCTTCGAGGTAACGGTCTGGGATTCCAAGTCGATCCCGCTGACCTCGCCGAGTAGCACCCGCACGTTCTTTTGGTTGCGCAGGATCAACCTCGTGGTCGGGGCGATGTCGCCTTCGGAGAGGATTCCGGTCGCCACCTGGTACAGCAGCGGCTGAAAGAGGTGGGTCGTCGTCTTTGAGATCAGGGTGATGTCGACGTCGGTTCGCTTGAGTGCCTTGGCCGCATTCAGGCCGCCGAACCCGCTTCCGATGATGACGACGTGATGGCGCTTCTCGGTAGTCGAGGGTTCGCCGGATGCGGGCGTCATGGTCCTCCTTGGAGTCTGGTCACTGCAGCGCATCTACCGTACGACTCAACCCGTCTCAGCGGTATGCGTTTGTGCAGAGCGACGGCGCGACAGCGGTGTGACCGAACGTATCGGTAGGGGCTTCGACTTTGCCGACGCCTTGATACCGGGCCTGCACCGGCCCTGTACCGGGCCCTTGATGAGGTTATGGTCGCCGCGGCCAGATCAGGAGGTATTGACCAATCGCATTATCAATTGCCTTTCCGTGTTCATTGGGAACATCGTCTGCGAAGTTCTTCATCGTCGCGCGGATCAGCAGCTTTATCGTAGCGTTGCTCTGGTCTTTGGTCGGCTGCCTGGCAGGGCGAAGCTCCGCCAGAAGCTCGGCATTCTGCTGTCCCAGCTATTCTTCGATGACTGCGCGGGATTCCGGTGGGGTAGCGTCGAATACATTTCTCACGGATTTCTCCTTCCATCGCGGCTTTCTGCCCAGGCGGTTACCGCTTCGCCATCCTTAATCGAAACCACTGTCGCATCAACATGCGGTCCTGTCGATGCGAATATTTGTTCGCGAGATGGGCGGCGCATCGCTTGGCTATCGTAACCGCGATTGCCGTTATGAGGCTCTTCCGGAAATTGAGTGCAGGTGTGGCGGTGGCAACGTCGGTTTGAGGGCCGTGTCGGTGAGGTGATGTGGGGCCTCGGTCGGCAGATGATGTAGGTTCGCGCGGCTTATCGGCTACCGTGCCCTACCTGCCGGTAGTTGCCCTGCCAAGTCTCGCGGATAATTGCTGCCCTGGCAGAGCGAGACACGTTTCCTACGATGTGTTCATCTCTTGTTAGCTCGTCGGGAGCGATTGAATGCGGACGGTGAGGACCGCGGTCCACTCGCTGATGTACTGGTCATCCGGGATCCTGGCCGCGGGTTGGTGGAAGAGGCTGGTTGCGAATCGCGCGCCGAGGATGGCGTTGATTCCGAGTGCGGCGAGTACTTTGCATTGTGGTTGTGTGAGATTGGGCGCCCAGGCGGTGATCCAGTCGGCCAGTTCGGCGTTGAGTCCATCGACGAGGGCGGCGTAGGCGGTGTCGAGGCGGGCCGATTGGCCTGCCGGGGTACGGGCGGCGATCTGCAGCAGTTGGATCTCCTCGTCGATGACGCTGAGCAAGTAGCGGCCCAAGACGGTGAGTTCGGAGTGGAGGTCGCCGAGCCCGGCGAACAGTGCCCGGATATCGCGCATGGCGCGCCGGCGATCGAGCTGGCGGTCGATCCCGGCGTCCAGTACCGCGTCCTTTGACTTGAAGTGGCGATACAGGGCGCCCGAGCCCGCGGCCAAACCGGCCGCGGCTTCGATCTGGGAGACGCTGGTGGCTTCGAATCCCTTTGCGCTGAACAGCCGCATCGCTTCGGTGACCAGCCGTTCACGCGTCGGCACCGGTGCAGTCATTGACCTCTCCAAAGTGTTCACTTACATTTAGCAAGAGTTTACTATGGGCGTCGGGTACCGCGGAAGGACCGGAATGGCGCAGCACGACAAACCAGTGCCGCAGGGGCGCATCCGACGCACGATGCCGTTGGCGGGCTTCGCCGCGCGGTCGGCCGGTGGCCGGCTGGTGGCGGGATTGCGGGAAAAAGCAGGCAACGACGGCGCGGTCGAACGGTTTCACGAACAGACCGCGGAGCGCTACACGGAGCTGCTGGGCCGTTCTAAGGGCGTGTTGATGAAAGCCGGCCAGATCTTGTCGATGGTCGACGCCCGCGCGCTGGGCACCGGCGGATACTGGCCCTACCAGAAGGCCCTGACCCGGCTACAGGCTGATGCGCCGCCGATGCACCCGATGCTTGTTCGCAAAGTTCTCAACGAAGAACTGGGTTCTGCTGTCTCGCATTTCGCCGAGTTCTCCTATGAGCCAATGGCAGCGGCATCGGTTGGTCAGGTGCACCGGGCGGTGCTGCGTGGTGGCCGCCAGGTCGTGGTCAAAGTTCAGTATCCCGGTGTGGCGCAGGCGATCCGCGATGATTTGGCTAACACCGAACTACTCGCCACATTCCTGAGGTTTGTGACCGCAGCTTCGGGGATCAAGGTCGACATCCGGACCCTCGCGCGTGAGGCCGCAGCGCGGATCAGCGAGGAAGTCGACTACCGTCACGAAGCCGCCATGATCACCAAGTTCAGCGAGCTCTATCGCAGCCACCCGCTCATCCGCATCCCCGAGGTCATTGTGGAAGCATCCAGCGATCGGGTGCTAACGATGTCCTACCTGGACGGCATGGACTACGCCGCTGCGCAAATCGCCGACCAGGATCTGAAGAACACCTGGGCTGAAGTGATCACTCGGTTCATCAACGGCAACTACCGGCACGCCAACATGTCAAACATCGATCCTCATCCCGGCAACTACCGCTTCAACGCCGATGGCAGCGTCGGCTTCCTGGATTTCGGCTGCGTTCAAATCGTCCCCGAGAAGCAGCGCTGGCTTTGGGTGGCAGCGTTGCGCGCCTGCTTCGACGACCGCGAGGACGACTTGCGCGACCTACTGATTCAGCTTGGGTTCCTCACCGCCGACTCGACACTCAGCGCGCAGGATCTGCAGCGATGGATCACAGACACCGGCCCCGAGATCTTCATGCCTCAACCGGTGACCTTCACAACCGACGCCACGGGGCGAACGGTCCACGGGATGTTCGACATTCGCGATTCCAACCATCCGGGGGCACAGGTTGCTGTGCCCCCGGGGTTTGTCTTCACGGGTCGAATGCAACTCGCCTGGTGCAGCGTGGCCGCGGGCTTGCACGCGACGATGCCGCTTCGAGCCATCGTGGACGACATGGACGGTGTCGCCGAACCCAGTACTGAACTGGGCAAGCAACACCACGCCTGGGTCCGCGAACGCGGCCTGCCAGGGGCATTGGACCACCATGACCACCCCTGACATCCAAGCCACCGTGCGGCTGCCATGGGACGCCGCCAACCCCTACCCTTTCTATGAGGCATGCCGCCGCCAAGGCGACGTGGTCTGGAACGACACCGCCGCAGCCTGGCTGATCCTGGGCTACCACCCGGCACGACAGATCCTGGCCGGGCCCGGCTGGACCAGCAACCCGCTGGCCAACTCCAACACCCCAGCCACCTTGCGGGCGATGAATCCAGATATATTGCGCCGCAATATCTTATTCACTGATGGCGCGGACCATCGGCGGCTGCGCTGCTCAGTTCGAGACCTCTTCACTCGCACCTTCATCGCAGGCCTGCGCCACGGCATCGCCACGCTCGCCGCAGACACAATTGACTCCATTCCCGCCGGAGTCGAGTTCGACCTCATGACCGACATCGCACTACCACTACCGATCGCGGTCGCCGCCGCCTGGATAGGACTCGACATCCCCGCCGCCCGACTACTCCGCGAGGAGTCCCCCGCCATCACCCGAATGCTCACCGACTCAAGTGACACCACCGCCATCGAAAACGGCACAGAGGCACTAGCCACGCTGCTCACCGAATTTCTTCCCCTGGCCGCCGACCGGCGCAGCCATCCCGGCGACGACCTACTCAGCTTCATCGCCACCGACACCGATCTCGAACTCGACGACGTCGTCATCACCGCCATCATCATCGCCATCGCCGGCCACGAAACCACCGCAAACCTGCTGGGCGCGGCAATGATTCGTCTCCTAACACCCCAGCGTGAGGGCATCCGGCCGATCGACACTGTCGACACCATCGAGGATCGCTTGATTGTCGAGGTGCTCCGACTCGACGGCCCCGTCCAAGCAGTAGGACGCACCGCCACACACGACCAAGTCCTCGGTGACGTCACCATCCGCGCCGGCGAGCCGGTCCTTGTCGTGCTCGCAGCCGCTAACCGCGATCCGGCCATCTTCAATAATCCGAACGAATTCCAACCAGACCGCACCGACCTCGCGCCCCTGACATTCGGCCACGGTGCACACTACTGCCTCGGCGCAGCATTGGCCCGCCTCGAAACCGTCTTGATCCTCCAACAAGTCGCGACTCGCCGACCCACCCTCTGCGGCAATCCAACATGGCGAGACAACCCAGCCATCCGCGGACCCCAGACGCTTCCCTGCCGCTTCACCGCCCAAAAGTCTGTTTGAGGCACAGCCCTGCAGACCGGGAACCGCCATGCCTGACCTGACATCGTCTGCTGCTGTTGTCGCCGACACGATCGTCTCCGCGTGACCATCACCGACCGCTGCCCTCGACTCCGATACCACGGTGCTGCAACCTGCTCGACGACGGTCAGCGTCACTGCCCCCGCTGCGGTAGCGAGGGCATCTACCGTGACACGGTGATCCCCCGCCTCACCCACGTGCCCGTGGTCAGGCATCCACTTCGGCTGCGGGTCCGGGTACCGCGCTACCGGTGCGTGACCAACGGCTGTGAGCGGGAAGTTTTCGCCCACAACACCTCCCAACTCGCGCGCCCGGGTTGGTCGACCACCCGCAGGTGCGCCCGCTACATCTTGCGCCGACTGATGATCGACCTCATGACCATTGCCGCGGTAGGCCGCGAACTCGGGCTGTCCTAGACACCGTGAACACCATCGATCTGGATGCCACCCGGACCATCGTGGCCACCGACGCGACCCGCCTGGACGGAGTGGGGTCATTGGCGTCGATGAACACCGCTGGTCACACACCCGCCACGCTCACGGCGATGGGTTTGTCACGCGAGCGGGCCCGGCGTTGCTGCCGCAGTAGGCAAGGCGATCCCGGTAGGGCAGTTGTCGGTGCCACATGCGTGGGGCGCCGCCGTTTCGGCGCCCGGTCCGTTGGCCGCAAAGCTGCACGGTCTGGCCGATACCCCGGCCCCGGCGGCGGGAACCCGCGCCGCCCCCAACATGTTGGGTGGTTTGCCGATCAGCGCTGCGCCGCGCGACCAGAACTCGGCGAACGGCACGGGTTTCCGAGGGGGAATGCGCCCCACCATGGTGCCGCGCTTCGAGATGGGGAGCTGAGTCCCTTCTGCCGCGACGGGTGGGTCGTGGGCAGGACCCATGTCCGCGGGTACGGGTACTATCGAATGTATGTTCGATGAGTCGGCGGGTGGGTTGCCCGTTGCCGAGGGTGGGGTGACGGGAACTCGGCTGTGCCCGGAGCAGGTGGCGCGTTTTGATGCGTATATGGGGGAGGTGTTTGCGCGTCGGGAGGGGTTGTTGGGCACGACGGCGGAGTCCACGGGGTGGGTGCAGCGGATCTGTGCGGCGGCGCGGGTGGCTAATCAGGGCGCTGCTGCGGAGTTGGTGGCGATCGGGGAGTTGTTTGCCTACCGGCTGGGTCGGGGTGGGGAGACCCAGGAGTGGGCGATTGACACGATGGAGGCGGTGGCCGGTGAGGTGGCGGCGGGGTTGAAGATCAGCCAGGGTCGTGCGGCGAACAAGCTGCGGTATGCCCGGGTGATGCGGGAGCGGCTGCCGCAGGTGGCGGCGGTGTTTTGTGCGGGGGATATTGATTTCGAGGCGTTCGCGACGGTGGTGTTTCGCACCGATTTGATCGAGGACCCGCAGGTGTTGGCGCGGGTGGATGAGCTGATCGCGGCCAATGTGATCCGGTGGCCGTCGATGAGCCGGTGGCGGCTGTCGCAGAAACTGGACAAGATCGTGTCCCGGGTGGATGCCGATGCGGTGCGCCGCCGCGCGAAGGCCCGGGCGCAGCGGGAGGTGTGGATCGGCAACGACTACGACGGGCTGTGCACGATCGAGGGCCGGGTGCGCAGCACCGATGCTCACGCGTTGGATGCGCGGTTGGCGGCGTTGGCGGCCACGGTGTGCCCGCATGATCCGCGGACGGGTGCTCAGCGCCGCGCCGATGCGTTGGGGGCGCTCGCTGCCGATGCGACCCGGCTGGGGTGTGAGTGTGGGCGTGCGGACTGCGCGGCCGCGGCTCGCAGGCCGTCTTCTGCGGCGGTCATTC
>JALHRH010000178.1 GCA_022841565.1 Mycobacterium sp. | reverse complement strand
AGCATGGATTATCGCGGATCTGTGACATCCCGCACGTCGTCGCCACCGCGAGGCCGGTCAACACACCCAGCGCGACGTGTCGCCGATGCGCAGACGCCACCCATACGCCGACGATGGGTGCCAGCACCGCTACGGCGATTCCCGCTAATGCTGCGGTACGCCCCAACCAGCTCTCGGGAGTGGCACCACGAGGTGTGCCCTGCCCCACGCTGCTGGTCAGGTAGACGGAGAACACGAAGGTCGCCGTGATCGCGTTCAGGCCGGTTGAGCCGCAGTCCCACGAGGCCCAAGCCGCTATCCAGGAAGGCTGATACCCGCGTTCAGCTCGTAGACCACCCCCCTCGCCCCACCGGGCCTGCAAATTTCCTGGCCCGGTCTCGAACTCTTGCTGCGGATTTACCGGGTCGACGGATTGGCAGCGCCCGGCACCCCGGTCACGCCCGTGGTGTTCAGCCGATTCCGGCTGCGGGTCACCCATGCACGGCACTCTATTGGTTCTGGCGGCGACCCGCCGCGCCGTCTGGCGCACTGGCTACGATCGTCGTCATGCCGATTCCTGCTCCCAGCCCCGAGGCGCGCGCCGTTGTCACCGGAGCTTCGCAGAACATCGGCGAGGCGCTGGCCACCGCGCTCGCCGCGCGCGGGCACAGCCTGATCGTCACCGCGCGGCGCGAGGATCTGCTCAACAAGCTCGCCGCCCGGCTCGCGGACAAGTACCGCGTAGCGGTGGAGGTCCGACCGGCCGACCTCGCCGACCCGTCGGAACGCACAAAATTGTGCGACGAACTGGCTACCCGGTCGATCTCGATCCTGTGCGCCAATGCCGGCACTGCGACCTTCGGTGCGGTCGCCGACCTCGACCCGGCCGGCGAGAAGGCCCAAGTTCAGCTGAATGCCGTTGCGGTGCATGACCTTACGTTGGCGGTGCTGCCAGGCATGATCCAGCGTGGGGCGGGCGGAATCCTGATTTCCGGCTCCGCAGCCGGCAATTCGCCGATTCCGTACAACGCCACCTATGCCGCCACCAAGGCGTTTGCGAACACCTTCAGCGAGTCGCTGCGCGGTGAAGTGCGGAAATCCGGGGTGCATGTCACGCTGCTGGCCCCCGGCCCGGTGCGCACCGACCTGCCCGAGGGTGACGAGCGGTCACTCGTGGAAAAGCTGGTGCCCGATTTTCTGTGGATCTCGACCGAACATACTGCCCAGGTATCGCTGGACGCGTTGGAGCGCAACAAAATGCGCATCGTTCCCGGTCTGACGTCGAAGGCGATGTCGGTGGCTAGCGGCTATGCGCCACGCGCCATCGTGGCGCCGATCGTGGGCGCCTTCTACAAGAAGCTCGGCGGCGGATAGCCCCTACCGGCGGCGGCGGCGCCCGGTGCTGAAGATGCTGCGTACCGCTTCGCGTATCGCTGTGTTGATACCGCTTTTTACCGTCGGGTTCTTCAGCACTTCCTCCCACATGGCGGGCCCCTTCGGCTCGAAAGGCGCGGGCATGGGCGGCAGCTCGTAGTCGGTTGGCAGCGGCGGATTGTCCAACCCAGGAACCGACGGAGCTCGTCCGCCCGTCGGAATCGTTACGGGCTCTGGCCCCAGCTCCACCGTCCGTCCGTATTTGGTTTGCAACGGACTTTCCTTGGCCGCCTTCGTGATCGCGTCAGTACCGATTGCTCCCATCAACGAACGGGGCACCCGCATGCGCGTCCACGCGACGGGTGTGGGTGCGCCCTTTTCGGACAGCACCGTCACAACGGCCTCGCCGATACCCAGCGAGGTCAACGCGGATTCCAGTTCGTAGACATCGGTTTTCGGATAGGTACGGACGGTCTTGCTCAGCGCCTTCTGATCGTCGGGAGTAAAGGCCCGCAGCGCGTGCTGAATTCGGGCGCCCAGCTGAGACAACACATCGTTGGGGAGATCCGTAGGCAATTGGGTGCAGAAGAACACCCCGACGCCCTTGGACCTAATCAGCTTGACGGTCTGCTCGACTTGTTCGAGAAAGGCCTTGGAAGCGTCGGCAAACAACAGGTGCGCCTCGTCGAAAAAGAACACCAGTTTGGGTTTGTCGATGTCGCCGACTTCGTCCAATTGCGCGAAAAGGTCAGCGAGCAACCACATCAGGAACGTCGAGAAGATGACCGGGCGCAACGACTGACCACTGAACTCGAGCAGGCTGATGGTGCCGCGGCCCCGGTCGTCGACGCGCAACAGATCCTTCGGGTCGAGCTTCGGCTCACCGAAGAAGGTGTCACCGCCCTCGCCGGCGAGGTTCACCAGCGCCCGCAGGATGACGCCCGCCGTCGTCGCCGACACCCCGCCCAGGGATTTCAGGTCGGCCTTGCCCTCGTCGCCGGCCAGGTGACTGATGACCGTCCGCAGATTGCTTAACGTGATCAGCGGGCGATTGTTCTCTTTCGCCCAATGAAAGATCAGCCCCAGGGTCGACTCCTGAGTAGCGTTGAGGCCCAACACTTTCGACAGAAGTACCGGCCCGAAGCTGACGACGGTCGCGCGCACCGGCACGCCGATACCGTCGGTGCCCAGCGACAGAAACTCGACCGGGAATCCCGTCGGCTCCCAGTTGTCCCCGGTGTCCTTGGCGCGCGCGGCGGTCTTGTCGTTGCCCTCACCGGGACGGGACAGACCGGACAAGTCGCCCTTCACGTCGGCCATGAACACCGGCACCCCCGCGGCACTGAGCTGCTCGGCGATCAGCTGCAGCGTCTTGGTCTTGCCGGTTCCAGTGGCCCCCGCGACCAGGCCGTGCCGGTTGATGGTGGCCAGCGGTATGCGAACCTGCGCAGTCGGATCGGATCGGCCGTCGACGACGACCGTGCCCAATTCCAGCGCCTGCCCTTCGATCGCGTAGCCCGCCGCAATCCGCTGCGCGGGCCCGCCGGCATCCGATTCACTGCTCATCGTTGCCGCGCCCCACTTCCCGAGTAGTTGCCCGTGCCCATGGCCCCGTGACTGGCAAAGCATCACACTACTTGCCCGCACCTGGCAGGGTCAGAGCCGACATGACCTGCAGGTGGGCTTAGTGTGAGGCCTGTGCGCGACGAATTGGTGTGGATCGACTGCGAGATGACCGGGCTCGATCTGGGGTCGGACAAGTTGATCGAAATTGCCGCTCTGGTCACCGACGCCGATCTGAACATTCTGGGCGAGGGAATTGACGTGGTGATCCACGCCGACGACGCCGCGTTGTCCGCGATGCTCGATGTCGTTAAAGACATGCACGCACGATCCGGACTGACCGACGAGGTCAGAGCCTCCACCGTCGACTTGGCTACCGCGCAGGCCATGGTCCTCGATTACATCGGCGAGCACGTCCAAGCCCCCAAGACGGCCCCGCTGGCGGGTAACTCGATCGCCACCGACCGATCCTTCATCGCTCGCGATATGCCGGCCCTGGACTCGTTCCTGCATTACCGGATGATCGACGTCAGCTCGATCAAGGAACTCTGCCGGCGCTGGTACCCGCGCATCTACTTCGGACAGCCACCCAAAGGGCTCGCACACCGCGCGCTAGCCGACATTCACGAGTCCATCCGGGAATTGCGGTACTACCGGCGAACCGCGTTCGTGCCGCAGCCGGGGCCCGCTACCAGCGAGATTGCCGCCGTCGTGGCCGATCTTCGGGGCGAAACGGACACTCCGGACGAATTCGATTCGGCTGACGAGCGGTCGAGCGGTTAGTATCGACGTCGCCGCGCGTTAGGCCTTTCCGTTCCTGAGGGCGGGCCGACCTGCGGCCATGGTGGGTGTAGTTCAGTTGGTAGAGCGTCAGGTTGTGATCCTGAATGTCGCGGGTTCGAGTCCCGTCACTCACCCCAAACAAATTCCCCGGCCACCGGCCGGGGTTTTTGTGCATCAGTCGCGTCCACCCTGCGCAGAGGGCGCGATTTTCCCGCAGTTGACAGCGCCCACCGCAGACTCGATGCCACCAGCGCAGACTCGATGCCGTCAGCGCAGACTCGATGCCTCACTGCAGACTCGGTGCCGTCAGCGCAGACTCGATGCCATCAGCGCAGATTCGGCGGATTTCGCCGCCCGTCACTCGAACCCGGCCCGCGCGATCGGCTTCGCCTGCGCATGTCCCGCTGTCGGCGCTGAGTTCGGTGCTGCGCGTTTAGGTCTTGGCGTTACCGGCTTGCCACTGGTCCCACGGGATGTTCCAGTCACCGAGGCCCTCGGTGCCCGGCAGGGTGCCGCCTACGGTGTTCATCACCTCGACGATGTCACCCCGCTTGGCGTGGTCGTAGAACCACTGGGCGTTGCTCGGGCTCACGTTCAGACAGCCGTGGCTGGTGTTGGAGTGTCCCTGAGCCCCCACCGACCATGGCGCCGAGTGCACGAAGATGCCGCTGTAGGAAATCTGGGTGGCCCAGTCGACGTCGGTGCGATATCCGTTGGGCGAGTTGACCGGCACGCCGTAAGTGGATGAGTCCATGATGATGTGCTTGAACCGGGCGCCGACGGTATAGATGCCGTTGTTGGTCGGGGTGCTGTCCTTGCCCATCGAGGTCGGCATGGTCCTGACAACATCGCCGTTGATCTTGACGGTGATGATCTTGGTGTTGTCGTCGACGCTCGCGATCAGCTCGTCACCGATGGTGAAGTGCATCATGACGTTGTCCTCACCGAACATCCCTTCGCCCAGGTCGACGCCGTAGGTGTTGACCGCCACGTCGACCGCGGTACCCGGCTTCCAGAAATGCTCTGGGCGCCAACGCACCTCGCGCCGGCTGAGCCAGTAGAACGCACCCTGCACGGGCGGGTTGGTGGTGATCTTGATCGCCTTTTCGGCGGCCTCGCGGTCGGCGATGTTCTCGTCGAACCGGATCGCCACGGGCTGTCCGACGCCCACCACCTCGCCGTCACTGGGCACGACGTAGGGCATGGTCAGGTGCGCCGGGGAACTGGTCTGGAACGTCATCTGACGACTGGCCGCACCGCCCAGTCCCCGCGCCTTGGCGTTCAGCGTGTAGCGCCGGTTGTAGCCGAGTTGCTCGGTGGTCTGCCAATGCAGGCCGTCGGGACTGAGTTGTCCGGCGATGGGCCGGCCATTGTCGTTGACGATGGCGACCGACGCCAATACGCCGTCGGCCACGCTCACCGTCACCGGCGCGTCTACGGTGACCCCGACCGCGCCGTCGGTCACCGACGACGTGAGTTTCGGGACCAGCAGGTCGGCAAACGGCGTGCCCTTATTTTCGATGACCTTGGCGGCGACGGGAGCACTGGACCCGCTGCTGCAGGCCACCCCCCCGAATACAGCAACTAAAACCATGGCGGCAGCCAGCCACGATCGACGTCTGCGCAAAGGCGTCATCAAGTGACCTTCCATATTCTTTTCGCAAATTATGGTCACCGCTGACCCTGAATTGTTCCCAGTATTGTAGTGCCTCACCGCCACTCGCCGCGGAACTGCGGACGATTGGTGCTCGGCAGTTGTTGCATGCTCACCATAGAGCCGAGCCAGGGATTTCACTCTGCGCCGGGATGCCTGTTATTGTCGATAGCCGGTCTCAGGCCGAGCATGCGCCGTTAGCTCAGTTGGTAGAGCAGCTGACTCTTAATCAGCGGGTCCGGGGTTCGAAACCCTGACGGCGCACCACATGCCAACGTCTCCACACCCGTCCGAGGACACGCGACCGCAAGACGCGTCGAAAACCGCCGACCTACAGGCGGATTTTCAGCGGGCGCTGGACTCCGGCGACCTTGAGCAGGCGGCGCCGGCCGCGTTCAACCTGGGACGACATTGCGCCGCCGCGGGCGATGTCGAAAGTGCTCTCGCGGCGTATCAATGGGCCATCGATTCCGAGCACCCACACTGGGCGTCCGCGGCCGCGTTCGCTCTCGGTTTCATGCTGGCCGGGCAAGGCGACGCGGCGGGAGCGACGGCGGCTTACCAGCACGCCATTGATTCCGGTCACGCCGAACATGCCCCGATGGCGGCACTCAATCTGGGGAACCTGCGAGACGAGCAGGGCGATGCCGATGGAGCCACTGCGGCCTACCGGCTGGCCATTGAATCCGAGCATGAACAGTCGATACTGATTGCCCTGCTGCAACTGGGCGCGATGCGAGGGCGGCGAGGCGATGCCGCCGGCGCCGAGGTGGCCTACCGAATCGCCGTCGCATCCGAACATCCGGAGGTAGTGCCGACGGCCGCCTTCAATCTGGCGCTGACCAGAGAAGCGCTCGGGAACGCCGCCGGCTCCGCGGACGCCTACCAGATCGTCATCGACTCCGGTCATCCCGAACTGGCGCGTCTCGCGGTGTTCAACCTGGCCTTACTGCTGGAAAAGCAGGGTGATTTCGCCGGCGCGGCGGCGGCTTACCGGGCCGCCGTCGACTCCGGTGACCCCGAGCAAATGCCCAAAGCCTTGATCAGGCTGGGCCAGCTGAGGGAGAAAACCGGGGATTTCGACCGCGCCAAGGCCTCCTACCGCTTGGCGATGGACACCCGGGATACCGAGGCGGCCCCAAGGGCGGCGATCAGAATGGCGAAGCTGCACGAGAAGGATGGCGACTTCGCCGACGCCACCGCGTTCTACCAGTCGGCGATCGATTCCGGTCATGCCGAGCATGCGCCGGAGGCGGCAAATTCTCTCGGGATGCTGCGAGCCGGCCTGGGAGACATCGAGGGCGCCACGGCCGCTTACCAGTTCGCACTCGACTCGGGCCACCCCGACCATGCGCCCGGAGCCGCGCTGAGGTTCGGGATCCTGTGGGCCGGACAAGGCGAGGTGGCACGCGCGGCGTCCGCGTTCCAGGTGGCCGCCGACTCCGGGCATGCCGAGTCGGGGCCGGCCGCCGAGTTCGGGCTGGGCACCTTGTGGGCCGAGCACGGCGACCTACCGGCCGCACAGGCGGCTTTCCGACGGGTCGTCGAGTCGGGCCATCCGGTGTGGGCTCCAAAGGCGCTTGAGAGATCCCGAAGCCCTGTGCCGCCAGCGCCTCGCCGATCGATCTTCCGACGGGCCCGTTAGCCGCTCACCCGGGTAGCACGGGATCGTGCTCGGCCCCTTCACGTCCTGCAGTCATGGCCCAGCGAATACCTCCAACAAGCATGCGTGCGGCCGTGCGTGTGACCGTCGCCTCCAGCAGCGGCACAGAGGGCAACAGCAGGGGCTGGCGCGCCCAGAGCGGCAGCATCGCCACCGCAGCCGAGGCCAGCACGCCGTAAGCGGGTCTGGCCGGCAGTGGCAATGGGGGGGTCAGCAGCAGAAACCGGGCGGCATCCCGGGCAGCCTGAGTTCCGCGCAGTTCGGGGCGGTAGGCGGCAATCCGGTCGCGCAACTCTTGCTCGGTCCTTGGGGGTTCGGGCACCCCGAGCGCCATTGCCACAACGGCCATATCGGCTACGTACCCGTCCCGGCCTGCCCGGTCGAGTGGGGCCGCACCGTACATCTGATGGGCAAGCAAGAAGCTGTCCACCTCGGCGATGTGAACCCACTCCAGCAGATGCGGGTCCGACGCGTGATACGGCCGTCCGTCCGGAGCGACGCCATGGACGTACTCGTGGATGCGCCGCACGTGGTCGACGGCCGCTTGGGCATCGGCGTCGCAACCAAACGTGGTTGTGGCCAAAAATGTGCTGGTGCGCTGTAGCCGTCCCCAGGGATCGCCGCGATAGTCCGAGTGTTCGGCGACGCCGGCCATGGCCAGCGGATGCAGTGACTGCAACAGCAGTGCCCGCAATCCACCGACAAACATCGACGCATCCGCGTTTACCCGCCGGATGGGACGGTCCTGCGCGAACCACCGATCACCTGGTGTGCGGTGTATACGCTCCCGATTGGCCGGCCCGTGCGGCCCGGCCACCATGGCGAACAGTCTGCTTCCGAGATCGCGCCGAGCCGCGCTGATTGCCTTCGAAACAGGGTCAGTCATCGTCATTTAATGCCGCACGACCGAATTCGCAACGGAACCTTCTCTCCTGCGCCCACCCAACCGGCCCTGGGATTGACACTGCATCAACTATACATCCTTCTAGCCATTATTGTACCTTTAAGCCAGTAGTGAACGATCTAGCCATCGCGTCGCTGCCGACCGGAAGTGGGAAGAAACCCCTGCGCCGCGGCGGGCGCTTGGTTTCCATCTCCTCTTGGAACGAGCTGATATGGATGAAATCGAGGTTTTGGTCATCGGCGCGGGGTTGGCCGGATTGCGCTGCGCCGACGTGCTGACATCGGCCGGTCACGAGGTGTTGGTCTGGGAGGCGAAGAGTGCGGTCGGCGGCCGAATCCGTACCGACGTCGTCGACGGCTTCCGTTGTGACCGAGGCTTTCAGGTGCTTAACCCGGCGTATCCGGAGCTGCGGCAGGCGGTTGATCTGACACAACTGGGTCTGCAACCGTTCGGCGCGGGTGTTGTGGTCCGTCGTGATGAGGATTCAGCGGTGTGGGTGCATCCCCTGCGCGCCCCGGGGCGAGTGCCTGCCATGTTGGCTTCCGGCGGAATTACGCCACGCGACGTACTGGCCTTGACGCGATGGGCGGCCCCTGCTTTGCGACCGAAAAAGCTGAAGGCTCAACCCGATCGGGACCTCAGTCTGAGTGAAGCGCTGGATCGGGCGGGCATGCACGGTGAGGTGCGCCGGGTAGTCGATCGATTTCTGGCGGGTGTCTTGCTCGACACGACCGGTTCGAGCTCGAACGCGTTCGCGTTACTGCTGACGCGGATGTTCGCGCTGGGGGTGCCCGCGTTGCCGGCCGACGGTATGCAGGCTCTGCCACAACAACTGGCCGCCCGCATCGAGAGGCGAATAGCGTTTGACCACAGAGCATTTCGGATCGATCCCGACGGCCGAGAGTACCGCGTCCATGCGGAGGGAGTACGCGTCCGGGCGCGGCATGTGGTGGTTGCTACCGAAGCGGTCGCGGCCGCGTGGTTGACAACCGAAACGGCACCGCAAACGCAGGGGGTGGTGACCGATTGGTGGGCTACCGATCAGCCGGTACCGGGACCACCGATGCTCCGGGTGGACGCCCGCCGTCATCCGCCGGGACCAGTGCTGAACGCAGCAGTAGTCAGCGCTGCGGCACCGACATACGCGCCGCCGGGCCAGCACCTCATCGCGGCCTCTGCGGTTGTGGACCGTGACAGCACCGTGCCACCCGAAAACGCGATGCGCCAACATGCCGCAGATCTGTTGCAGAGCGATCACCGTCGGTGGACACCGCTGATTCGACACGTCATCCCCAATGCACTGCCTGCACAGCATGCGCCGTTAGCGGTGCGTCGCCGGATCCGCACTGCGGCCGGGATCTGGCTATGCGGCGACCACCGCGACACCGCCTCGATTCAAGGCGCCCTGGTCAGCGGGCGTCGCACCGCCGAGGCGATCCTGCAGGAGCGATGATTCGTCGGGCCGCCTCAACGACGGCGGCCCGTCGGGCGGCCAGCACCTCAGGATCCGACGTTGAAGCGTCCGGGTGCGGCGACTGCGCCCAGCACAGTCCCACGCCGAACAGCACCACCAGCAATTCCATGGGCTGCCATGCGGCGTCGACGTAGCCGGCGGCTTGAGCCTCCTCGATGGCGCGAAGGTCGCGGGCCGGAACGGAATCCCACTCGTGCGCGGGGGGCGGGTCGAGAGTCAGGCCTTCCAGTTTGGCCCAGGTGATCATGCGCACATGCTCGGGTCGCCGACAGGCGAGGTCGAAGATATCGCCCACGAAGTCTGGCACTGCCTCGGGCCGTAGCGTGACGGCGGCGAAAAACTCCGCGCTGTCGGCAGACACCACGCTACGAAAAAGCGTCTCTTTGTCCTTGAAGTGCGCGTAAAGCCGCTCCTTGCTGGCACTAGCGGCCCGGGCAATGCGGTCGATCCGAGCGCCGGCCAGCCCGAATTGCGCGAACTCTGTCCGGGCGGCATCCAAAATCGTGTCGCGAAGTTCATCTGCGCTGCGCATATCCACTAATATACCATACGAACTAGTTCGTTTGGTATAGTGGCTTGGAAGCGAAACGGAGGCTGCCATGACAGAGGCACTTCATGCAGCAATGAACCACGCCCGCCGGGTGCAGATCCTCAGCGAGGCGCTGCAGAAGATCCAGGGCGGCATTCAACCCGCCATCGACGTGTACCGCCCATATGTCGACGGCCTGGAGAAGCTGCCGGCTGATGGTCGATTTCTGTTGGTGGGCAACCACACTCAACAAGCCCAGGCCGAGATTCTGCTGATTCCGCACTACGTGCGACGGGTTACCGGGACCCGGGTGCGGCCCTTGGCCGATCGCAGGTTCGGAGAAGCGAAAGGACTCGGACGTGACCTGATCGCCGCCTACGGTGGCGTCGTCGGCGCCCCGGAGACGGCACGGGAATTGATGCGCCACAACGAGACCATCCTGGTCTTTCCCGGCGGCGGCCGCGAGATCGCGAAGTTCAAGGGCGAGGAATACCGGCTGAACTGGCATGGCCGGTCCGGATTCGCGCGCTTGGCTGTGGAAAACAACTACCCAATCGTGCCCGTCGGCCTGGTTGGCGGCGACGACGTGTACAAGAGCCTGGTTACCCGGGACAGCCGCCTGGGCCGGCTAAGCCAGGCGATAAGCAAGAGATTCAGCGGCAACGCCGACATGGCCATGCCGATCGTGCGGGGCATCGGCCCGACCCTCATCCCCCGCCCCCAACGGATGTATCTGCGGTTCGGCGACCCGATCGAGACCACGAAGCGCGCCCGGGTGTCCGCCGACACGTGGGTGACGACGGTACGCGACAACACTCAGCACGAAGTCGAAGCGATCCTGCGCGACCTGCTGGCATTGCGCTCGCAGGACCCGTTTCGGGAACTCAACCCGCTGGCGTGGTTTCACGCGGTCACCGGTCCGTAGGCACCCGATCGCGCGCGTTGAGGATCCGATACCCGAGACCTTCACGACGGGTCGCGGTCGGACCGCTCAACCATGCACGCTGGCACCCGGTGGCCGGGGCAGGTTACGCCGCGATGCGGGCAAGGCAGGTCGCCGGATACTTCGCGGCGCAGCCGCTGAGTCTGGTCAGCGCTTCCTGATCCGATAGATCACCACCACCACGGCGGCGACGCCGACCCCGGTCAGCGACACCGTCACGATGGGCTTGTTCAGGAACTCGATCACCTTGGCCTTGACGTCGTCGGCCAGCCGGCGAGGATTGGCACGCTCAGCAAGCGAATCGACGGTGGCAGCCAGCTGCTCGCGGGCTTGGTCGATCTCCTGCTTGATGGTGTCGGGATCGCGGTCCGCCACGTGTCTGTCCTCCAAGTCAGGCTGGTGCACTGACGAACTACCCTAGTGCCGACGCTTCGGCGACAAGAAAGGGATGCACCTTGACCGAGACCACGCGGCTGGCGCCAGGCGACAAAGCGCCCGCCTTCAACCTGCCCGACGCCGATGGCAACCAGGTGAAACTGACCGACTACAAGGGTCGCCGGGTCGTCGTGTATTTCTACCCGGCGGCCTCGACACCTGGCTGCACCAAACAGGCCTGCGATTTCCGGGACAGCCTGGCCGAACTCAATGAGGCCGGCATCGCCGTCGTTGGCATCTCCCCCGACAAGCCGGAGAAGCTGGCGAAGTTCCGCGACGCCGAGGGGCTGACGTTCCCGCTGCTGTCCGACCCGGAGCGCAAGGTGCTCACGGCCTACGGCGCCTTCGGCGAGAAGCAGATGTACGGCAAGACGGTCACCGGGGTGATCCGCTCGACCTTCGTTGTCGACG
>JALHRH010000177.1 GCA_022841565.1 Mycobacterium sp. | reverse complement strand
CCGGTGCTGATCAGGTAGTTCTCGGCCTTGCGGGCGACGTTGCGCGGGTCGCGCGAGTAGGGCTCGAGGGTGAACGGGTCGTGCACGAAGAAGTTCAGGTTCAGCGTCTTGGCCTCGCGGAACTGGTCGATGACCGCCGTCGCGGGGTCCGGCAGCAGCAACATATCGGACTCGTGGATCGACTGGAAACCACGGATCGAGGAGCCGTCGAAGGCCAGGCCCTCCTCGAACACGCTCATGTCGAAGAACGAGATCGGAATCGTGAAGTGCTGCATGATGCCGGGCAGGTCGCAGAAACGGACGTCGACAAACTCGACGTTTTCGTCTTTGGCAAGTTTGAAGACGTCGTCGGGCGTCTTATCCGTCACAGAAGGCTCCTTTACTTGGTGATTCGCGGCCGACGCTAGGGAGCAGTTGTTGCCCGTCAGTCAACCACGTGTTGCGCAGAGGTTACGCACCACAGCGTCCACATCAGCACCCGGGTGACCGCCGGGCCCTATTGTGGAGGCCATGGCCCGCAAGATCGTAACCGGTCCGTGGTCGATGCTGAGTGGGCTATGCCAGCCGCGGGCGGCCGACATCGCCGGACATCGCCGATGATGCCGGAATCACCCGCCGGTTACCCCGGGGAAACGCTGGGTCTGCCGCGGACCGGTCCGGGTTCAGTGGCCTCGACGGGACGCCGCCTGCTGGCGTTATTCGTCGACTGGCTGATTGCCGCCGGTTTGGCGCTGCTGGCGCTGTCGTTCGGCGCCATCTCAGACGCGTTGTTGTCAACAGTGCAGATGTTGGTGTGGCTGGTGATCGGCGCGGTGTCGGTGCGATTGTTCGGATTCTCCCCAGGCCAACTGGCGCTGCGTGTGCAGGTGGCGGCGGTGGATGGTCGGCTGCCGATCGGCATCGGCCGCGCCCTGGCACGCGGATTGTTGATCTTCCTGGTGGTCCCGCCCCTGTTCACAGATTCGGACGGACGGGGCTTGCAGGACCGGTTGACCAGGACCGCGGTGCTGCGCCGCTGAATGAGAACGTCGCGGGCCGGCCATCGCCGGTCCGGACACGCGGCAAAGTAGGGTGCGATCACTGCGGAAGGCATCAACAGATGCCAATATGAATGGCTTGACAAACAGTCGGTGCCGTCGCCCGGCGTTGGCAAGTAGAAGATTGCTAACTGGTACAGCACTTTTCGAGCGATGCCGTGCGGTTCGATGCACGGACGATCGGCCGCGCGTCCGCGTCCTCGCGGGCTGTTGACAAACGCGACGCGGTGGCAGTATCCGACCGCTTTCAGAAGTACTAACCGATATTCGGCAGGTTCGTCGTTTGCTTTGCGGGCAGGCCCGGATCGGGCGAATGGCAGCTACGGGCAGGCTATTTGCGGCGCACCGTACGCTGCACGCCGCGCATCTTGCCGGAGTTGGGCAGCGGCCCCTTGGGCATCATGGCGGCACCGGCGCGTGAACCGAGCGCGGCCAACCGCGACTCCAACGTATCCATCTGCTTGACGGTGATGTTGGCCGGAAGGCGGTTGAGGTGGCGCTCCAGCTTGGCCAGCGCAACCTCACCCTCGCCGTTGCCCACGATGATGTCGTAGATCGGCACGTCGCCGACCACCCGCGCGGTTCGCTTTTTCTCCTGTGCGAGCAACGGTTTGACGCGAGTTGCCGAACCCTCGCCGACCAGGATGACGCCGGGCCGGCCGATCACCCGGTGCACCGCGTCGAAGTGACCGGTCGCGGCCACCCCGGGAGTCACCCGCCATTTGCCCCGCAGGTTGTCCAGCACCCACGCGGCGGCCCCGGTCTGGCCCTCGGCCTGTTGAAAGACACTGCGTTGAGCCCGTCGGCCGAAGATGATGAACGCCATCAGCGCGCCCAGCAGCAGACCAATCGGGATCATCATGATCATGGTCAGCCCACCGGCCCATACGCCGACGGCCACGCACACGGACACGATCAGTACGAACGTGCCGATCATGTACGGCAGTAGGCGCTTGTCCTGCTTGCGCTGCATGTTGAACGCCTGCCATAGCTGAGCTCGGCGTTGTTTGGAAGCCGCCTTGCGGGCGGCCGCCGCCTCGGCCTTGGCGGCCTTGTTTTCTGCGGCACTTCGGGATTTCGCCATAGTCACCAAGGATATATCCGCCGCGAGGACCTACTTTTCCGCTACTGCTCGCTCGCCGAGGGCGGCGGGGGACGCAGATCTTGCATCTGCCGTCCTCGTGGGACGAACTCGACGGCGCGCGGTCCGAAGTGGGCATCCGACTCGCGTTGGCGTAGGCGGTCGCCATCTGGGCGGTGGCACGCTCGCCGGTGACGCGGATTTCGGTTACCAATGGTCGCCGGGCCGGTGATTTGCAGCACTTGTTGCAGGTGACAGCTGCGCCGGAGTCGGCCATGGAGCGGCGGGACGTGGTAGTGCGAATACCCCTGCGAACCGAACGAACCTGGGGCGGCTAGGTGGACATCGACGTTGGTCCGGCCGTTAGGAGGAGGCGTGCTGCTTCTGGTTTGCTGCGGCCTGCCGGTAGAGCCGGCCGGCCCGGTAGGAGGAGCGAACCAGCGGCCCCGCCAAAACACCGGCGAAACCCAACCCTTCGGCATGCCGCGCGAACTCGACGAACTCATCGGGTGTCACCCAACGTTCGACCGGATGGTGGCGCGCCGTGGGCCGCAGGTACTGGGTGATGGTGACGATGTCGCAGCCGGCGCTGTGCAGGTCGGCCAGCGCGGTGCGCACTTCGTCGGGAGTTTCCCCCAGGCCAAGAATGAGGTTGCTCTTGGTGACCAGGCCGACGTCCCGTGCTGCCGTGAGCACATCGAGACTGCGCTGATAGGTGAAAGCGGGACGGATTCGCTTGAAGATGCGCGGCACCGTTTCGACATTGTGCGCCAACACTTCCGGGCCGGACGCGAAGACCTCGGTGAGTCGGGAGGATTCGCCGTTGAAGTCCGGGATCAACAGTTCGACGCCGGTGGACGGGTTGAATTCCTTGATGGCCCGCACCGTTTCGGCGTACAGCCAGGCGCCACCATCGGGCAGGTCGTCGCGGGCGACGCCGGTGACTGTGGCGTAACGCAGCCCCATGGTCTGCACGCTCTCGGCCACCCGTCGCGGCTCGTCGCGGTCCAGTTCGGCGGGCCTTCCGGTGTCGATCTGGCAGAAGTCGCACCGACGGGTGCACTGGTCGCCGCCGATCAGGAAAGTCGCCTCCCGGTCCTCCCAGCATTCGAAGATGTTGGGGCAGCCTGCCTCTTCGCAGACGGTGTGCAGGCCCTCGCGCCGGACCAGGTTCTTGAGCTCGGTGTACTCCGGCCCCATCCGGGCCCGGGTCTTGATCCACGGCGGCTTGCGCTCGATCGGAGTCTCGGCATTGCGCACCTCGAGGCGCAGCAGTTTCCGACCTTGAGGAGCGACAGTCACATGGTCGATGCTACGCGGCCGGCTGACTCATCCCGGACCGGCAGCGATCCGTCCAGGGCGTCGCACACGGCGTCGGCAACAGTGGCTCTGACATCGTCCACCGTGATGGGGCGACCGAGTTCGGCGGACAAGGACGTGACCCCGGCGTCGCTGATGCCGCACGGCACGATCGTGTTGAACGACGCCAGGTTGCAGTCGCAGTTGAGCGCGAACCCGTGCAGCGTCGTCGAGCGGGCTACCCGCACCCCGATCGCGGCGACCTTGCGGGCGGGCCGGCCGGCAACCCAGACTCCTGAGCGTCCGTTCACCCGTCCCGCCTGCAGGCCAAGATCGCGGCACACTGTGATCAGGGCTTCCTCAAGACGCCGCACGTAGTTGACCACGTCGAGCGGTTCGGCCAGCCCGATGATCGGATAGCCGACCAATTGCCCGGGGCCGTGCCAGGTGATCTTGCCGCCGCGATCGGTGTCGATGACCGGGGTGCCGTGCTCCGATGCTGCGGGCCGTTCGTGCGGTTGGGTGCGCCGTCCGGCGGTGTAGACGGCTGGATGCTGCAGCAAAAGCAGGGTGTCCCGTCCGCCGGCGGCCCGGGCATCGGCCAGCTCTCGCTGCAGCTGCCAGGCGTCCCGGTATTCAACCCTGCCGAGCTGACGGATGTCGATCGGGGCGGGGCTGGACCGGATGGAACCCGTCACTTCAGAAACGTTACTCCAAGCGCGAGCCGAACCGCTTGGTCAGCCGTTACTCTGCCTGCCATGAGCCTGCTGAAAATCGTGGAGCATGTTGGTGGGGCCATCGATGTTGCCGGTGTCGCGGTAATCGTGGTCGGCTGCATAATCTCCTGTTCGCTGTACTTCGGGCATGTGGCGCGCCGGGCGGACCAGGCCTACCAAGACTTACGCAACAACCTCGGACGATCGATCCTGATCGGGCTGGAGTTCCTGGTGGCGGGCGACATTGTCAAAACGATCGCCATCACGCCCAACGCGCAGCACGTTGCTGCGTTGGCCGGCGTGGTGGCGATCCGAACTTTCCTGAGCCTCTCGCTGACCGTGGAGATGACCGGGCGCTGGCCATGGCGGAAGCGCGATTCAACGGCGGCCGCCGCCTAGCTCGCTAGCCGTTGGGGCTCATAAGGTGAGCGCAATCGACCGATCGCATCTCCTTGATCAGCGCCAGGTTCTCGTGTGGGTCCACCGGGGCGTCGATGATGTGCACCCCGCCGGCGGCGGCCTGTTCGAGAATCGCGCGAAACTGAGCCGGATCGTTGAGCCGATGTCCGACAGCGCCGTAGCTCTGCGCGAAGGCGACGAAGTCGGGATTGCCGAAATCGACGCCGTACCTGTGGTAGCCGTCGGCCATCTGCTTCATCGCGATCATGCCCAAACTCTTGTCGTTGAACACCACCACGATCAGGTCCAGGCCAAGACGCACCGCCGTCTCGAGATCCTGGCCGTTCATCGCGAATCCGCCGTCGCCGGTCACCACCACGACTTTGCGTTCGGGGTGGACGAGCTTAGCGGCGATCGCGGCGGGCAGGCTGATCCCCATTGACCCGAGCGCGTGATCGATCAGCATCGTATTGGGCTGGCGGGCATTGAAATTCCTTGTCGCCCACATCATATGGATGCCGTTGTCGAGGGACAGGATGTCGTCGTCGGCCATGAAGTCGCGCAGCGTCGCGATCAGGTAACCCTGCTTGGCCGGGAACGACGTGTCGGCTGCCGAGCGTGCGATGCTGTGCCGCATCGCGTCGGCCAGCCGATGGAAACCGGCGTGGTCCCAGCTGGCATTTGGGGTGAGCTTCTTGGTCAGCCGATGCAGCGCGTCGGCCATCTCGCCGACGATCTGCGCCTGCGGGAAGTAGCTATTATCACCTTGTGCGGCAAAGGGATTGAGGTGGATAACGGTTTGGTTGCTGTCGGCCCGCATGAACAGCGGGGGCTTTTCCATGACATCGTGGCCGACATTGAGGATCACGTCGGCAGCCTGGATGGCGCAGTTCGGATAATCGGCGGGCATGATCGAACAACCGACGTAGAGCGGATGGTCCTCGTCGGCGACGCCTTTGCCCATCATGGTTGCCACGAAAGGGATTTGCGTCCTGTCGATCAGTGCGCGCACGGCCGCCGCGACCGCCGGTCGGTTGGCGCGCGTGCCGCCACCGATCATGATCAGTGGCCGGCCGGCCCGTTGGATTAAGCCCGCCGCCGCGTCGATGCTTTCCTGGGTCGCAACGGGGATGTCGCTGTGCCGGCACGGCACGCACGGGCCGAGCTCGGTCTCTCGGGCCACATCCTCGGGCAGCTCCAGGTGCGCCGGACCCTGACGCCCGCCCAGCGCCGACATCATCGCCTGCCGCAGCAGCGATCCGGCCATCGGGCCGGACGGGATCTTCGCGGCGAACTTGGTGATCGGGCGCATCACATCGACCACGTCGACCAACTGATACTGGCCCATTCTGTTGTCGCGCACGGCCTTCTGGCCGGTGATCACCAGCATCGGCATGGCCGCCAGATACGCGTGCGCCACCGGTGTCGTCAGGTTCATCGCACCGGCACCCAGGGTCGACATGGCAACGGCCAGCTTGCCGGTGAGCCGCCCGTACGCTGCCGCCGCGAAGCCCGCCGCCTGCTCGTGCCGGAACAGGACGAACGTGATCCGCCCGTCCTTTCGCAGCGACTCCATGAAGTGCAGATTTTCATCGCCGGGAATGCCGAATACGTATTCAACGCCTTCCGCTGCCAGGGCGCTGACCAGCTGCTCGCTGGTATTGTTCGGCGTGCTCACAGCTCGCCGCTGCCCTGGCGAAGGACGGTCTCGGGGTCTTCGTTTTTCAAGCTTTCCTTGGCGGCATCCATCTTGTGCATGATGTTGCGTGCTTTGGTCAGGATCGCCTCGGCCTCGCCGCCCGGGATCGCCACGGCCGTAGAGCCTTTGGCGAAGATGACATCGCCGGGAACGACGGTGACGCCACCGACGGCGATCGGAACGTCGGCCAGGTATGGCTGGACTTCGTTGCCGCCGGCGCGCGCTGTCTCGCCCCGGCTATAGGTGGCGAACCGATAGCCATTGAGCTCCTCGTAGTCGCGCAGCATACCGTCGGCGAGAATGCCTGCCATGCCAAGGTTTTCCACCCGGCTGAGCTTGGTGCCACCGCCCAGCGACGTGTGGGTGTAGCCATTGGATGCCATCACCAGCACCGCCCCGGCGGGGTCATGTTTGGCGACGGCGCGATAGATCGCCGGCCCCAGGCTGTGTTTCTCCGGATCCATCAGGTCCTTCCGCACCGGAAGATAAGAGATTGTCACCGCCGGACCGATGAGCACCCGGCTGGGATCTGGGCTGTCGAGTTCGATGATGTGAGCCCGATGCGCATGCGTCATCGTCATCGCGTCGACCACATCGGCGACGCCTAGACCCGCTACCAACTCGGTCAGCTCCATGACTCACCAGCCCTTTCTCTCCAACAACGGGGTTTCATTTCAGGGACCAACGGGCAGCATCCGAAGCAGCAGGCTCAACTGGAATCACGTGCCCCGTCGCGTGAGAGCGAAGCGCCGCGGTGGAAAATCGGGGCACCGGTAGCAGATTGGCTGCGGCACGCAGCGCGTCGGCCTCCGAGTACCCAGCGCCGTTGGCGTACAGCGGTTTCATCGTTGGCCAGGTCCAGGCCAGGCGGCCGGGGATCGAGGCGAGGCGGCGCCACACAAAAATGACGAAGGACATGCGGCGCGTCTTTCGGATGTCGTCATACAGATCGGCGATGTGCCCAGTCGCTTCGGCCTCGCCGATAGTGGAAAGCGGATCACCGCGTGGCTCCATGGCTGTGTCGATGAGTCGACGAACGATCAGTCCGGCATGTTTTCGCGCATGTAGCTGATGGCAAGTCTCATCGCGTCCGTCTTGACGTCGTTGCGTCGCTCCATTTTTGCGTTCTGCTCGGCGATGTTGACGGTATACGGGTTGTCTCGCAGCAGCTTCGCGCCAAAGAGCAGGTTCAACGCGGCCAGTTCGGCGTTGCGCCGCACGTACGGCGACAGTTCACCGCCGGCCTCGATGTAGCTGGCTCCCGGCCCCGCATCGCCGACCCAGTAGAGATCGGTGTTGGGCGGCACCGTCACGCCGAAGTGCAACAGATTGGCGAAGGTATTGGCGACGCAGTCGTGGCTGCCGTCCTCATTGCCGGTCACCACGCATCCGGCGACCGTTCCGTACAGCGGAAACTGGCCGGTGCGTTCGCACATCACCGTCTTGGTGGTGCCGTCCAGACGCTCGATCACCCGCTGCATCACCGAGGAGCGCACCCCCATCCAGATCGGCATCGCGGGCACGATGATGTTGCAGCGCTTGACTTTTTCCAAGATCGCCGGCCACTCATCGCCGTCGCCCTCGTCGTTACCGATGCCGGGCTTCACGTCGTAATCCACCACGCGGACGATCTCGGTCTCGATGTCCGGTTCGTGGGCTACCAGTCGTTCGATGAGCAGATTGCACAGTGCCTCAGTATTGGAGACCTCCGGCCCCTTCTTCAGCGTGCAGTTCAGGAAGAGCGCGTAGAGCGGCCCCTCCTTTTTCACATCATGAAAAACCGAGGCAGTCACGCTTCTCCATTGTCCGTCGTGTTGGCTGGTACGCGCCGAAGCGAAGATACCGCAAGAGTCGTCGGTGCGAAATGGGTTGAGCGAGGGTATTCAATCTTGCTGGCGATCCGCTGTGGCGTAATCGAGTGCCTCGCCAATTGTGTTGTGCTGAAATTGGAAACCGGCTTGCTCCAAGACCGCCGGAATGGCGCGCTGACCGGCGAGCAGTCCTTCGCCAGCGAATTCTCCGAGGGCCGCGCGCACCGCGAAACCCGGCACCACCATCGGAGTCGGGCGTTTGACGGCTCGACCGAAGGCGGTGGTGAACTCCGCGTTGGTCACGGGTGCGGGCCCGGTCAGGTTCACCGGCCCGGACAGCGTGGGGTGGGAGATCGCGAACAGCAGCGCCCGCACCTCATCTTCGAGACTGATCCACGACATGTACTGACGGCCGCTACCGAGTCGCGCGCCCAGGCCCACCGAGAACACCGGTCTCATCATCCGCAGGGCGCCGCCCGAAGGGGCCAGCACCACACCCGTTCGGGCCAACACCACTCGGGTGCCTGCGTGGTGCGCCGGTAGCGTCGCGGCCTCCCAGTCCACGCACAGCTGGGACAGAAACCCCCGCCCGGCAGCATTTCTTTCGTCGACCACGCGGTCTCTGGTGTCGCCGTAGTAGCCCACCGCGCTGGCGTTGATCAGCGTGCCGACCCCCGCGTCGGCGACGGCGGCGGCCAGCACCTCAGTTGGTGCGAGCCGGCTGTCGCGCAGGCTCTGCTTGAACGCGCCCGACCATCGACGCTGGCCGACGTTGACGCCACACAGGTTGACCACCACGTCAACATCGATGAGTAAGTCCGGATCGAATTCGCCGCTTTCCGGATTCCAGTGCAGTTCGTCGGAGTTCGCCGGGGTACGGCGCACGATGCGCAGCACATTATGATCGGCCGCACGCAGCGCCGCAGTTAGCGCCGAACCGATCAAGCCAGACGAACCCGCAATCGCGATCACCGCTTTGGCCACGGTTCGGGAGTCCTCCTACAGCCCCAGATCGGCCTCGAAGGCCCCTTCTTCGAGTCGGTGCTTGATCGTGGTCAGGAAACGTCCGGCGTCCGCCCCGTCGATGAGTCGGTGGTCATAGGTCAGCGGCAGGTAGCTGACCGACCGGACACCGATGGACTCGTTGCCGTACTCATCGACGATCACCCGGGGTCGTTTGACGATGGCCCCGGTGCCCAGCATGGCGGCCTGCGGAGGCACCAGAATCGGCGTGTCGAACAGGGCGCCCTGGCTGCCGATGTTGGTGATGGTGAAGGTGCCCCCGGACAACTCGTCGGGTTTCAGATTGCCCGACCGTGCCCGGGCGGCGATGTCTGCGATCGCGCGGGCCAAACCGGCCAGGGACAAATCGCCGGCGTTGTGAATGACGGGGGAGAGCAGTCCCTGCTCGGTGTCGACGGCGAATCCGAGGTGCTCGGCGTCGTAGTAGGTGATCTCCTTGGTTTCCTCGTCGTAGCTGGCGTTGATGTTCGGGTGGATCTTGAGGGCGTCAATTGCCGCTCGCGCGATGAACGGAAGGAAGGTCAGGTTCACCCCTTCACGTTCCGCAAACGCTGTCTTGGCCCGGGCCCGCAATGCCACGATCTTGGTCATGTCGACCTCGTGAGTTTGGGTCAGCTGTGCGGTGGCCTGCAGGGACTCGCGCGTCTTGGCGGCCGTGATCTGCCGGATCCGGCTGGCCTTCTGCTTGGTCCCGCGCAGGTGGGCCAACGATGGGGTGGCGCCGGCAGCAGCCGCCGGCTTGGCCCCGGGGGTTGCCGGGGCGGCGGCGGCCGGCCTGGCCTCCTCCTTCGGTTGCTGCTTCTTTTCCGCTTCCTTTTGAGCGAAGGCCAGCACGTCCTGCTTTCGAATCCGGCCGCCCACGCCGGTGCCGGTCACCTCGGCCAGGTCGACGTTGTTCTCCGCGGCCAGTTTGCGCACTAGCGGCGTCACATACGGCCCGCCTTCCGATGCGCCCTGCGGTTCCGGTTCCGCTTTGGGCTCCGGCTTGGGCTCTTCCTGAGGCGCGGGCTCGGGCTCCGGCTCCGGCTCCGGCTCCGGCTCTGCCTCCGCCTTCTCCTCGCTGGGTTGAGTTTTCGGCTTGGGAGCCGTGGCGCCACTGGAATCGGAACTGCCGACCTTGGCCAACTCCCCACCGACCTGCACGACGTCGTCTTCTTCGGCGGTGATGCTGACCAGCACGCCAGCCACCGGCGAGGGAATCTCGGTGTCAACCTTGTCGGTGGACACTTCCACCAGCGGCTCGTCCACCTGGACCGAGTCGCCGACCTTCTTCAGCCACCGCGTCACGGTGCCCTCGGTGACCGATTCGCCCAATTCCGGCATCAGCACCGGCGTGGCGTCGCCGCCCGCGTCGCTGGACTTCTCCTGTTTGGGCTCGGGCTCGGGTTCACTGGCGGGTTCTTCTTGCGGCGGCTCCTCGGCTTCGGACGCCTCCTGAGCTTCGTCCTGAGCTTCTTCCCGGGCCGGCTCGGACGTGTCCTGACCGCCGTCTTGGCCGCTGTCGCCGGCGGAGTCGCCGATGAGAGCCAGATCGCCGCCGACCTCGACGGTGTCGTCTTCCTGGGCGATGATCTTGGTGAGCACGCCCGCAGCCGGTGACGGGATTTCCGTGTCAACCTTGTCGGTCGAGACTTCGACGAGTGGCTCGTCTATTTCGACGGTGTCGCCCTCCTGCTTGAGCCAGCGGGTGACCGTTCCCTCGGTGACGCTCTCACCAAGTGCCGGCATCTGGACGGAGAAGGCCATCTCTGTTGACTCCTCGGACGGTCGTCGGATCGGCGCAGGTCGACCTCTGGCTTACCACACCGTCGGGAACCGGTGAGCAACCCATGTCGAGGTCAAAACTAATCCTTTCACTCTGCCACCAACGACTTACATTCAGGGCGCGGCGACTTCGGTTGCGGGTCGTGACAGTCGGTCTTGCTACGGTGTGGCCACTGGTTCCCGACGACAAGTCGCAGGTGGCGGAGGTTTGATGCCGGCAACACAACATGCACCGCAGCAGTTCGTCGACAGCGCGGACGGTGTCCGCATCGCGGTGTACGAAGAGGGCAACCGCGAAGGACCCACCGTCGTGCTGATGCACGGCTGGCCGGACTCGCATGTGTTGTGGGACGGCGTGGTTCCCCTACTGGCGCAACGGTTCCGGATTGTGCGGTTCGACAACCGCGGTGTCGGGCTGTCCTCGGCGCCCAAACCGGTGTCCGCCTACCGCACGGCCCGGATGGCCGACGACTTCGCCGCGGTCCTTAGCGAGCTGAGCCCGGGACAGCCCGTGCACGTGTTGGCCCACGACTGGGGTTCGGTGGCGGTCTGGGAGTACCTGAGCCGGCCCGGTGCCGGGGACCGGGTGGCCTCGTTCACCTCGGTGTCCGGCCCCGCCCAGGATCAGCTGGTGAGCTTTATTTTCGGTGCCGTGAGCCAACCGTGGCGGGTCCGCAGACTCGCCCGGGCGGTCAGCCAGGTCGCTCGGTTGACCTATATGGCCTTCTTCTCGATTCCGGTGTTGGCGCCGCTGCTGCTGCGGTGGGGGCTGTCGAGCGCGGCGGTGCGGCGCAACATCGTCGACAACATCCCGGTCGAGCAGATTCACCACTCTGACAAGCTGCCCAGCGATGCGGCAAGCTCGGTGAAGACCTATCCCGCCAACTATTGGCGCTCGTTTTCCGGTCAGTTCCGTCGCCAGGGTGTGCACGTCATCGACACGCCGGTGCA